>CAZBIB010000050.1:11853-16297 GCA_964491575.1 uncultured Salinivenus sp. | reverse complement strand
AAAAGGAAACGAGCACCTGCTCGTTCTCCCCGTCGTCCAGCAACTCCCTCATTTCAGCGACCACCTCTTCAAAGTCGAGTTCGTGGTCGCCGACTGCAATGGGAGGCTGGTTCAGGATGAGGTCGCGCAGATTGTCGGTTCGCAGGGCCGCCTCCAGCGAATAGAGGGCGCCCCCGGAATGGCCCACAGCGTCACGGGTTCGTCGATTGCATCGACGACGGCCGCCACGTCCTCGGCCTCCCGCTCCCCGTCCGTTCGAAGGCAACGGGCGTCCCATCTGCTGACGTGATGGTTTCCATAATTTCTTCCTCTAAGGTTGTGCTGTGTGGTCCAGTGTGGGTTTCCATGTCGAATGTCCTCCGTTTTCAGAATAAGTGGTTCAGCGCCTGAGGATTGGGACCTTACAACTCCGGAAAGGTCAACCCGAAGCGCTCACAGAGCTCAGGGACGCTCTCGAAGTCCATCTCGATGGCGTATTTCTCGTTGATCTGCATGAGTCGTTCCATGTCGCTCCCGGCAGCGGCCACTTCCTCGAAGTAGCTTTCGAATCCGGCTGGAGAGACGATCTCCATGACACGGCAGGGCGTATCCCCGGCATTCCAGAGCGTGTGCCATTGGCCGCGCGGCTTGACGATCCACGTTCCCGGCCCGGCCGTCACTGCTTCATCCCCCTCCAAGGTGCCCAGCGTACCGTCGAGCACGTAGGTGTACTCGTCCTCGTTGTGATGGCAATGCGCCGGAGCGACCAGCGTGCGCGGCGCGATGGGATAATGGGCGACAACGAAGCGCTCGCCGGTGTCTGCGGCGTCGATCTTCCATTGCCCGCCCGTCTCCGCGAAGCCGAACGCCTCGCCGTCGCCGGGCAGGATCACCGCCGGCTCGTTCGGGATGTCTCGTCCGTCTGATTTGGTGTCTTGATTGACTTCTTGAGGTGAAGTAGCCATGATGGTCCTCCGTGGGTTGGTGAATGCGGCGACCTTGGTAGCGCGCGGCCGCAAGCGTGTGCTCGTGACAATGCCAACGCCGTGCTCACGCCAGTGCCTGGCCGTTCTCCGCCGGCGCGATGTTCTGGTTGACGCGGAACAGGTTCTCCGGGTCGTACTTCGCCTTGACCCGCCGCAGGCGCTCGTAGTTACGTCCATAGGCCGCCTGTGACAGCATGTCTTCCTCCTCCCCGAACCCGGCAAAGTTGACGTAGACCCCTCCGCCGGTCCGTTCGCGCAGATCAGCCCAGGTCTCGCGCGTCCACTCGATCATCTCGTCGGTGCGCGCGGAGTCCTGCCAGGTGTTGTCGATGCTGATGTTGAACAGGGCGTCGCGGTTGCCGTAGGCGGTCGCTTCCTCCGGCACCCGCCCCATCGCACCGCCCAGGCTACGAAGCGCGAAAAGGCACTGCGGGGAGGGCTTCTCGGCGGCAGCGGTAACGACCTTGTCGATCACCGCGTCGCTCAGGCGGTCAGCGAAGAGCGACTTCCAGTAATAGAGCTGGCCGTCGGCGAACATCGGGTCCACGGCGCTTTGCATCGCGACGTACGACTGCCGCGCGCTCTCGTCCCCGATGGGCGTATCCATCTCGCGCACCGGTTGCAGCACACGCTCGCCCTCTTCGGCCGGCCCGGCGTACATCCCCGTGAGAATGACGACCGGCGCCCAGTGCATCTCGGCGGGCACCCCCGGGAGCGGCGGCATGCCCCAGACCATCGCGTCGCAGGTCACCTCATCCGGGGCCTCGATCATGAAGTCGCGCCAACCCCGCAGCACAGAAGCGGCCTCCTCGAAGGGGTAGATCGTCAGGGCACCGAAGATCTCCGGGCCGAGCGGGTAGAGCTGGAACTCGAAGGAGGTCACGACGCCGAAGTTGCCTCCGCCGCCGCGCACTGCCCAGAAGAGGTCTTCGTCTTCGCTGGCGGTGAGGATCCGGCCGTCAGCGGTGACGATTTCGACGGAGCGGAGGTTGTCGCAGGAGAGACCCCACTTGCGGCGCAGATTGCCCATGCCGCCTCCCAGCGTGAGCCCGGCCACGCCGGTCATCGAGACCTGCCCGCCGGGCGTCACCAGGCCGTGGAGCTGCGTTTCCTTGTCGAGGTCGCCCCAGTCCGCGCCGGGCTGGACGCGGGCGGTGCGCTCGACCGGATCAATTTGTATCCCCTTCATTCGAGAGCAGTCGATAACCAGTCCGGCGTCGCATACGGCGTTTCCGGGCACGCCGTGCCCGCCGCCGCGAACCGCTACGAGAAGATCATCTTCGCGGGCGAAGTTAACTGCGTCGACAACATCCGAGGTGCCGATGCAGCGCGCGATGAGCGCCGGGCGCTTGTCGATCAGGCCGTTCCAGATTTGGCGGGTCTCCTCGTAGTCGTCGTGGCCGGGATGGAGGAGATCGCCGCGCAGCTTTTCGGCAAAGGCCTGGGTGGCGTCTTCGTCGAGCGTGGTGTTCTTGCCGTTGGTCGTAACTGCTTGCAGGGGTTCCATGACGGGTCTGGGGGCGTAGGTGTGGAAGTGTGGAGGTTGGCGCGCAGCATCGCAGCGTGCCTTCATCCCTTCATTGCGCGGAAACGACGCGGGGGTGCTGCTCAGGTCTGAAGGAACGCCGTGTCCTCAACGCATCGCAGGTACTCGGCGCTCGCCCGTTGATTTTCGATATTCCCAGACTGCAGATCAGTGGCGATGACCTCGAGCTTGGCGGCCGCCGTCTGGGCCTTGATGAGCTTTACTTCCAAATCGCGTGACTTCAGTATCTGCGTTGCTACGGTCGCTGTGACGGTGCACAGGGTCGCCCCCAGGCAGAGGATCTGCCAGGCAGGCGCAGTAGCGCCAAAAACGTTGAGGGCCAGCCAGGAGGTGACGGCCTCGCCGCCCAGGCCGGGCGTGGCCGTCAATACCGTCGCTGCACTTCCGCAAAAGAGTGTGAGGTTGGTAAGGCGCCGCTTGCGTGGGCGCACCTTCGACATGTAGGCGAGCAGTTCTTCTCGTTTCGTCTCCATCCGATCGAGGAGTGCTGCGTCTTTCTCGGCCATTGGTGTTCTCCTGGATTGGCTCTGTAATTATCGGAGGAAAGCACGGCACGGGCCGCAGGCCCTTTACTCATCCATTGCGTAAAAACAGCCCCCGACACGACATGCTTACCGATGCGCTGGTGATACGTCCGTCTCGGGCGGCAGTCCAGACGTGCGCGTCGCTACGCCTGCGCCACCGCAAAGTGCGCGTGCATGGGAAAGGAAGCCGCGTCGCCCTCAGTATACTCTTGCAGCGTCGCGCCAATCTCTCGACCGACCGTCTGCACCAGATCGGAACGTGCTGCTCCGTCCATCTCTGAGTCCGGAACAATAGACGCAGCGGCGCGACGTTGTGCGCCACAATGCCAGGCCGCAAGCCACGTCCAACACCCGCTCGCCGGGCGTTGGCTCTGCGTATCGAGAAACAGCGGTGTCCAGCGGGCATGGATGCCGGAGACGAGATATTCCTGGTACCTCTCGGCGGGATTTGCGCTTTGCTTTTGAGTCATGGCCTTCCTCCATGTGGTTTAATCATTTAGAATCGTCTCGCTCATTCGGGTTGTCTCAAAAAGCGTGTGGCTATTGGACCGATGCGCTCTGACTGCGTGAGCCACGGAGCATGCCCTCCGCCGACGACGTGCAGCTCAGCATCGGGCATGGCTCTCACCATGCGCTCCCCCACTTCTGGGGAGCCAAAGGGATCATCCTGCCCCCAGATCAGGAGTGTCGGCTGATCCATCCGCGCGAGCTGCTCAGCCGTCAGCCTCATCTCTGGCCGACTGCCGCGAAGATGGAGCAGGGCATGGAGTGTGGAAAGAAACGTGTTGCGAAACCCCGGTAGTCGCTCAGTCGCCAGCAGCAGATCGGCGAGTTCTGGGACGAGAGGATATTCGTTCACCATCTTGCTGAGCTGCTCGACCTGCTCCTCCGATGGTGGCTGCAGCCAAGTCAGCAGTCGTCCGAGGGGTTTGACCGAAAGAAGCCGCATGGGAAGCGGAGCCGACGTATCGAGGGCCAGAGCGGGGCATCCCACATGTACCATTGCTGCTACACTTTGCGGTCGATCCAGGGCCAGCCAGCTGGTCCACAGCGAACCCAGCGAGTTGGCCACAAAGCACGGCACGTCCAACGCGAGCCGATCGAGCACCTCGGCGAGAAAGCGGACGGCGTTGCGCCGCAAGTTGTCGGCGAGTTCCGCGGCGTCGTCGGTGAGGCCATAGGCAGGAAGATCAACCGCAAGCAAACGGAAGCCATCGAGCTCCGCCATCAGGGGCGCCCACATCGCGGCAGGGGTCCCGATTCCATTGACCATCACCACGGCTGGCCCGTCGCCGGAAACCAGCACGTGGGCCTGCCCCCCAATCGAGGGAACGTCGACGAACCGAGACTGCGCATCGACCCCAAACCGGTCGAGCATCCGCTGCTGGGCGTCAATGAAATCCTGCCGC
>CAZBIB010000050.1:0-11753 GCA_964491575.1 uncultured Salinivenus sp. | reverse complement strand
CGCCCTCAAAGGCCGCCGCACAGGCATCCTCCTCGGAATCGAAGGGCAGCGTGACTGAGAAGCGCTCGGACGACACGTGCTCAAATCCAGCGGTGCGGAACGCCGCGTCGAGCGCATGGCCGGTGCCGAACTGGAAGAAGAGCGGACAGACCTCGGAATCGACGCGCCGGTCCACGATGGGAAAGACCTCGCCCCCTCCACCTATAATTGCGCAAAAATGGCACGGGCGACGACATCAGCGAACGCGTGATGGTGACCGCAACATCGAACGTGCCTACGCCGCCGACGTCTCCTCCGGCCAGTGAAAGACGATAGGCGTGTCGATGTCTGGGTGAAGGCTCTCCTCCACCGGGCAAAGGCGGGCAGTGCGCTCCATCCGCCTTCGGATCGATTCATTGAGGGCCATCGGCATCGTGACCTCGGTCCGGAGCGAATCGATGCGGCGCGGATCGGACGCCATCTCCTTCTCGACCGTGATCTCCGTGCCCTCCAGGCCAACGTCGTGCTTCTCCGCCTGGATGCCGAGAATGGTGGCAATGCACGTCCCAAGCGCCGTGGCGACCAGGTCGGTTGGCGAAAAGGTCCGGCCTTCGCCACGGTTGTCCTTCGGGGCATCGGTGGTGAGGGTCACGCCGGACGGCACGTGCTCGGCGGTGCAGCGCAGGTCGCCGACGTACTCAGTGTCGATCTGGACCATGGGAATCGGACAATCAGAAGAGTAGAAGGTGCGAAGGTTCGTTGTCCCAAACGCGATCGTTGCTTCATCAGATTCATTCCCGCCTGACGATCGCCGCTCTTCCATTCTCCCTCCAGTTCCTCTCCATACTTCCATCACTCCCGCCACCGCCGGTCTGTCAGTTCGCGCACGTCGGTCTTCGAGATGACGTCCCAGTACGGACTGCTCAGATTGCCGCTCTTCGTTCGGTTGAAGGTAGCCCGCAGGAAGAGGGCTTTGTCGGCGTCGGAGTCGGCCCCCTCGAACGAGAACCCGCCCCAGTAGAGGACCCAGTACGCCTGCGTTGGATCCACGCCGACCCGTCGCCCCACGAGATCGGCGAGGTACTGAAAGTCCTCGATCGTCGACGGCCCTCGGTTCTCGGCCAGCTCTTTTACGACGATGGTGTGGGTCTCGTCGTCGTCGGGCGGGCCGGGGTAGACCTGCACCTGCGCCGTGCCGGTGCGGCTGTAGCTGCGCCACGTGACGGTCGTGTCGGTCACGGGTTGCGCATGGGCCGGAAGTGCGAGCAGGAGACCGAGGGACGCAAGAAGACCGAGGACGATCGGGAGCCTGTTTGGCGCATGAACTCCTTTGGAGCGGCGGAGATGAACGGGCTGCATGGGTGCGGGGGAATTCGAAAAAGTATCGGGGGTGTTCGATAGACACGTGCCGACCTTCAATTCTAACGTCAGGGACTCCCCCTCTCACAGAGAACTCGGCGATCCAGGCTAATTCTACCCTTAAACATAGAAGTCAAATTCACCCTGTCTTCCCAAAAACCGCCATTCTATACGAAACAGGCCTCTGTCTTCTGATTTTACCTGACAGTTTAATTTTATACTTAACAACTGAATTCATTCTCCCAAGATGCCCGCCTCCGATCTTTCAACGGAAGAGCGCATTCTGAAGGCCGCCCACACCGTGTTCGTCCGGGAGGGGACGCAGGCCGCGAGCCTGAAGGAGATCGCCCAGGAGGCCAACGTCAACCAGGCGCTCCTGCACTACTACTTCAGCGACAAGAAGACCCTGGCCGACACAGTCTTCGAGGAGGTGGTGTCGGACTTTCTGCCCCGCCTTCAGGCCATTCTTACCTCCGACCGGTCGATTGAGGAGAAGGTCGAGACGTTCGTTCCCCGATACATCGAGACGATGCAGGCCAATCCCTACCTCCCGTCGTACGTTGTCGGGGAGTTGAATCAGAATCCGGAGGCTCTGAAGCAGCGGATCCGATCGATGGGCCTAGCCCCATTCGAGAACCTCGATGCTCTCGACGAACAGCTCCGGCGGCGAGCCGAGGAGGGAACCTTGCGCCCCATCTCGGTCGAGCAGTTCGTCGTCAACCTCGTGGCGCTCTGCATCTTCCCGTTCGTGGCCCGCCCGCTCCTCGAAGCTCTGCTGGGGATGGACGACACGTTCGAATGCTTTCTCGAAGAGCGGAAAGAGCAAATTCCTCCCTTCTTCCTCGGGGCCCTCCGCCCCGAATCAGAATCCTGACAAATGCAGCGCTCCGATTATGGTGCGTTCTCAGCTGCCCACTCTCGCCACCGATCAGACAGCCGATGCCCATGAAGGTTTTGCTGCCTCTCCATGACGAGCACGTTGGAAGTCGGGCGGGATGGCTCGTCGTGCTCGTATTCGCCCTCGGCATGCCGACCGCCGCCGCTCAGCCGGAATCGTCAGACTCGCTCACGGTCGGGACCGTTGTGGAGCAGGCACTAGAGACATATCCTACGGTCAAGGCGGCCCGGCGCGAGGTAGACGCCGCTTCGGCTCGCGTGGGGCAGGCGCGCAGCGGATACCGGCCGCGCGTGTCGGCCGTGGGGATGTACCGCCGGCAAGATCCTGCTCCCGAGATTTCCGTGCCGGGGATGCCAGGTGGACCGGACGGGGGGCGCACGGTCGGCATCCAGCCCAACAATCTGTACGACGGGCATCTTCGGGTACGGCAGACGCTCTATGACTTCGGCACGACGGAGGTCCGCATTGACCGAGCCGAGGCGGGGCGCACCGCAGCGCGGCGTCGGGTGGCCGTCGAGCGCACCGTCCTCGCGTTCAGGGCTGTGGAGGCCTTCTACACCACCCTCCTCGCCGACGCCCGAATCGGCGTGCAGCGCGAACAGATCGACCGGCTCGAACGGACCCTGGCGGTCGTTCGGCGGCAGACGGAGGCCAGGACGGCCACTGAGTTTGAGGTGCAGTCCACCCGCACCCGCCTGTCGGCCGCACGGAGTCAGCTCACACAGTTTCGCAGTGAGCGGCAGCGACAGACCGCGGAGCTACGGCGCCTCCTCGGAAGCGCCCCAAGCGAAATAGTCCTGCGCGGCACCATCGAGCCGACCCTGACGGCAGCAGATACGACCCGAATCGACGCAGACTCTCTCGCCCAGCGCGCTCTTCTCCAGCACCCCTCGGTGCAGGTGGCGCAGGCGCAGGTGCACGCAGCCCGACGCCAGGTGCGCGTGGCCCACCATTCGGATGCTCCCTCCCTGAGCCTCGACGCGCTCGGCGGCGTGAAAAACGGCTATCCCGGCGAGTTGAACGAGCCACGCCTGAACGAGTCGATCGGGGTGTCGCTCACTGTGCCGCTCTTCGAGGGCTTTGCGACGCACCGGCAGATGGAAGAGGCGCAGGCTCAAGTGCAGGCCGCCGAGGCGCGACTTGCCGACGTGCGTCGACAGGTACGCACCCGAGTCAAACAAGCCGCGTCGGACCTCCGGGCTCGCCTCGATCGCCTGGCAACGACCGCCCTGCGAGTGAAACAGGCACGGGCCGCCGCCCAACTCGCCCGCACTCGGTACGAGGCGGGCACCATCACGAACTTGAATCTTCTCGAAGTGGAGACCGAGCTCCGGCGCGCCCGCCTCGAACGGACGGAGGTCCAGTACCGGGTCGTGATGGGACGATACGCGCTGCAGCGCGCCACCGGAACGATTCTTCCGTTCAAGAAATCGCCGTAATTCCCATCCCCCCGTAATAGTGTCGACCGGCGGGTCGAGCTATGGGGGAAATTGCCTGTGCTCACCCCTCTATGATCGTGTCCAGACCTTTATCCGCAACGTTATTTGTTGTCGTGACCGCGGTGCTTCTGCTCGGCTGCGAGAACGAAGACGACCCCGACGCCCACGGCACCTTCGAGGCCGAGGAGGTGACCGTATCGAATGAGATCGGCGGCCAGCTCCTCCGCTTTCACGTGGAGGAGGGGAACCGTCTTCCCGCAGGGTCTCTCGGCCGTTCCGTTCCGCGGGCCAGCGTGGGACTGGTCGACACCACGCGCCTCGCTCTGCAGCGGCGCGAGCTCCGGGCGCGGCAACAGGCTGTTCGGGCGAAGATGACGAGCGTGACGGCGGAGGTAGACGTGCTCACCGAGCGGCTCCGGGCAGCCCGCCGCGAGCTGAAGCGCATGCGAACCCTCCGTGAGGGCGACGCGGCCCCCGAGCGGCAGGTCGATCAGGCGGAGGACGAGGTGCAGGTACTGGAGCGGCGCATTGAGGCCACCCGCACGCAGAAGGCCAATCTCGTCCACGAGATCGAGGCCATCAACGAACAGATCGCACAGGTCAACGAGCGCATTCAGAAGAGCTGGGTCGTCAATCCCATCGAGGGCACAGTCCTCACCACCTACGCCGAGAAGGGGGAGGTCGTGCGCACCGGGGAGCCCCTCTACAAAATTGCCTCTCTCGACACCCTCACGCTGCGGGCGTACGTGAGCGGGGCGCAGCTCTCGGACATCAAAATCGGACAGCAGGTCAGCGTTTTCGTCGACGAAAGCGAGGACACCAGACAATCGCGAATGGGCCGCGTCACGTGGGTGGCCGACGAGGCCGAGTTTACGCCCACGCCCATTCAGACGAAAGAGGAGCGGGTCGATTTCGTGTACGCCGTCAAGATCCGCGTGCCGAATCCCGACGGGGCCCTCAAGATTGGCATGCCGGCGGATGTGAGATTTGGGCGCGACGGGGCCGGGGCATCTGCCGACACAACGATGGCGGGACTTCCGTGATGTGTGATTCGTGATCCGTGAAACGCGATGGGTGAAACGATGATGCCTGCTGACTCAGGGTTCTCCATTCCAGACGAGACAGCGACGCCCGGCGACGCGGTGGTGTGGACGCGAGACCTCGTCAAGCGGTACGGCGACGAGGTGGCGCTCGACGGGCTTTCCGTTGCGGTGCAGCCGGGCGAGCTGTTCGGCTTCATCGGGCCGGACGGGGCTGGCAAGACCATCCTCTTCCGCATCCTGACCTCCCTCTTGACCCCGGACGAGGGCATGGCCCGCGTACTGGGGCTCGATGTGGTGGACGACTACCGAGCGCTGCGCCCCCGTCTCGGCTACATGGCCGGAGAGTTCTCGCTGTACCCGGACTTGTCCGTCACAGAAAACCTGGAGTTCTTCGCCTCGGTGTTCGGGACCACGCCGGAAGCGCAGATGGACGTGATCCGACCCGTGTACAAACAACTGGAGCCCTTCGGCGACCGCCGGGCGGGGGCTCTTTCCGGCGGCATGAAGCAGAAGCTGGCCCTGTCCTGCGCCCTTGTCCACCGCCCCGAGCTCCTCATTCTCGACGAGCCGACCACGGGTGTCGACGCCGTGAACCGTCGCGATTTCTGGGACACCCTCACTCAGCTCAAGGCAGAGGGGCTTCCCATCGTCGTGTCCACCCCCTACATGGACGAGGCAAGCCGCTGCGACCGCGTGGGCCTCATTCAGGAGGGATCTCTCCTCGCCGTGGACGCCCCCGACACGATCCGCGACGGCTACGAGTGGCCGCTGGTTGCGGTGCGTACCGAGGAGCGGCATCGGACGCTCAAGACACTTCGGGACTTCGAGCATACCCGATCGGTCTTCCCCTTCGGCGCCGAGCTGCACTACACGGACGCCCGGGACGCCTCGCCCGAACTCGTGACCAAGGAGGTGCGCGCGTTCCTTCACGACGAGGGCGTCGAGGCGGAGGTTGAGCCAATCGAGGCCGGGATTGAGGACGTGTTTATGTCTCTCAGCGCCAGTTCGTGAACTTTCCCCAGTCGGTGCACCCTCCCTCTACGACCCTGCCCGCTTCCAACACGACTGCGTATGGGCGTCTGGGCGTATGGGCGTTCAGGATCAAGCAGAGACGCCCACACGCCAACACTCCCATACTCACACACCCAACGGACGCTATGCCAGCAATCACCGCTCAGGATCTAACGCGTCGATTCGGCGACTTCACGGCGGTCGACCACATCTCGTTCGAGATCGGGGAGGGGGAAGTCTTCGGCTTTCTCGGGGCCAACGGGGCGGGCAAAACGACTGCGATCCGGATGCTGACGGGCCTGCTGGAGCCGACGGAGGGGGAGGCCGAGGTGGCGGGCTGCAACGTGCGCACCGAGCCGGAGCAGGTGAAGCAGCGCATCGGCTACATGAGCCAGTCGTTCGCCCTGTACGACGACCTCACCGTCCGCGAAAACATCCGCCTCTACGGCGGCATCTACGGCCTGTCCCGCGACGACATCCGCAATCGCCGCGACCGGTTGCTCCAGCGGCTCGGCTTCGAGCACGCGGCCGACGAGCGGGTCGGCTCCATTCCGCTCGGGTGGAAGCAAAAACTCGCCTTCTCCGTCGCGCTCCTCCACGAACCCAGCGTTGTCTTCCTCGACGAGCCCACCAGTGGCGTCGACCCGGTGACGCGTCGCCAGTTCTGGGAAATGATCTACGAGGCAGCCGCCGATGGCACCACGCTGCTCGTGACGACCCACTACATGGACGAGGTCGAGTACTGCGATCGCGTCTCGATCATGGTGGAGGGCACCATCGACGCCCTCGGCCCTCCCGCCGTCCTCAAGGCCGAGCACGACGCCGAGACGATGGACGACGTGTTCGTGAAAGTTGCAACTTCGGAGGACGCTGCCTGATCGAGAGACGCAGAATAGGAGAAAGGCGAAAGGGAGAATGGGGGAGGAAGCAGCTATTCTGCCCATAACGAACGAACCCGAAAATCACCCCTCCCCCTCTCGTCCATTCCCCCACTCCCAAACACGCCATGACCGCCTTCCTCGGCCTCGTCCGAAAAGAGGTCTACCACATCCTGCGCGACCGGCGGACCCTGGCGGTGCTCCTGTTGATGCCGCTGATCCAGGTCCTGCTCTTCGGCTTCGCCATCCGGACGGACGTGGAGGAGATCTCTCTCGCTCTCGTCGACCCGAGCCCTGACGACGCAACCCATCGGCTTCGGAGCACATTCGCGGGAAACGACCGCTTCCGGATCCACCGCGTCCTGCAAAGCACCGACGCCCTCGTCCCCCTCTTCCAGCGAGGTACCATCGATCAGGCCCTCGTCGTCGAGTCCGACTTTGCCTCGGCACTGCGGAGTCCACGCGGAGCCCAAACGCTTCTCCTCACCGATGCCATCAACCCGAACATCGGGCGCATTCAGCAGGACTACGCCCGGGCCGTGCTCGGCGAGTACGAGCGAGCACTCAACGAAGGCACGCGGGCCCCACCGTTCCGCGTCGAGACGCGGGTCCGTTACAACCCCACCCTGGAGTCGGCCTACTTCTTTGTGCCGGGCCTGCTGGCGTTCGTGCTCATTCTCGTGTCGGCGCTCATGACCTCCATCTCCGTTGCGCGGGAGAAAGAGACCGGCACGATGGAGACGATGCTGGTTTCCCCCCTGCGGCAGTGGCAGATTATCGGAGGAAAGGTCGTCCCCTACCTCCTCGTCGCATTCATCAACGCGCTCACCGTACTGGGCGTGGCCTACACCGTGTTCGACGTGCCGATCCGTGGGAGCCTGGCCCTGCTGCTGGGCGAGAGCCTCCTCTTTGTCCTTGTGGCCCTCGTCCTCGGCGTCCTTATCTCTACCCGCACCGACTCGCAGCGAACCGCCATGATGGGCGCCCTGCTCGGCCTCATGCTACCCACGGCGCTCCTCTCGGGCATGATCTTCCCCATCGAGAGCATGCCCGCCTGGCTGCAGCCCGTGAGCCACGTGGTCCCGGCCAAGTGGTTCATCCGCATCATTCGGGGGATTCTGCTTAAGGGAGTCGGGCTCGGCTATCTCTGGCTCGAAACGCTGATTCTGATTGGGATGGGCCTCTTCTTCCTCATCGCCAGCACCCTCAGCTTCAACGTCCGACTTGAATAGGTGTGGAGGGGTGGACGGGTGGAAGGATGGAAGTGCCAAACGTCTGTGCCTCCACCTCCCCACGTCCATACTTCCATCCGTCCATACTTCCATCCCTGAGAGTGAGCCATGCGAACGATTTTCTATCTCATTCAGAAGGAAGCCCTCCAGGTACTCCGGGATCGGGTGATGCTGTTTCAGATCATCATGATCCCGATCGTGCAGCTGCTCATCGTCACGAGCGCGGCCACGTTCGAGGTGCAGCGAGCCGAGGTGCATCTCGTGGACGCCGACCACACGCAGGCCTCTCGCCGCGTGGCCGACGCCTTCCGGGCCTCCGAACACTTCGCCATCACCGAGCGCTCCGCCAGCGCCGAGGCGGCCCACCGGAGCCTCCAGGCTCGCCGCGCCGACCTCGTCCTCCACGTGCCGAATCAGTTCGAACACGACCTCGTGACCGGACAGACGCCCGACGTGCGGCTCGTGGTGAGTGGCGAGAAGGCCTCGGCCGGAGTGGTGCAGTCCTACGCCCAGCAGATCTTGCAGGACGTGGCCGCTGAGTACGGGGACGAGCTCCGGATGCAGGCGGCACCAACCGCAGGAGCCGAGCGAGCCCGCGTCGACGTGCGGTCTCACCTCCGCTACAATGCGGCCCTGGAGTACGACGATTACATGGCGATCGGCATCCTCACGCTCCTCGTCACCCTCATCGGCACTCTGCTCACGGCCCAGAACATCGCCCGCGAGCAGGAGATCGGCACCATCGAGCAGCTCAATGTCACTCCCATCACGAAGGGCCAGTTCGTCGCCGGCAAGCTGCTGCCGTTCTGGGGACTTGGGCTGGTTGAATTCGGCGTGGGGCTGGCGGTGGCATGGCTCGCCTTCGACATTCCCATTCGGGGGAGCCTGCTCCTCCTCTTCGGCGTGGCCGGGATCTACCTGACGGTCGCCCTCGGGATCGGGCTCTGGATCTCGACGGTCGTCAATACGCAGCAGCAGGCCATGTTCGTCACGTTCTTCGTGATGGTGCTCTACCTCTTCATGAGCGGCCTCTTCACCCCAGTGGCGAGCATGCCGACGTGGGCCGAGTGGGTGGCGGAGCTGAGTCCCCTAAAGCACTTCATCGAAATCATGCGAACGGTGCTCATGAAGGGGGCCGGACCGCTGGACGTGTGGCACCCAACGGCGATCCTGGCGGGCTATGGCGTTCTCATCCTGGGCGTGGCTGTGCGGCAGTACTCGAAGACGAAGGCGTAACCCGAGCGTCCCCACGGGAGCTCGACCATTGGATGCAGGTTGCTGCATACAGATGCAGCTCACGGTGTACGTCCGACCTCTCTGCGTGTCTTCTCGTTTGTTGGATCGCTTCAACACTCGGCCGATGAACGCGCCGACCGCTCTCTCCAAAAGTCTCTCTCAGTCATGACCACTTCTCGAAACGTCCCCGGTCCGCTGGGCAAGATTCTGGTTCTCTTGCTGCCCCTCCTCGTCCTTGGAAGCACAGTATCGTGCGGGCAGAACGCAAACGATACCGACGAGCTGCTCACGGCGATGAAGATCAGCGAGGGGGACTGGGTGGCCGACGTGGGGAGCGGAGACGGCGACTACACGATTCCGATGGCCGAGCGCGTGGGACCGTCCGGCCGTGTGTTCGCGGTCGACGTCGACCACGAAAAGCTCGCCGAGTTGAACGAGCGCTTGGCGGAGCAAGACATCGAACGCGTTACCTCAGTGTACAGCGTCGAGGATAACCCGATGCTGCCTACGAACTCGCTGGACGCGGTGCTGGTGCGGAACGCCTACCACCACTTCACTGCCCATCAGAGCATGCTCCGGCACATCAAGGCCGCCCTCAAGCCGGGCGGGCGGCTCGTGATCGAGGAGTCGATCGCCGAGGACGTGATTGGAAAGTCGCGAGAGGAGCAGGTCGAGGATCACGACATTGGCCTCAAGTACGTCCGCGAGGAGCTGAAGGCAGCCGGCTTTACGATCCAGAAGGAAGCGAATCCCTTGATGGAGGCGAGCTGGGGAATCTACTGGATGATCGTGGCCACGCGGCCCGCGTCGTGACTCAGACCGTCCACCGGTCGTCTCTCGATCTTTTGGGGTGTATCGAGTCGCAGGTCCGCACCGGGCGCATCAGCGAGCGACGGACTCAAAACGAGTCCTCACCACGGGCCGCGCTCCCGGTCTCGGAAGACGCCGCCGCTTGGGCCGTCTTCGGGAAGGGTGGCGAGCCAAAGGCCCGTGTCCGCGCCTTCCTCCGGCGTTCGCGGCGCAGCCTCGCCGCCCATGCGGGTGTGCACCCAACCGGGACACATCGAGTTTACCTTCACGTCAACCCCTGTGGGAATTGCATCATCGAGCGTCATCGTCAGGGCATTCAAGGCGGCCTTCGACGCAGCGTAGGCGGCGTGGTTTGGATCGAGGCCTTTCCCGAACAAGCCGGAGCCGGACGACACGTTCACGACGCGGCCGTACCCCCGCTCAATCATGCCGGGCACGAAAGCCTTGACGAGTAGCCATGGACCGCGCGTATTGACCGTCCAGGCCTGATCGAGCTGGTCGATGGTCGTCTCCAGCGCGTCGGCCTCCGGGTAGACGCCCGCGTTGTTGATGAGCACGTCGACCGTCACGTCGTCGGCGTCCAGTCGCTCCTTGCAGGCCTCAATCGAGGCGGTCTCGATCACGTCGAGCTGCTCCACGCGCACCGATCCGCCGCGCCCTCGAATCGATGCCGCGGCCCCCTTGCCTTTGTCTTCGTTGCGGGAGCCCATGACGACGTTCAGCCCGCGGTCGACCAGTCCCTCGCAGAGCGCCAGGCCGATGCCGCGATTGCCGCCGGTAACGAGTGCTGTTCGGGGGTCATCCATTCGGTTGGGAAAGTTGGTGTACGACGTAGCTCGGGGTCTCGAATGACATTCGCGAATCCGAGTTCGGAGACCTCTTCTAAAGAATCGGCACGTTCTACGTTGCGGTGCGTAAGGGCAGATGTTCGATTCTTCTCCGCGTTCCTGGAATGGAAGCGACCACTTAACACAAATCCGCTACGGAGCCATGAGGCACCTCGACCGCATCACGATGGATCCCGCCCGAATGGGTGGGAAACCCTGCATCCGGAATACACGGGTCACGGTGGGAACGATCGTCGGTCTCGTCGCAGAGGGGTACACTCCTGAGGAGATCGTTGAGGCCTATCCCTACCTGGATACGGAAGACGTGCAGGCCGCCCTCCGGTACGCGGCCTGGCGTTCCGAGGAAACAGAGGTGACTCTAAAACAGGCTCAGTAGACACCCAGCCCCCCGGATGCGGATTCTCGTCGACATGAACTTGTCCCCGCAGTGGGGGAACGTTCTTGAGAACGACGGACACGCGGCCACGCATTGGAATTCCGTCGGAAAGGAGGATGCCCCTGATCGAACCCTGATGCAGTGGGCAAAACGGCACGGGCACATCGTATCCACCCACGATCTCGACTTTTCCGCTATTCTTGCGGCGACGCAAGCGGCAGCACCGAGCGTCGTTCAGATGCGAACGGACGACGTGCTTCCAAGCGCTCAGTCCCAACCTGTACTTCGCGCCTTTCGGCAGTTTGAATCGGAGCTAGAAGAGGGAGCAATTCCCTCGGTCGATCTGGAGCAAGCCCGGATCCGTCACCTCCCGCTTGGCGAGAAGAACTGAGGGACCACGGCACCCATTTGGCGGTGTCACAGGAGTGCACCTCAGATCTTCCACGAGCCCCTTACCCCCACCATGAAAGCTTCCGACCTCCTCGTCGCCTGCCTCGAACGCGAAGGCGTAGAGCACGTCTTCGGCCTGCCGGGGGAGGAGATGGAGGACCTTCTGTTTTCGCTCCGCGACTCGGACGTCACCTTCGTTCCCACGCGCCACGAGCAGGGCGCCGCCTTTATGGCCGACGTGCACGGGCGCCTCA
>CAZBIB010000049.1:0-16327 GCA_964491575.1 uncultured Salinivenus sp. | reverse complement strand
ACCACGCGTCAGCGGACCCTGCACAGGCGACCGCACCACCGCCGCTACCGCGCCACCGTGAGACGCTCCGTCCGCGTAAAGCCATCTCCATCGACGCGGAGAAAGTACACGCCGCTCGACAACGACGACGCATCAAACCTCACCTGCTGGGCCTGCCCCCCCGACACGCGACCCTGGTGCAAGGACTTTACCTGACGGCCCAGCACGTCGTAAAGCGCCACGGTCACCTCCCCGCTCTCCCGCGCCGTAAACCGAAGCGTGCCGGTCTGCCGCACCGGATTCGGCGCAACCTTCTGAATCGCAATCGGCCCCTGAGGCCGCACCGTCACCTCCACCGCCTCGCTGAGGCTCGTGCTGCCATCCAGGTCCTCCTGCTGCAGGCGAAAGCGGTGGGTGCCGGCCGACAGCTCCTCGGCCACAAACCGGTAGGTTTGCGCCTCGGTGGTCGTGCCATGTCCATCGACCCAGCCGATGCGCTCAAAGTCGCCGGTGCCGTCGGCATGCTGCACGGCGAAGCCGGCGTTGCCCGTCTCCGAGGCGGTCGTCCACCGGAGCACGGCATCCGTTCCGTCTCGACGGGCGTCGAAGGACGCAAGCTCGACCGGAAGGAGTCGCGCCGTCGTTGCCTGCGTCCCGTCGACCGCCCCCCAATCCTCGGAAAACCCATACAGCTCGGTCTTCCCGTCGTCCGGAATCAGGGTCGCCGACACGGTGTCTGTGCTCCCGTCCCCATAGAAGACAAAGAACTGAAACTCGTCGTTCTGGGAAGTGCCAAGCGCGTCGTGCGGCAGGGAAAACTCAAAGCCTGTGCCGTCGACCGTCTCCAGGTCGGAGGTATCGTCGTAGGCGTAGGTGCCACCAGTTGCGTCCCCTTCCACCGGCGTACCGTCCAGCGACTTGAGCGTATTCTCAAACGAGTCTTCGGTGCTGTCTTCTGAGGCGTAGTTGGCATAGTCCACGATGCTAGCAAAGGCCCATGCGTTATCATGATCCCCGGTGAGCCGGACCCCGTAGTCTACCTCCATGTCCAACTGCATGCTGTCGACGTAGGCAAAGGGCGAGCCGCTTCCGTCTCCAGGCGGAAGAAGCGTCCCCGAATCGATCCCATCTACGTTACTGGAGTTGATGAAAAGTACCAGTTCCCGCGTGAAGTCGTCATGGCCATTCCGGACCTTCCCTTCGACCGCTACGTACAGGGAATCCGGTCCCGCATGCGCGCTGAGAGATGTCACACCGCCGATGTAGGGAGGTGAGGGGCCTTGTGGCTGTTCGGGGGGGGAGGTGCCAAGTTGGATGTACTCACTATCGGTTGTCTGGCCGTCAATGGTAGGCTGGGCCTGTATCGCACGGGGAATGCCAAGGAAAAGGCCGAGGCCCAGAAGCAGTGCTATAATGGATTTCTCGGTCACTTCGTGTTGGAGAGCCTTTCGGAGGGAAGAAATAGACGCGGTCGGCATGCGCCTTGTCCGCATACCCGTACAGGAAGCTGAACTTCTGTTGCTGGAACCGGAACCACTGCAACGAGAGAGGCTCCGTCCGGCCCGTCGGCGTCCCTCCCCTGGACGTACGGCGCCCAGGGGACCACAGGGTTGTTGGCAGCGCCGGTGGGCCGGACAGAGTTCCTCCCGAGTCCTCATCCGCTGAGGCGCAAGATCCCTTTCGTCGAAAAAAACATCAAGTGGCACAGGAGACTCATCCGCGTCCACAGCTCCTGCGCTACACTTTTCCCCGCTCCCCCGTCTCCTTTCCCAGCCCGTACTCACCACGTGAGAATGAGACGGCCAAATGCGCCGTCAAAACGTCTCGTATCGAGGTCCTTCGTCGGATAATCGTCGTCCCCATCGATGTCGTACCCAACCCCGATGACGAATTCTCCCCCAGAGAACCCGTAGCCGATCCGGCCCACGAGCCCGTAGTTGCTCGGGCCCAATCCCCAGTAGTGTCCCGTCCAGGGGGCGAAGACAATGCCGTTGCCCACCCGACCGGGATCGTCTTCCCTGGCGTATAGGCGACGTAAGGACGCATACTCTAGCCCCACCGAAAATCCCGATTCCGGCTCGTACAGCAGGCGGGCTTGAAGCCCTCGCTGCCCTTCGTCGTAGCTGATTTTTTCGGGGAGCACGGATTCTGAGTAGTCCTCTCCCGTCTGCCGGTCCTGATAGGATCCGAGAAAGCCCCGAACCATTCCCTGAAACGAGCCCCAACGTCCTTTTAGAAACGGCCCGAATCGCTGGAACTGCTGCCTCGCCGTGTAATCGCTCGCGACCTTTTCGCCCTTCCCGATGCGTCGGAGTTGGCTCACATCGCGTTTGTAGAAGAGCCCCCCGGTGAAGGAGGCGTACCTGTACTCCAGAATGGCCCCCAAATAGTGGAGCCGCCGGTCATCTCGGTATCGGTATTCCGGCTCCCTCTGGGACGCGTAGATCACCCGGCTGGTCGGCTGAATCCCTCCTGCCACTTCCCCGCGGAGTGGAAGATGGTCAGGGGACGCGTAGGAAAAGGAAATCAGGTACGGGTGCCGAATGTAGTCCCGAATCACCTCGCGGTCGCCCGGAAAGATGCCGAGCTGCTGATCCAGGATGTCGCTGTACAGGTTTTGGAACGTGAGAGCAACCTCGGTGCTGCCGAGGCGTCGGCTTGCGTACTGATAGAGGATCGTCGGCTCTACATCCCGCTTGTACTCGGAAAAGGTGTGCCGGACGCCAAGCGCGTGACGGGATGCAAACTGCCAGGTGTATCCCAACTCCAGAAAGGAGCGGGTCGCCCGCCCATCCTGCTGAAGGACGGCGTCAACGGTGAGCGCATGCGCCGTGTCCAGGGGAACCCGACTCCGAATTTGGGAGACGAAGGCGAGAAGATCGCGCCGAACGCTCCCGACTCGCAGGAGCAAGCTGTTGCGTGCCCGACGCCGCTCGTTGAACGCTTCGGAGGAGAAGCGCTGCACAAGCATTTCGTGGGCATATTCCCGGTTCGTTTTCGGGGTGACGTGACGAAAGATTCCCCGGTCGTAGAGGCGCCCCCCAATGCTGTGCTTCCGATCCAAAACGAGGCGCCGGCGACTCTCCACCCATCCCTCAAGGGTGGTGCGGAACTCAAACGGATTGTGGAAGGCGAGCTGGCTCGAGTCTGCGGGCTCTTGAGCGACTGCTGCGGAGACGGATGCGACGACGAAAATCGAAGCAGCGATGAGCCAGCACTCGGCGCGGAGAGGATGCACAGCGTTAGGATTCAGGGGCTCTGTGTGTCTGTTCGGTACAGTTCTATCGAGACATTTCCCCAATGCAATGCGGAAACCGTCCCGCCCCGAAGCGTTCCCCGAGCACCTCTACCCCTTCCTTCTCCCCGTACCAGAAACCCGATGCGAAGCGCTGTTCCTCCTCGTGCTCATCAGTGAGACTGGAGGAACACCTGAAAGCGAACCGTTCCCCTCAACCCAGGACCCCGCTTAGGTCTCCGATCCGTTCGCCGAGTATACTTCTGGGACAGACGGAATCATTACGGTCTACCGTTGCTCTCCCCCGGAAAACTGGGATTGGCACGTGCCTTGCTTCTTTTTTCCACTGGAGTTCGATTCGCCCTCCCCAGAGGAGAGGACAGAATCGAGAGATGCCCCGCCCGGCCTATCGGCGTTTAATTGTCCTTTGGAATTACAGGGTCCATGGGATACGGGGTTGTTGGCATGACGCCGGCGGGCCGGGCGGAGCGTCTCTCCGAGTCTTCGTCAAACAGAACGAGATCCTTTGGCGAAGGGAGCACATCTGACGCGGAGGCTTCGAGGAGAACAAGGGCAGTCTACGAGGTCAACCGCTCTGGGCCGAAACAGCGAGTCTCATCTCGAAGTGGGAACCTCGGCCAACCTACACGCAGAGTTTGAGGACGACACTTCCCGACCCCGCCGACCCCATCTGTGCAGAATGCGTTCTCTTCGGGAAAAACGTGTGCTCTCCCTACGTAGCGGCACCTACGGCAAGCCCTTTTCGCGGCGCCTTTCCCGCTTTTCCGCGTCGGGCCGAATGGAGTGTCAACGCAAAAGATTACAACGAGGCGTTTTTAACGCATATCTAGCGCGGATTACCTGCAGGCGCATCGGAACGTTGAGAACGAGGCTTCGGCCTCTTCTCGGTCGGTGTAGGTCTGAAGGAGAACCACTGCGGCGTCGGGTCCCGGCAGGACTTGGGGCATATTGCCGGCCGAAAAGCTACGGTCGTCTCAGCATACACTCGGTTCCTCAATCCCTCCGACCCAATATCAAATTTTCGTAGTTTTGATGCTCAGATGAAGGGACCAGATGTGAAATGATTGATTCTCAGTGGGGACGGTAATAGGTTGTAATGCGATCATGGCCAATACTGAATGATTTTGTTGTTTTTCGGTATCAGAACTACCCCCACCGATGATGCAGCACGTCTGGGTTCTGATGCCTTCTCCTAGGACTTTCGCCGAGGTCAGACCGCCCCTCCTCGACCAAGCGGTTCCTGACTTCTCGGCCAGGACTGTGCATTCCATCGACATCCGTAACTGGAGCATCCTCCGAGAACCGGAGACGAATGTGCGGGATCGGGATGCGACCCTCACGCCCGTCCATGCTCCCCCCCGACCGAACTTCGCCCGCCCCCACCATTGTTTCACCAATCCATTCCGACTCAAATGGCCTCTTCAACCCGCCTGCTCTACGTCGCCGGTGCGTTAACACCGTTTACGAAGCGTTCGTCCCTTGCGTCTCTCACCCGCCCGCTCCCCGAGCAGGTTCAGAAGACAGGAGACTTCGAAGTTCGAATCATGATGCCCTGCTACGACGACATCAACGAGCGAAAGCACAATCTTCACGAGGTGATTCGGCTTTCGGACACGGAAGTCCCGATGGGCGCAAAGACCGAGTCGGTCTCGGTAAAGGTGGCGTCGGTGCCGGACGTTCAACTCCAGGTCTACTTCATGGATCACGATGGCTATTTTGACCGAAACGGACAGGCCACCGATTCGGACGGCAATGCTTTCGACGACAACGCGGACCGGGCGCTCTTTTTCAATCGATCGGTGCTAGAAACGCTCCGCAAGCTGCGCTGGGGTCCCGACCTGATTCATTCGTTCGGCTGGATTAGCGGCCTTCTCCCCACCCTCCTGTCTACGACGTACGCCGACGACGACCTGTTCGGGGCCACGAAGTCTGTCTTTACCCCGGGCAGCCAAGCTCCCGACACACGCCTCGGGGCATCGTTTGCCGACCGCATGGGGCTCCCCCTCGATGGGAATACGGGATCCACCCTCTCAGAAATTGGTCACAGCTACGCGGACGAAACCATCTTTCCCCCGAACGGACCGTCGACGGATGGGGCGCCTACGTTCGGGACGGAAGCCGGAACTCGCACCGAGCAAGCGGTGACGCTGTACGATCAAATGCTCGGTGAAGTCCCCGCGTAGTCTTCACCTGCCGAGAAACACCCTGCTTCCAGGCGGCTTTGACGATTCCGATTGAAGGGGCAATTCGCGCTGGGGTCGATCTATGCTGTGCTCGGTCTTCGACCTCCCCGGCCCCCTGCCAGCGGACCGGTGCCCCACCGACTGCAGGTCCCCTTCTCTCTCCAACTCATTCATTGGCCGTTGCCGCCTGCACTGAACGATGTCTATGAGGTTGTCCTGGCTCTGCGCAGTCCTCATCGGAGGGGCTGCGCTTCTCTCGCTCTCTGCCTGCAGCGACTCAACGGACGTAGGGCTGGGGGTCGGGCCCGATTCCCTGGAGGGTGGAGAGCCCGTGACCCTCGATGTAATCCCCGACCTCGACACGACGCGTACTCCGTCCATTACGGGGGAGAACCTTCGCCAGGCTCCGTCCCAAGGTACGTGGCGGTTCCTCACTGGCGTCGTCGACGACCCGATTCCGGGAACGGGGACCATTGAGGCAGAGGGATACGTCGACTTTGCGGGGCGGAGCGCTCTCCCTTCCCCAATTGTCTCCGCCGACAACGCGAATTCGCTCGCTGCCGAACTGCGTCTGACGACGAACTACGTGCACGGCGTCTCCGATGAACCGATAGAGGTGAAGGTGTACGGTCTGATTGCGGAAGCTGAAATGGATTCGGCACGAGCGAACGCCAGCTTCGACGCCGACGAGACGGACCCGGTATCGGTCGATACTGCACAAGTTACTCCGACCGACTCCCTAGTCACCATCGAGCTCCGACAATCCTGGATCGATGAAAACCTGACCACCCTGCAAGACACGAGCGACGACGGGGCTGGATTCGAAGATAATTTTTCGGGCTTCAAGATCGTTGCCCCCAATAGCCAGGCGGTCGTCGGGTTCTCCGCTGCCAATGCGACCCTCCGCCTTACCCACACGCCCGACACTGTGACCGCCGACTACCCAGGCCTGAAGACCTTCACCCACATTGAGCAGCGAAACGTAACGGCCTCTCCCCCTGATAATTATGAGCTGCTGCTGGGGGGAGTCGGCGTCAATCTCAGGATGGAATGGACCTACGGCGAAGAGGAATTCCGCAATGAAAATCCCATCGACAGTATGCCCGCCAAACGCTCAAGGGTTTTGCCCTTAAACCGGGCTGAGATCTTCGTTCCGGCGGACACTATCGCCATGGACGACTTCTCCGGATCGAACTTTGTCCGCCCTCTTCCGAATGGCTACCGCATGATTGCCACTCGGACCTCGGACGCCCCACCCTGCGGTGCGGTACGACTCCCGGTGTTTTCCCAAGCAAACGAGGCGTGTGTACTTCCGCTCGTTCCGTCTGCGGCCCCTGGCGCTGCCCTTGTGTCGGACAACGTCGCTTTTCCAATCTTCCAGCAGTCGTTTCGGCGCGTCCGAAACGATCAGTCTCCATTCTTCACGACGTACCGCGTCCGAGTCGCCGACCGGGACAGTGCCTCTGTCGATCAGTCCACCACGATCCAGCCCGGACTGCCGAGCACGCTGCCCGTCCTCATCCAACGCCCGTCGTCGACCCAAGGGGAGATCGGCCCGCCACGTACTGCTCTGACTGTAACACCGCTGTAGATTGATGACTGTGCCCGTTCGGCCTTCTTCTCGTACGACCCGCGACGGTGGTATGCAACTGGGTGTAAAACGTCTTCTCTGCATCGGGGTCATCGTTTTCGCGGGGATGCTGGTCACCGCTCCTGCGGCTGAGGCACAGTCCAACGGCAAAGGGACGATCTACTCCCGGTTCGGCATGGGGAGTCTCGTCGAATTCTCGTCGCCGCGGAGCTATGCGATGGGCAAAGGTGGCTACGCGCTCCGCTCCCTCAACTACAATCCGGACGCCAATCCGGCCCTGTGGAGCGACCAGGTGTACACGCGACTGTCGGGCGGGGCTTCGCTCCAGTCCGTGACTGTCTCTGATGGAAGTGGCAATTCGAGTCGGTTGTCCTCCGGCAACGTGCAGGCCCTCCAGTTTAGCTTCCCCCTCTACGAACGCACGCTGGGCGCCGGCCTCTCTTTTCAGCCCTACTCGCGCTCCAACTACGCGGCTGTTCGGAGAGGCCAAGCCCAGATTGGTCCCCGGCAGGAAACTGAGGTACCGTACCGGGTGAATTTCAGCGGGTCCGGAGGCCTCCATCGCCTGCGGGGCGGACTCGGATACCGGATTAATGACGTGCTGAGCGTGGGGGCCACGGCCGATCTCATCTTCGGAATTATCGAGAGTCGGCGACGCACGACGTGGCCGAACACTGGGGCCATCCGCGACATCGTCGTCTCGGACGGGGTACAGCTCTCCGGGGTCACCAGCACACTGGGGGGGCACCTCGCATTGGCCGATGTCTTTGCCTCGGATGATGCCCTCTCGATCGGGACCGCAGTCACGCTTCCCGCCGCCCTCTCGGGCGAGCAGTATCGCACCCTCGACGAAGACCTGGCGCGCGACACCCTTTCCGTTCAGCGGGGGGACGTTACCCTGCCCTGGAAGGGCCGCCTGGGCATGTCGTACCAGCCCAACGCGCGGTGGACCTTTGTCGTCGACGGCCTGTTCGATTCGTGGAGCACCTTTTCGACCACTTTTTCATCCGGGTTTGAGGAAACGAATCCAATTCGATTTCCGGTTGGTGGTACGGGAACGCTCACAGACCGATGGCGCGTCTCGACCGGGGCCGAGGTGGTGCCAGCCGGCGAGGAGCAGTTGGCCGGCTACTTCGCTCAAGCGGCCTATCGGTTCGGGGGGTACGTGGAGCAGGTGTACGTGCAGCCCGACGGGCAAACCGACCTCTACGAGTACGGCCTCACTGCCGGAATTAGTCTCCCCACATCTCTCGCTGGCACGCGAATTGACCTGAATACAAGTGTCGGAACGCGGGGGAGGACCTCCAACTCCCTCGTCCGCGACACATTCTACGGCGTCTCGCTCCACGTAAACTTCGGAGAACGCTGGTTTCAGCGGCGTAAGCTCCAGTAACACGGGGCGAAGCGCACGGATTCCTTGCTCGCCGAACAAGCTCGTCCGGAGTTCAACATGGACCGAAACTCGACGCCGAACGTCCAGTCTAAAGCCTAGCCTGTTCAAAATATCGGACAGATCTACCTCCCTGTTATGTTATTTGCTGACACCCGCTTCAGACCGTGGTTTCTTTCTGCCGGAACCCTCTGCTTGAGCCTCCTGTTGCTCGTGATCTCCGCTACGCCTGCGTCTGCGCAGGACAGCGAGCCGAGCAAGCAGGAGAAGCTGATGCACTACAGCCTCTACTACGAGAATTTCAAGAACGACAATTTCAAGAGTGCCCGGAGCGACCTCCTCTGGATTCTTGAACACGCTCCCGGAACGCCCGACGGAGACGACGACAACTACCGGCGGGTCGTGGAACTCTACACGGGCCTCGCCAAGCAGGCCGAGGATGAGAAAACCCGAAAGGCCTATCTAGACACCGCGGCGACGTACCTCACCCGTGCCCCCAAGGAGCTAAAGGAGAAGGACTTAGAGTACCAGCCCTACAGGTGGGAACTGCAAAAGGGGCGCTTTCTCGAACAGCACCAGGGGTCTCTCTCCGATGTCGAGGGGCTGGAAACGCCGGTCGCCCACTACCGGAATGCCTTTGAGATGGCTCCGAAAAAGATCGACCCCTACTACCTACAGCAAATTATGAACCTACACCTCCAGAACAACGAGTTTCAGAAGGCGCTCGATTTTGCCAACACGCTCGAAGCGAAGCGGGGGGACGACAAGGAGGTGGCCAACATGGTGAGTTCGACCCGCGAGAAGATCTTCAGCAAAAACGCACAGGCACAGGTTGCTTACCTGGAGAAGAAGGTGAAGCAGAATCCGGATAGTACGCAGCTTCTCACGGAGCTTTTCAACGCGTACAACCAGCAGGGCAATGTTGAAAAAGCCTCCAAGCTCTCAAAGCGTCTGATGAAAATGGAGCCGTCGGCCGAGACGGTTCGCCAGGTTGCCCAAATGCGCCTCGAAGACGGCCGACCGGAGGCTGCTCTCAAAGCCTACGAGCGCGCGATGAAGCAGGGCGCCGAGTTGACCGCCGAGGACCACTTTAACCGCGGCACCGCCTACCAGAAGATGGGTCAGTTGGCGAAGGCCCGACAGGAATTCCAGAAGGCCATCGAGATGAGGAAGGACTTTGGCCGGGCCTACATCGCCATCGGGGACCTGTATGCGCGAGCCGTTAACAAGTGCAGCGGAAACGAGATGGGTCGAGGAGACAGGGCTGTGTATTGGGCGGCCGTCGATAAGTATCAGCAGGCAAAACAGGTCGACTCCTCGATCGCCTCCGTAGCCAACAGCAAAATCCAGACGTACCGGAAGGTCTTCCCCTCAAAGGAAGACATCTTCTACCGATCGGACTGGGAGCGAGGCGGATCGTACACCATTGACGAAGGCTGTTACTCGTGGATTGGAGAAACGACCACCGTACGGTCGTCCCCCTCCTAATTTTGTCTTTGCGCCATCCATTCGGCCGGCGAGCCTCCTGGGCTCGTCGGCCATTTTTTATGCGTCCCTTCGAGATCCGGCTCTTGTGGTTCTGGACTCCGACCACGTAGTTAACAAATGAGCTGTGCGGGTCCCCTCGATCTCCGCACGGCCACGCCCTTTGCCATGTTCTGTGCCCACAACTCTTCTTCTTGCGTATGGCCTCGATCCAACGCGTCACGGCCCGTCAGATTCTCGACAGCCGAGGCACCCCCACCGTGGAGGTGGACGTGACCACCGACGAGGGAGTGCTCGGGCGCGCCGCTGTGCCCAGCGGGGCCTCCACGGGGGCGTACGAAGCGGTTGAGCTGCGCGACGGCGACGCCGATCGGTACCACGGGCAGGGCGTGCTTCAGGCCGTGAGCAGCGTGAACGAGACGATTGCTGACGAGCTTGAGGGCAGGAGCGTGCTCGAACAGGTCGCCCTCGACGATGCCCTCCGCGCCCTCGACGGGACCGACGACAAGTCAAACCTCGGGGCGAACGCCATCCTCGGCGCCTCCCTCGCCGCCGCCAAGGCCGGTGCCGCCACTCTCGGCGTGCCGCTCTACCGGTACCTCGGACGGGCCACGGCCCGCACCCTCCCCGTTCCGCTCATGAACATCCTCAACGGTGGGGAGCACGCGGACAATAACGTGGACATGCAGGAGTTTATGGTGGCCCCCGCCGGGGCATCGTCCTTCTCAGAGGCCTTGCGTACCGGAGTGGAGATCTTCCACACGCTCGAATCCGTCCTTCAGGATCGCGATTACAACACTGCCGTGGGGGACGAGGGCGGCTTTGCCCCCGACCTTCGCTCGAACGAGGAGGCCGTCGAGCTCGTCCTCGAGGCCGTCGAGAAGGCGGGGTATACCGCCGGAACGGACGTGTTTATCGCCCTCGACCCCGCCGCCGCTGAGATGGTCGAAGATGAGACCTACGTGTTCTGGAAGAGCGACCCGGACACCGAACGCTCCTCGGAGGACATGGTGGACTTCTGGAGCAACTGGGTGGACCAGTACCCCATTCTCTCTATTGAGGACGCCATGGACGAGGACGACTGGAACGGATGGGCCATGCTGACCGATGCAATCGGGGACGAGGTGCAGCTCGTGGGCGATGATCTCTTCGTGACGAACACCGAGCGCCTCACGCGGGGCATCGACGAGGGCTGCGGCAATTCCATTCTGATTAAGCCCAATCAGATCGGCACCCTTACCGAGACGCTCAACGCCATCGAGACGGCTCACAGCCGCGGGTTCACGGCCATCGTGAGCCACCGGTCCGGCGAGACGGAAGACACGACGATTGCCGACCTAGCCGTAGCGACCGGCACGGGGCAAATTAAGACCGGTTCGGCCAGTCGGAGCGATCGGGTTGCGAAGTACAACCAGCTACTGCGAATCGAGGAACAACTTGGCTCCGTCGCGCAGTATCCGGGCCTCGACGCCTTCCCTCTCACCCGCTAATCAGTGCCATGCCCTCCCCTGATTTTCCCCTTTCCGACCGCCGAATACGGTGGGGAATTGGTGTTTTTCTGGCGGGAGTGCTCATTTGGATCCTGTTTTTCGACAGTCACAGCCTGTGGCAGCGGTACCAGTGGCACCAGGAACTGGAGGCCACGAAGCAAGAAAACACCACGCTCAGAAAGGAAATCAAGCGCCTTCGCACCCAGCTCGATCGCCCGCTGTCGGACAGTGCGGTCGCGCGGATCGCCCGCGAAGAGTACGGCATGAAGCGTCCGGGAGAAACCATCTACCGGATCGAGCCGAAGTAGTCAAGTCGCAGCCCACCAGGCGCTCCACCGATCACTGCTGGCACCAGTCTTCGATTCTTCATTTCTACCCATAGTCTCCCTCCCACCCTCTATGTCGTCCTACGCCGTCGGTGTTGATCTTGGAGGTACGAACCTGAAGGCTGCCCTCGTGGACCGCGAGGAAGGTATCGTCGAACGGACGTTGCGTCCGACGGAATCCGAGCGGGGCCCGGAGCACGTCAAGGCGGCGATTGCCGCCATTGTTGCGGAGATGATCGACGCCGCCCCCGCCGGCTCCGTGGCGGGAATTGGGATTGGGGCGCCCGGGGCCGTGAACTGGGAGCGCACGACCGTGTCCAAGCCCCCAAATCTTGAGGACTGGGGGTCTGTGAATCTGCGGGCGTCCCTCCAGTCTCGTCTGGATGCCTCCCTGTCGGTCATCGTCGAAAACGATGCGAACGTGGCCGCCCTCGGCTCGGCGTTCTACGGAGTTGGGCAATCCGTCGACTCGTTCATCATGGTCACCCTCGGAACCGGCGTCGGAGGCGGGATCGTCTACCAGAACAAGATCTTTCGGGGATCCACCGGTGGCGCTGCCGAAATCGGCCACATGACGATCGATTACGAAGGGCCGTTCGCAAACTCGGGGGTGAGTGGGGCCATCGAAAGCTACCTCGGGCAGAATTTTCTTGCTCAGCACACTCGGGACCGGCTCGTCAACTACCCCGACAGTGCCATTCACGATCTCGTGGACGGAAAGCTGGAGCAGATCACCCCCCGCGTGCTGTACGAGGCAGCGAACCAGGGGGACGAGCTCGCCCAAGACATGCTGGCCTGGGCCGGCCACAAGCTGGGGTGCGTCCTTGGCTCCGCCGTGAATCTGCTCGACATTCGGACCATTGTGGTCAGCGGAGGCGTTTCTGGGGCAGGAGACTTCATCCTGGATCCCGCCCGTGACGTCCTTCCCCGCTTCATCACGCCGGGCCTCCGCGATAACCTTTGCATTCTTCAGGAAAAGCTGGGCAACGAGGTGAGCCTTCTCGGTGCCGCCCGTCTGGCCTTCGAGGGCGAGCAGGCGCAAGTCGGCTCCCTCTAGCCCGGCCCGCGAGGCGTGAGACGGCATCTGCCTCCCTGAACGGCCCGGTGCCCCGACGCCCCGAAGCGGGGGAGAACACTGTCTTCCCCACCGCGTGGTGACCGTGCTACGATCTCTCCGACCGCACCGGCTGCTTGTTGGCCTCGGGGCCGTGCTGGTGCTCTGCCTCATTGCCCGCCCGAGCGCCGCGCAAGACCAGCCTCAGGTGCCCGACTCCGTCCGACAAGCCCGCGCCTCGTCTCAGGGGGCGGGACGACCGGGCGCCAGCTCCGGCCAATTGGGGAAGGGGGTCAAGTTTTCGGCCCAGGACTCCCTGGTGATCGTCACCCCCGAGGACTCGGCCGACCACGGCACCCTGCACGGACAGGCGCAGATGTCCCATCAGAAGGCCACCCTGAAGGCCAAGACGATCGAAATGAACTTCGAGACGAGCGTGCTCCAGGCCTACGGGGCCCCCTCGGATACTGCGGCCGGGTCCCGCCCCACCTTCCAGCGGGGACAAGGAGAGGGACAAGGCCAGTCGTTTACCGGAAAGACCCTTTCCTACAGCCTGCGCACCAAGCGGGGCCGGGTGGTTACAGCTCGCACCCAGCGACAAAACGGCTACGTCGAGGGCGATGCCGTCAAGGTGTTTGAGGACAGTTCCCTGTTCGTCCGGGACGGCACGTACACAACCTGCAACTGCCCGCCCGGTGAAACGCCCTCGTACTCGCTGCGCTCCCAGGAGATGAAGGTGGACGGGAAATGGGTCTATACGGGCCCCATTCAGCTCTTTTTGTTCAACATCCCGACCCCCCTGTGGCTTCCGTTCGGGTTTTTGCCTAACGTGTCGGGGCGGCGGAGCGGCCCGCTTGCGCCGAGCTACGGGCAAGACCGGAAGGGACTCTTTCTCCGAGACTGGGGCTGGTACTTTGCCCTGAACTCCTATACCGACCTGCAACTCCAGGGGAGCGTCTGGTCGAAGGGAAGCTTCGAGGTCAACCCAATTTTCCGCTACCGAAAGCGATACAACTACAACGGCCGACTCGACCTCACCTATCGCCGCACCCGAATTGGCGAGGCGGAGGACCCCGACTTCACGAATCGGCACGAGGGACAGTTACAGTGGAGGCACAGCCAAACCCTCTCTCCCACCGCCTCTATCCGAGGGGACATTAACCTAGTCACCTCCACGGACTTCGCCCGACGCACCAGCAACAACTACGACGACGCCGTCAGTCAGGAAATCTCGTCGAACCTGCAGTACAGCAAGAACTGGCCCGGAGGCGGCAAGAACTTCAGCATTAGTGCCAATCAGCGCCAGCAACTCCAGAGTGGGCAGGTGTCGATGACGCTGCCGAGCCTGAACTTTTCGCAGCGGTCCTTCAAGCCCTTCGAGGTCGAACAGGCAGTGGGGGAGGAACGGTGGTACGAGAAGATCACGACCTCCTACAGCCTGTCGGTCGACAACAGCTATTCCTTCCGCCCCCGCGACCCCGCGGACCTCCGAGATCGGGGCCAAGACGACCTAGCCGACTCCCTGGAGGCGGCCAACGCCACCCAAATTTCCTGGTACGAGGCGCTCGTGGACCGACGAAAGTACCGGCTCGCGACCGGCAACGACGAGCTCTTCGACTTTCAGGCCACACACCGAATTCCGGTGAGCGCCTCGTTTCGGATAAACCGCTATAACCTCAACTTGAGTCCAAACTTCAGCTACAACTCGGACTGGCGCATCAGCACCACGCGCAAATTCGTCGACCTAAACGCTGATTCGGTACAAACAGATACGGTCAGCGTCAACGCGAACACGGAGGAGCGCACGGTCACCGGTTTCTACGCACGGCGAGAGTTCTCGACCGGCATTTCGGCAAATACTGAGCTGTACGGGCTTTTCCCGCTCCGCATCGGGCCCCTGCAGGGCCTTCGACACCGGATGGTGCCGTCGCTCTCGTTCAACTACCGGCCGAATTTCAATGCGCCGCTCTGGGGACGCACGCGCACCCTCCGCTACAGAGACGGGACCCCGGTCATCGACGACCGAACGGGGAAGCCAGCGCGGTATGACATCCTCGGAGGAAACCGGGTGCGGGGCAGCAGCGAGCAGCGCACCGTGAGCTTCAACCTCGACAACGAGCTTGAAACGAAACACGTGACCGTCGACTCGACGGGGGAAACGGAGGAGGAGAAAATTAAGCTGCTGGACTTCGACCTCGGTGCCTCCTACAACTTTACGGCCGACTCGCTCAAGCTGAGCAACATTGATCTCGGGGCCCGCACGACGATTCGAGACTTCAGAATCTCCTCGAACATGACCTTCTCCCCCTATGCTCTTCAGCGTACCGGGGAGGGTGCTGCACGCCCCTTTCGCCTTGCCAACCGATACATGGCTGCCGAGAATCCACTCACGCCGCTTCGGCTCACGCGCTTCCGCCTCAGCCTCAGCAGCTCGTTTGATGGAGGAGGCGGGAGCCGCGGGGCGAGCATTCAGCCGGGCCGGCAATCTGGATCCCAGGCTCCTGGACAAGGCCGCCGGGGACAAAGAGGCCGTTCTCAGGGGCCCTCGCAGTCGCCGACCGCGCCCTCGTCGCAGTCTCGCTCCAGAGGGTATCTCGACACGAACATCCCGTGGTCCCTGAGCTTCAATTTTAATTACAACTTCCGCAAGCCTCGAAAGCGCGTCCAAAACCAGAACGCCACCCTCAACGCCCAGTTCAGCCTCGATGTCACCCCAAAGTGGTCCCTCGAAGGCCGGACGGGGTACGACTTGATCCAGAACGAGGTGGCGACCACGAGCATCAACGTCAGTCGCGATCTGGGCTGCTGGGTCATGTCCTTCAGCTGGGTGCCCTTTGGGCGGCGTCAGTCGTACAGCTTCAACCTCCAGGTCAAGAGCGGACAGCTTTCTCAGCTGCTCCGGCTCAATATCCCGAACACCGGCGAAGGCCCGCTCGGCGGGTATGGGAACCGGCTTCGGCAAACGGCCGGAAGTGCCGTGGGGAGTGGGCGAGGAGGCGGGGGCAGGGGCGGCGGAGGCGGTCTCTTCTGATACTGTCTACCGAGCCGCACAAAAGTTCTCTAGATTCCGTCGCCGAGTGTGGACGTTTGAGGAAAGGGAGAATGGGAGGGTCGAGGCGTGGGGGAACGGGGGGAGGTGTACGCTCGTAATTCACGACCCCCGACGGTAGTCGGGACAGGCTCCTCACCTCGCAACCAACAAACGTTCTCATGCCCGCACGCCCAGCGCCTCGGTGACCTCGTCGGCGGCCTCTTTGAGGAGGACGGCGGAGCGGAGCGAGATGCCGCTCTCGTCGAGAAGGCGCTTTCCTTCCTCCGCGTTGGTGCCCTGCAGGCGGACAATCAGCGGCACATCGAGATCGATGTTCTTGGCGGCCTCGATGACGCCCCGGGCCACGCGGTCGCAGCGGACGATGCCCCCGAAGATGTTGACGAGAATGGTTTCGACGTTCGGGTCTTTCAGGATGATGCGGAAGCCCGCTTCTACCGTCTCCGCACTCGCCGATCCGCCCACGTCGAGGAAATTGGCGGGCTCGCCCCCAGCGAGCTTGATGATGTCCATCGTGGCCATGG
>CAZBIB010000048.1:0-16604 GCA_964491575.1 uncultured Salinivenus sp. | reverse complement strand
CCCGCACCGTCACGACAACGGTTCGCTCGCGGGGCTTCACGTCGCATTCGAGGTGAAAAATCTGCTGCCACGTGCCGAGGATGGGGCCACCGTCGCCCACCGGCACGGTAATCGACGGGCTCAGCGTGGTGGCCTGAAGATGCGAGTGGCCGTTGCCGTCGTGCCAGCGCTGCTCGTGGGCGTACCCGCGGTCCGGCGGAAAGAGTTCATCGAAGAGCTCCGGCAGGTCCTGCTGAAGCCCCGGCTCAAACTCAATGGTTCCCACCGCCCCCGTACTCCCGACGTTGTGGACGTGCACGAGTCCGGACTCGATGCCCGACGCGCGAACGATGGCCGTCACCTCATCGGTGAGGTTGTGCATGTCCCGATGTCCGGAGGTCGACAGTTCGATCTGGTCCTGGTGCGTCGCCATGGGAACGGAAAGCGATGAGCGAAGAACTACAAGGGAACCTCGACCGACCTACACCCAGCCCGAATCGTCCTCCTCCACCGACTCGTCCCAGTTCCAGTCGCGGAGCGAGTCAAAGGCGTCGTAGGCCGTCATGTCGTGTTGAATCGGCGTGACCGACACGTACCCCCGCTCAATGGCCGAGAGGTCCGTCTCCTGCCCATCGTCGAGATTCACGAAGGTCCCGGCGAGCCAGTAGTAGGACCGGTCGGCGGGATCGGTTCGCTCCTCGAAGCCCTCCTCCCACCGTGAGCGCGCCTGGCGGGTAAGGGCAATGCCCTCGATCTCGTCATCCGACAGGGCGGGCACGTTGACGTTGAGCAATACCCCGCGGGGCAATCCCTGATCGAGCGTCCATTCTGCGATGCGACGGGCCCAGCGCCCCGCCTCCTCGAACTGCGGCTCCGACCAGTCGCACAGCGAAATCGCGAGGGCGTCCAGGCCGAGGATTGAGGCCTCTGTGGCGGCGCTGACGGTGCCCGAGTACAGGACATTCACGGCCGTATTCGGACCCTGATTGATGCCGCTCACCACCAGATCTGGAGGGCTGTCGAGTAGCTCGTGGCATGCAAGCTTCACGCTGTCGGCGGGCGTGCCGGTGACCCCCCAGGCCGGAATGGGTCCGGAAGGCACCTCGAACTCGACGCTGTGGGCTCGCACGGGATCGCGCACGGTGATCGCGTGTCCCACGGCGCTCTGCTCGGTGGTGGGCGCTACCACGGAGAGCGCGCCCAGTCCGTCGAGCGCCGCCGCCAGCGACTGAATGCCGGGGGCGTGAACGCCGTCGTCGTTGCACAAGAGAATGCGAGGCCGGTCGTCCGGCGTGGAAGTGTTCATTGGGAAGTGGTTTCTGAATAACCCCTCAACATACACAAGGGACGACCGGCGGGTCATCCCTACTTCACGAAGAGGAATCGAAACGACCAAATCCCGGATTCGAGATCAGTAGCTCTCATCTTCATCGGGAAACGAGCGGTCCCGAACGTCCGACACGTACTCGCCAATCGCCTCGGTAATCGTCTCGTCGAGGCGGGCGTACCGCCGGACGAACCGGGGGTTGAAGTCGGTGGACAAACCGAGGGCGTCGTGGGACACGAGCACCTGCCCGTCCGTTTGATTGCCCGCCCCGATTCCGATGGTCGGAATCGAGAGAGACTCCGTGACCTCCGTCGCCAGCGCAGCGGGAATTTTTTCGAGCACGAGGGCAAAGCATCCGGCCTCCTCCAGTCGCTTTGCATCCTCGCGAAGCTGGTCGGCCTCTTCCTCCTCCTGGGCCCGCACCTGATAGGTCCCGAAGTTGTAGATGCTCTGCGGCGTGAGGCCCAAGTGACCCATCACCGGAATCCCCGCCGTCACCATTCGCTCTACCGTCTCTGTCACAGCAGCGCCTCCCTCCATCTTCACCGCGTGGGCACCGGTCTCCTTCATGACTCGGATCGCCGAGTGGAGCGCCTCCTTCGGATCGCCCTGGAACGACCCGAACGGAAGGTCCACCACCACGAGCGACCGGTCGATGCCTCGCACCACACACTGCGCGTGGTAGATCATCTGGTCGAGGGTCATCGGGAGGGTCGTCTCGTTGCCCGCCATCACGTTCGAGGCCGAGTCGCCGACGAGCAACACGTCGATCCCGGCTCGGTCGTAGAGCCGGGCCGAGGTGTAGTCGTACGCGGTGAGGACGGCGATGGGAACCCCGGCGTCCTTCATCTCCTGAACGGTTTTCGTTGTCACGCGCGGCACGTCCGCAACGTCCGGCGGGGAAGACTCAGCGCCCATGAGGTCGTAGGATCAAAGGAGTGAGAACGCCTCCAAGGAGTGGGGCGAAGGCATTCAGCAGAGGACACCCTCTTGTTGCTGCGAGCGATGAATTCTCAACACTCGGCGAAAGAGTGCCCTTCTGAAACGCCCCCGGCGAAGTTACTGACCGCCGCCTCCGGGCGGGGGCGTGTTCTGGCCCTCATTGACGGTGGGTGAGGGCTCTCCAGGCGTCTGCGTGAGCGAGATTCCAAGCTCATCTGCGACGTCACGTGAGATGTTGACGACGCCGTCGCTCGTTTGATCGTCGTAGAGAAGGACTTGCTGGCGCATCACGGCCTCCAGCCCTTGCTGCGCGGCGACCTTGTCGATCGCCCCCTGAAGTTTCTTCAGCAACGGCTGCATCAGCTTGCGTCGTTGCTGCTGCATCTGTCGCTGGCGCTCGCGGGTGGACTGCTGGAGCTCTTGCTGTTGCTTCTGAAGCTCCCGCTTTCGCTCCGCCCGTGCCGAATCGTCCAGCAGAGACTGCTGCTGCTGAAACTGCTGGACCTTTTTCTGGAACGCCTGACGCTTCTGTTGGAGCTGACGCTGCTGCTCCTTCATCTCCGCCTGCATCTTCTGCCGAACGTCCTGCATGCCCGGCATGCTCGCCAAGAGGGCCTGTTGATCGACGTACCCAATCTTCTGGGCCTGAGCCGGACCAACCGTCACCGCGGCGGCAAGGAGAAAAAGCGAAAGAGCATTCAGTATTCGTTTTGACATAGCCATAGAGCCTGTTCTGAGAATAGTACCTTTCTATCGAACGTCGTGTGTCGGTGCCGCAATCAATAAGCCGTCGGGATGGTCACCGCTCTCCGGCTTGCTGATTGGGCGTAATGCCGAGCTTGCGAAGAACCAGGTCGTTCAGGTTATGTTCTTCCCGCGCATACAGGAAGAGAACCTTTTCACCCTTGTCCAACACGTAGTCGTATCCCTCCTCCGTGGCCACCTCCTCCGCGGCACTGAGAATGCGTTTCTGAATGGGACGCATGAGCTTCTTCTGACGCGTGTAGAGCTGCCCCTTCGGGCCGAAGTACTGCTGCCGGAGCTGCTCCACCTCTTGCTGGGCCTGTTCAATGGCCCTCCGCTTCTGTTTGCGTTCCTCCTCGGTGTACAGGAGCTCCGACGCCTGAAACTCGTCCCTCAGCTTCTGCACCTTCTCTTTCTGGTTCTCAATCTCAGCGCGCCACTTCGTTTCCAGCTCGTCGAGCGTCTGCTGGACGGTGGCATACTCGGGCAGCTTCTCCAGGATGACCTGCGTGTCGACGTATCCGATCCGTTGCTGGGCATGGGCCGCGCCAGTCCCTCCCCAGAGCCCGAGCATCGTCGCGGCAACAAGGACGAGCCGACCCGCAACTCCCCTCCCGACTCGTATACTCACGCAAGAGGGCTGATTCCACATGTCGTACATGCGTCGATGACTAACCCGGAGTGCGGCGCAACGGAACGTCCTAACGTCCTCCTCCTCCCCCAAATCCCTGTCCCAAAGAGAACTGGAACGTCCACCCCGGTTGCCCTCCTCCTCCCTCCAGGGGAATGTACTCGTCGAAGTTGTAGCCGTAGTTAAACTCGATCATACCGACGATGGGCAGGTAGAGCTTGACCCCGATTCCGGCCGAGCGGTAGAGGTCGCCGGGGTTGTACGTATTGAGGCTGCTCCAGGCATTGGCGGCATCGAGGAAGAGGTACGGGCGAGCCTGCAACTGCTGCGACTCGACGGCCTTCCATCGCAACTCGGACGTGTACTTGTTCAGCACTTGGCCACCCTGGGGCTGGAGATTGCCCTGTCGACCGCGGCTGAGGGGCCCAATCACCCCGCGCGGATACCCGCGCATAAAGACCGGATCGGTGCCGAACGTCCCGCCCTGGTAGTCGAACGGCGTCCCGCCCACCTCAAAGGTTTCGAACTCGACCGATTCTCCTGTGATCGATCCAATGTACCCAAAGTCCGTCCCGACGCCGACCGAAAAGTTGTCTCCAATCGGCACGTTCCAGCTGGTGTTAAATCGCCACTTGTGGTACTGCACGAGATCGCCGATCGGCGGGGCCACCTCCAGCGAAAGCGAAAACTTGGACCCACTGCGGGGGAAGGTCGGATTGTCGAGCGAGTTGCGACTCAGCGACTGCCGGAGGGTGACGGACTGATTCGTGCCGTAGGGGACGGTGGAGAACAGCGGATCGGGCCCCGGCGTGCTTGGGTCGTTCCCACGGTTGTTGTAGAGCCTGTAGCCCACCCGCGTACCGGTCATGAACTTGTCGTCCGGCCAGTCGAGCCGCTGGCGGACGAAGAGGTTCGCATTGAAGTTCTCAAACTTGGCGTCATTGAGGTTGCTGCTTCGCGTCCGCCGTCCGAAGATCGACCGAGTGTACTTCGAGTACGAAATCGATCCGCCGACGGGAGTGGGGTTCCCGCCAAACCAGGGCTCCGTAAAGGAGAGCGAGTAGTTCTGGTAGTAGGTGCCGTTGGTCCGAACGTTAAGGCTGAGCTTCTGTCCGTCGCCCGAGGGCAGGGGGCGCCACGCGCTGGCGTCAAAGAGATTCTGGGCGGAGAAATTGTTGAACTGGAACCCGAGCTGGAGGACGAGCCCAAACTGTCCGAACGTGCCCGAAAGCTGGAGCTGATCGCTCCCCGTCTCCTTCACGCTGTACGTGAGGTTGGCCTTCTTCTCCTCCTGATTGACGCTGATGTCGGGCCCTCCGGAAAGGGACTGTTTGCTGAAGTATTCCAACTGGCTGAGCCGGCGAATGGACTCCTGGATGGCACTTCGGCTGAATCGTTCGCCGGGCACGGTATACAGCTCCCGCCGGATGACGTAATCTTTGGTCTTCGTGTTTCCGGTAATGTCGATGTCGCCGAAGGTGTAGACATCTCCCTCCTGCACGTCCATCGTAATGTCGAGCGAATCCTCGCCCACGACCCGAACGGTGGGCTGCACGTTTGCCCGCATGTAGCCGCGGTCCATGTAGAGACCGAGCACCCCGCTCTGGCGCCCACTTCCGTAGAGGTTCTCGTCGAGGGCCTTCCCGTTGTACACTTCCCCCTCCGAGAGTCCCAGTTGTTGGGTAAGAACGCGATCCGGATAGATGGAATTTCCCTCCCAAGTGATGTCGCTCACGTAATAGCGATTGCCCTCCCGAACGTGCACGTCGATGCCGAGGCCGTCCTCCCCCATGTGGTAGACCGAGTCTTTGACAATCTGAGCGTCGTAGTAGCCGTGCTCGCGGTAGTAGTCGATGACTCGATCGAGGTCTTCCTCGTAGGCGTCCTGCTTGAACTTTTCCCCTTTCCAGAAGCGCCACCACCGGTTCTCGCGGGTCTCCTCCATCGCGCCACGCAGAGCGCCGTCGTCGAACTGTTCGTTCCCAAAGAAGCGGATGCGCTCAACTTCGATTTTCTTGTTTCGGTCAACGTTGAACGTAAGGTTAACCCGGTTCCCCTTCGCCTTGGAGCGCTTTACGTCTACCTTCGTCCGGAGGTAGCCCTCCTCCTCGTAGAAGTTTTTGATGATCTGCTTGGAGCGCTCCACGTCGGAGGGGCGAACGGAACTGCCTTTCAGGAGGGGCATCTTCTGCTTAAGATCCTCTCGGTCGCCTCCGTCAATGCCCGTCAGTGTGTAGCTTCCGAGCGTCGGTTCGGGTGTGACCCGAATCGTCAGGGTAATGTTGCTGCCCGACTGGTTCGTCCGATAGATGGCTACGTCGGAAAACAGCCGGAGGTCGTAGATGGAGCGGATGGCTTGGGCTACGGCATCGCCGGCCGGCAAGGTAATCTGCTGGCCCTCCGAGAGCCCGCTCGACTGGACGACGAACTGGCGGGTTCGCTGGTTCTCGACCCCCCGCACGCGAATCTCTTGAATGGTGTACGTGGAACGGGCAGAGCTCATAGTGCGCCCTGTTTGAGACGACTGAGGCGGTGTCTGTGCAGACACCGGCAGGACGCCTCCAAGAAGAACGGCAAGAACAAGGGCGGGCAGCCGTAGATGCATACTACCAATCGGACACTCGTTTGAGGACCGGGCTCATGTCGATCAGCCCAGTCAAACTGGGTTTGTATCGGGCAGTTTCGGGGCGAATCGCTCTCTCCCATTTTGTAACGCACTTTCCCCGGGAATTATTCTCCCCGGCACACGAGAACACCGTTCGTTGACGGACCACGGCCCGAACCGTGCTCTCCGGAAGAAGAAAGGGGCCCGCAGGGCTAATTACGCGCCGTTGGCGTTCTCGTCGGTGGCGCTGCTCTCAACGCGGCCAAAACGACGATCGCGCTCCTGATAGCTGCGGATGGCTCCATATAACTGCTCTCGCCGAAAGTCGGGCCAATAGTCGTCGGTAATGTACAGCTCTGTATAGGCACTCTGCCAGAGCAGAAAGTTGGACAGCCGGTACTCCCCCCCCGTCCGCACCAGCAGATCCGGATCGGGCATGCCTGCAGTGTCAAGCTGACGTTCGAACTGGGACGCGTCGATGTCCTCCGGGGCAAGCTCCCCTTCCTGAACCCTGGTGGCAAGGTCCCGAACGGCCTGGAGGATTTCCCACCGGCCACTGTAGGAGAGCGCGAGCGTGAGGGTCATTCGATCGTTCTCGGCGGTATCTTCCTTCGTCTGCACGAGGGCCTCCTCACAGGACTTGGGGAGCTTCGACAGGTCCCCGATGGTTTGGAGCCGCACCTCATTTTCCATAAGAGTGGACCGCTCCTTCTGCACAGTGCGGACCAAAAGTTCCATGAGGGCCTCGACCTCGGAATCGGGGCGCTCCCAGTTTTCGGTGCTAAACGTATAGAGCGTGAGGTAGTCGATCCCGAGCTCTGCACTGGCCTCCGTAACGTCTCGCACGGAGGTCACGCCCTCGTGGTGCCCCATGACACGCGACTCCCCTCGCTGTTGCGCCCATCGGCCATTCCCGTCCATGATGCAGGCGACGTGCGCGGGCAGTTCGCCCCGCTCTTTGAGAGCACGCTGCCGACGGTCATCGCTGGCCTCGGAGGTCTCTCCTCGGGCCGACGCATTTGTTGTCCGGGTCGATTCCATAGGGCTGATAGACTCCGACCAAAAACGTGAGACGGGGGTGGATACTCCCGCTATGGGATTATTCAACAGGATTGTAACCTATGAGGGTCTGCCTCGGAGGTGAACGGGATCCTGCGCGCATTTTGTGCCAACCTCTTTCCGCCTCGTCAGCGGATTGATTGGGGATTCACGGGAGTTCCTGAGGGGAGGGACGGTGCCAGGGGACCGTCGATCTGACGGCACCGTCCGCGATCATCTACAACCGGAGGATATCGTTGAAGATGAGGAAGGCCATGAATCCGATGAGGAGAATCATGCCCACCTGTTGCGCCACGAGCCGGACCCGTACGGAGGGACGGCGGCGCGTGACTGCCTCGTAGAGGAGAAACAGGAGCTGGCCGCCGTCCAGCGCTGGGATGGGGAGAATGTTCATGATGGCGAGGGTAATGGAGAGCGCCGCGATAAGCTGCCAGTACGGAGTCCACCCGGCGGACGCGGCGTCGCTCGTTACCTTCGCAATCATGACCGGCCCCCCCAGGCTGTCCGTCAGGCTGTCTCGCCCCACGACAATGCGTTTCAGCGTCACGACGATGGTTCGGGCATAGGTCCAGGTTTCCGTCACTCCTGCCTCAAGGGCCTCAAGGGGACCGTAAGAGGTCGTGCGGACGCCAAATTCTTCATAGAGCATCTGCTGAGTCACCTGACTCCCGCCCGGTCCTCGAACGCCCAGAAGATACCGGTCCCGCTCTTTGTCGTATTCAGCGGCAACGTTTGCGGTTAGGATACGCCCGTCTTCGGTTTTCCGCACCAGGGTGGACGTCCCCGCATCGGATCGAGCCCCGGCGAGCGAATCGGCGCGAAACCAGTAGACCTCCAGGGGCGTGCCCTCCGCCTCTTGCACCTTGGCACTCATTTCCATCCAGAAGCGCACCGTGTCGGCCCCAATCCGCACAATGCGGTCTCCCGCCTGCAGCCCCGCCGAATCGGCTGGGCTGTCTTTCACGACGCCCCCAATGAGGGGCGGCTGATACCCGAGTCCAAAGCCCTGATCGTTGTTCTGGGCCCGGCTGAGCCGAGAAATAATGTTTGACGGCCCCACCAATTGTGTTCGCTCCCCATCGCGGATCACGGTGAGCGTCAACGAGTCCGCGGCAACGAGGGACTGCGGATTTAGCTGATCGAAGCGCTCGAGCGGCTCGCCGTTGAGCTTCACAATCCGGTCGCCCGTCCGAAGGCCCAGGTCATGCGCCACCGAGCCCTCTTCCACATACACCTGCTTCACGTTCTCGGCCGGGATGTACGTGTTGCCCTCACTCCATCGAATGCCGCCGAAAATGAGGATCGCGAGGAAGGCGTTGAAGACGACCCCTGCACTGATGACGACGATGCGCTGCCAGACCGGCTTGGCTCGAAACTCCCACGGCTCCGGCTCTTCCTCGACGTGATCGGTGTCGAGACTCTCATCGATCATGCCATTGATTTTGACGTACCCTCCCAGCGGCGTGGCCCCTACCGCGTACTCGGTATCCCCATATTTCCGGCCGAAGATCGTCGGGGGAAACCCAATCGAGAACCGCTCCACCCGCATACCAAAATATTTGGCCGTGATAAAATGACCAAATTCGTGGACGAACACCAGAATGGTGAGCGCCAGCAGAAACCAGAGGGTCGACGATAGAAGGCTGATCAAGAGCTCCATGCAGGGGAGGGGATGACCAAACGACTGCTACAGACGTCCACGGAAGGTGAGAGAAACGGCTCCGTGGAGACTTGGGATCTAATTTGAAGCCGGCAAGGCGAGTTCCTTGACGAATCGACGAGCCTCTTCGTCCGCAGCGACGAGATCGTCGAGGGAGGGGTCGCCTGTCACAGGAATGTGCTCCAGCGCCTGCTCGACGGCGCGAGGGATGTCTGTGAACCCGATCTCTCGGTCGAGAAAGCGCTCGACGGCAACCTCATTCGCCGCATTGAGGAGCGCCGGGGCCGTGCCGGCTACGTCGAGCGCCTCACACGCGAGCCGGAGGCATGGAAACTTGTCGGGCTCGGGGCGCTGGAATTCGAGTCGAGAGAGCTCTGTCCAGTCGAGCCGTTCGTGGGGCGCGGGCCATCGCGCAGGGAAGCTCAGCGCATACTGGATGGGCACTTTCATGTCGGGCACGCCGAGCTGGGCCTTCACGGCCCCGTCGGCGAACGAGACCATGGAGTGAACAATCGACTGCGGGTGCACGAGGACATGAATCTGATCGAGGGATAAATCAAACAGCCACTTCGCCTCGATGACCTCCAGTCCTTTGTTCATCATGGTGGCCGAGTCGATCGTGATCTTGGCTCCCATCGACCAGTTCGGGTGGTCGAGAGCCTCGCTCACCGTGATCTCCTCGAACGTCTCGGCCGCCCGCTCCCGGAAGGGGCCTCCGGACGCCGTGAGCACCACATCTTCCACAGTCCGATCGGACTCGCCCACCATGCCCTGAAAGATGGCCGAGTGCTCACTGTCTACGGGAATCAGCTGCCCCTCCCCCTCGCTCAGGGCCTGATTCACCAGTGCTCCCCCCACGACGAGTGTCTCTTTGTTGGCGAGCGCTACCCGCTTCCCCGACTTCAGCGCCCGGAGCACGGGCCGAAGCCCGGCAAACCCCACGACCGCCCCCATCACCACGTCCACGTCCGATCGTGTCGCCACCTCGCACAGCCCGTCCGTCCCCGCAACGATACGCACGTCGGGGGTACCGGACAGTGCACGTTCGAGTGCCCGGACGCGCTCAGGGGACCCGACGGCGACGCACTCGGGACGAAACTCGCGCACCTGTTCGGCAAGCAGGTCGACGTTGCGTCCGCACGTGAGGACCTTCACGTCGAACTGATCCGGAAACAATCGGACGACGTCGAGGGTCTGCGTGCCCACTGAGCCGGTGGCCCCCAGGAGAGCAAGGCCCCGGGGACCTGCGTCTGGCCGGCCATTTTGAGGAAGTTGACCCATGAGGTCGGTCATCGCGTCACAAGGAAGAGAGTATCGAAACGAGTGGCCGCGCACCAGACAGGTTCTGAATGGCAGGCCGGGGAAACGTCCGTCTTGGGCGTATCGTAGGATGGTACCTGCAACGACCGATATTGCTTCGAGCCCCGCCGCCCCCGTGCCGCACGCCTCTCTTCGACGGCCTTCCGCCTGGCCTTCGCGAACTCTGCGGACCGTCGCTCTGGTCCTGATTTTTCTGCTCGCCGGAAGCCTGTGCCCGTCGCTCGCGCAGCAGCCCGACAGCACCCAGCTCCAGCGGTTTCAGCGGGCCAACGCCTATCTCCAGTCCGGCCAGTCCGAGAAAGCAATCAAACTGCTCGAGGATCTGTATGCAGACGCACCTCAAAACACGGCCTTCTATCGGAAGCTGAAGGAGACCTACGAGAGCGTCAAACGCTACGACGATGCGCTGCGGCTGGTCGAAAAACGAATCGGATCGTCCCCCACGGTCCCCCTGCTGTCCGAAAAGGCCCGCCTTCAATATCAGAACGGAGACGTAAAGACGGCAAACAAGACGTGGGACCGCGCGCTTCAACTCGCCCCGAACAAGGCCCAGACGTATCGGACGGTCTACCAGACCCTGATCGACCTCCGCCACTTCCGAAAGGCCATCGACGTGATGACGGAGGGGCGCTCGGCCCTCGACCAATCCAACGCATTCCGGACCGAGCTGGCGTACTTGTACGGGCTCGACGGGCAATTCGAAAAGTCAATGCAGGAGTACGTCCAGCTTCTCGCTGAGGCCCCGCAGCGGGTGAGTTACGTCCAGAACCGGCTCCGGACCTTTGTGGAGCAGGGCCAGGGCATCGCGGCCAGCATCGAGGTCCTCCAGGAAGCCGTCCGCGAGTCGCCGCTGAATCTCGCCTACCGGCAGCTTTTGGCCTGGCTCCACATGGAGCAGAACGACTACGCCGCCGCGTTTGACGTGTACCGGGCCATCGACCGGCTTAAGGAGGAAGAGGGACGAGTCCTCTTCTCGTTTGCCCAGAAGGCGGCAGACGCCCAAAAATACGATGTCGCCACGCAGGCCTGCGAGGTGGTACTGAATCGGCACCCTGAGTCGGCAGTGGCTCCCACTGCGCAGAAGACCCTTGGGGACCTGTACCGGCAGTGGGCGACCCTGGAGACCGACACGACCTCGGCAGCCCAGGACTCTGCCCGCTACGACCAAGCCCGAGCGGCCTACGAAACCTTCCTCCAGTCGTACCCCGGCCACTCGAACTATCCGAAGGGGCTCCTTCAGCTCGGCACGCTCCATCTCGATGCCTACCATGCCCTCGACGAGGCCGAGGCCACCCTGAAGCAGCTCGTCTCGAACCACTCGCAGACTGCTGCCGCCGAGAAGGGCCAGTACCATCTTGCCCGCATTGCGCTCTTCCGCGACTCGCTTGAGCGTGCCCGCCTCCTCTTCTCGCGCCTGGCGAGCAACGCACAGGAGAGTGACCTCGCCGACCGCGCCCGGTACGAGCTGGCCCGGCTGCACTTTTACCAGGGCAGGTTCGACGCCGCCATGGCCCGCACAAAAGCAACCACCCAGAACCCCGCCGCCGACGTGGCAAACGACGCCATCGAGTTCAAAACACTTCTCCAGGAAAACCGCGGTCCTGATTCGCTCGACACGGCGCTCCAAACATTTGCTCGGGGCCGTCTCTACACTCGCCAGCGTGCGTACGGGAAGGCGCTGACCCAGCTGGATTCTCTCCTGCAGAATCACCCGCGTCACCCGCTCGCCGACAACGCCCGATTCCAAAAGGGCAAGATTCACCTCACCCGGCGCGACACCTCGGCGGCCCTGGCAGCGTTTCGGGCGGTGCCGGACCGCCACCCCCGAAGCCCCTACGCCGACCGGAGCCTCTTCCAGGCCGGACGACTGCTGGAATCGAGCGGGCAACCCGCGGCGGCGGTTTCGGCCTACAATCGGCTCCTGACCGAGTACCCGAAGTCCCTCCTCACCGGGGACGTGCGGGGACGGCTCCGCGCCCTTCAACAGACCCAGGGATAGCGATCCTGCTCTACGCTTCTCGCCCGATCTCCAGCATTTAGAACGATGTTCTGCGATGCGCCTCCGGAATGGACTCCGCACTGCTCTTGCCCTCCTCTTTTTCGTCGCCGTCGCGCTTCCGTCCGCCTCCGCGCAGGATCTTCTGATCCCGATGGACAAGAAGCAAAACGACCACCTCAAGGCGTACGGCGCGGTGTACGCGGCGCTCCAGGAGGGCCAAACCGTCGACTGGCTCCTGAATTACCGCGGCGGGGCGTTCCTCACCAGCGCCACCCAGGCCATCCAGCGCGAGCTGCAGATGCGAGGCGTGTCCTTCACCCGCGTGAGCGGAGGTCAGGCAGCACAGATCATCTCGAAGGTCGAGTCGGACGGCAGCAATATGTCCGTCGTGCCGCTCGAAAAGGCTCCGAAGATCGCCGTGTACGCACCCGGCGAATCCGTGCCGTGGGACGATGCCGTGCGTCTGGCGCTGGAGTATGCGGAGGTGCCCCACGACGTCATTTACGACGAGGAGGTGCTCAACGGGGAGCTCTCCTCTTACGACTGGCTCCACCTTCACCACGAGGACTTTACCGGCCAGTTTGGCAAGTTCATCCGCTACCGCAACGAGCCGTGGTACATTCAGAAGCAGAAGAACGCGGAGGAAGCCGCTCGGCAATTTGGCTTCCGCAAAGTGAGTCAGCTGAAGCTGGCCGTGGCTGAGCGCATCAAACAGTACGTCTCGCAAGGAGGCTTTCTGTTCTCGATGTGCTCCGGCACCGAAACGTTTGACATTGCCCTGGCCGCCCACCAGACCGACGTGGTGCCGAAGGCATACGACGGGGACCCGGTGGACCCGAATGCGATCAAACAACTTGACTTTCGCAATACCCTTGCTTTCCGCAACTTTACGCCCAACCTGAACGCCACCGAGTACTCCCACTCCAACATCGACGTGGGTCCGCCTCCGGCGAAGCTGCGGGATCCCTCCCTCGACTACTTCACGCTGTTCGAGTTTAGCGCGAAGTGGGACCCGGTGCCCACGATGCTCACGCAGAACCACGCGGCCACGGTGAAAGGCTTTCTCGGTCAAACCACGGCGTACAGCGAGGACGTGCTGAAGGAAGACATCGTCGTTCTCGCCGAGGCGCCCGACCGCCCGCAGGTGCGCTACATTCACGGCACCCACGGCCAGGGCACCTTCACCTTCTACGCCGGACACGACCCGGAGGACTACCAGCACTTCGTGGGGGACCCGCCCACCGACCTGTCGCTGCACCCCAACTCGCCCGGATACCGCCTCATCCTGAACAACATCCTCTTCCCCGCTGCCAAGAAGAAAAAACAAAAGACCTAACGGCGGCTGCGCCCTTCTGGCTGCCTCTTTCGATCCCATTTCTCGTGTCTATGTCCTCCTCCGCTGCCAAACCGATCTCGGCCTCCCGGTGCAAGATGACCGAGATCGTGCTGCCCAACGACACGAACAGCCTCGGCAACATGATGGGCGGGCGGCTGCTGCACCTCATGGACAAGTGCGCGGCCATCTCGGCCCAGCGGCACGCCCATCGGGTTTGCGTGACCGCTGCTGTGGACAATGTGGAGTTCCAGTCCGCCATCAAAGAGGGAGAGGTCGTGGTGATCGAGAGCCACGTCAACCGGGCCTTCCGCACCTCGATGGAGGTGGAGCTCAACGTGTGGGCCGAAAATCCCCTGGAGCAGACGGAGCGGAAGTGCAACCGCGCCTTCTACACCTACGTGGCACTGAACGAAGAGGGCTCCACCGTGCCCGTGCCGGACGTGGACCCGCAAACGGAGCGCGAACGCGAGCGGTACGAGGCGGCTGCCAAGCGCCGCGACATCCGGCTCGTGCTCGCGGGGCGGAAAGGGCTGGACGAAGCCTCGAGCCTCAAGGACGACATGCTGTCGGCGCTACAACACTCGACGGATGCCGCGGAGTGAATGGGGTGGTCCGATGTCGTGGAAACGAGCGTGGCGCGTCCTTTCTTTTCCAGTTCTCGTCGCGCTCCTTCTCTCCGTAAGATTCCTCCTTCCCTCCCCCGCTTCCGCACAGCGACAGCCCGGCTTCATCGGCATGGGCTTCCAAATCGGGCGTCCGGGCGGCCTCGCCGTCAAGTGGTACCGGCCTGACACGATTGCCTACGACGGGGTGTTCAGCACCGACGGCGATGACTTTGTCGTCGGGCATTTTCATCGGCTCTGGGAGCGCGCCCTCCCCACCTCCTCCTTGCACTTCTACGCCGGCCCCGGCGTGCTGGTGGGCGCCGAGCGCCTGTCGCAGTCGCCCCGCCTCCGCCTCGGTCTGAGCACCGAAGCTGGACTCAATTTTTACGCCGAACGGTTCGAGGTTTTCTTGCATGTGACGCCGGCCCTCCGGTTCTTACCCAATACCAGCGTGAGGCTCGACGGCAACGTCGGCCTTCGCTACTATTTTTGATCCCTTGCTCGGCGCGCCCTCGATCTACGACTCTTGCAATGCTGTTCAACCGCGTCCTCATTACCGGCGCCAACGGCCTGCTCGGGCAGGCGCTCGTCCGGCGCTTGGGCCAGATCCGCGAGTACGACGTGCTGGCGACGGCCCGGGACGACACGCCGCGCTTCGAGGGCGGATCGTGCGGCTACGCCCCGCTCGACGTGACCCAGCCGGACGAGGTGGCGCGCATCTTTCAGGACTTTACACCCAACGTGGTCGTCAACTGCGCCGCGATGTCCGACGTGGCGGCGTGCGACGAGCACCGCAGCGAGGCCTGGGCCGTGAATGCCCGGGCCGTGAAAACTCTCGCCAAGCAGTGCCGAGAGACCGGCGCCCGCCTCGTGCAGGTGTCCTCCGACTTTGTGTTCAACGGCAAGCGGGGTCCCTACGACGAGGAGGCTCGCCCCGACCCCGTTAACTACTACGGACGCACCAAGCTCGCAGGCGAGAATGCTGTCCGGGAGGCCGGCCGCGCGAACTGGGCCATCGTTCGCACCGTGCTGCTCTACGGCACGGCGCAGGATTTGAGCCGCTCGAACATCGTCCTCTGGATTGCCGACCAGTTGTCGAAGGGGGAGCCTCTCCACATCGTCGACGACCAGCACCGCACCCCCACGCACGTGGACGACCTCGCGACCGGAGTCGAACGCCTCCTCCACTTTGAGGAAACGGGCATTTACCACGTCTCCGGGCCCGATTTCGTATCCATCTACGAACTGGCCTGCACGGTGGCGAAGGTGTTTGGCCTTGACGAGTCGCTCATCGAGCCCGTGTCGAGCGACTTCTTCGAGGACGACGTGGAGCGACCGCCGCGCACCGGCTTTATCATTGACAAGGCCAAGACGGACCTCGACTACGATCCGCGGTCTCTGGAAGAGGGCCTTCGCGACGTACAAGAGTCCCTACAGGGATTCTCCTCGCCCTGAGAGCGTCTCCCCTTTCCTTCCAACTTATAGACGACGAATCTTTCCACATGCTCGATCTTGACACCGTTCGCAACGATCCCCGCCGCGTCAAAGAGGCGCTCCGGGCCAAAGGCACTGGCTCGTCCGACCTCGTGGACACGCTCCTGGAGGTCGACGAAAAGCGCCGGGCCGCCATCACGGAACTGCAGGAGACCCAATCCCGGCAGAATGATCTCTCCCAACAAATTGGGACGCTGAAGCGCGAAGGGAAGGATGAGGAGGCGGAGGCGATTATCGAGAAGACGAGCCGGATGAAAGAGGAAATCAAACGCCTGAAGGACGAGGTGCAGGAGGCCGAGGCACAGCAGGAGGAGCTTGTCCTGGAGCTCCCGAACATCCCGCACCCGAGCGTGCCTGTGGGGGAGGACGAGGACGACAACGAGGTGGTGGAGACGTTCGGCGAGAAGCCTTCTTTCGACTTCGATCCGGCCCCCCACTGGGAGCTCGCCGATCGGCACAACCTCGTGGACCTGGAGCGGGGAGCGAAGGTGGCGGGGAGCGGCTTTCCATTCTACCTGGGCCGCGGAGCACGGCTGCAGCGGGCCCTCCTCAATTTCTTCCTCGACCGCGCCCGCGAACGAGGCTACACCGAGATGCAGGCGCCCCTCTTCGTCAACCCGGAGAGCGCGAAGGGCACCGGCCAGCTGCCGGACAAGGACGACCTGATGTACGACATCCCTCGGGACGACTTCTACCCCATCCCCACGGCCGAGGTGCCCGTCACCAACTTCCACCGCGACGAGATTCTGTCGGTCGACGACCTGCCCCTCCAGTACTGCACCTACTCGCCCTGCTGGCGGCGTGAGGCGGGGAGCTATGGCTCCGAAGTACGCGGGCTCAACCGTCTACACCAGTTCGACAAGGTCGAGCTCGTGCGGATCGTCCACCCCGACGATAGCTACC
>CAZBIB010000047.1:0-16666 GCA_964491575.1 uncultured Salinivenus sp. | reverse complement strand
GCACTTCAGTGGCCCCTTGCACCCGTCAACGTACGCTGACCTCACCCACTCACCCAGTAGTCGTATGAGCAACGTGCTAGAACTCAAACAAGAACAGGAGCTTCAGCAAAAGCTCTCGCCGCAGCAGATCCAGTACATCAAGCTGCTGCAACTGGATACCTTTGACCTGGAGCGGCGCATCGAAGAAGAGCTTGAGGAGAACCCTCTGCTCGAAGAAGGCCAGAGCGAAGAGGAGCAGCGAGAGGAAGAAGAGCTTGACGCGACGGCCGAGGAAATGGAGCACGAGCTGGAGACCGAGGATGAGGAGGAGGACTTCGACGTGGAGGACCTCCTCAACAATACCGACGATATGTACGGCTACAACGCGAAGCCGGGGTATAACGCCGACGAGGAGGACCGGGATCGGCCCATGCCGGCGGACCAGACCCTCGCCGAACAGCTTCAGGGGCAGATCTCTTTCCTGAACCTGGACGAGACGGACCAGATCATTGCCGACCAGATCATCGGCTCCATCGACGAGGACGGCTATCTGAAGCGGGAGATCGACTCGATCCTCGACGACATCATGTTTAACCACGGGATCGAGGTCACCGAGGAGGACGTGGAGGAGGTCCTTCGGCAGGTACAGTCGCTCGATCCGGCCGGCATTGCCGCGCGGGACCTCCGAGAGTGCCTGCTTCTCCAGCTCTACCGCATGCCCGAGGACGTGGACGGGCGTGACACGGCCATCGCCATGCTGGAGGACGAGTACGAGGCGTTTACGAAAAAGCACTTCGATAAGCTCGAAACGCGCCTCGACGTCGACGACCGGGAGCTCAAGACGGCCTTCGATCTCATTCGGCAGCGCCTGGATCCGAAGCCCGGAGAAGGCGAGTTTTCGGAGCAGACCAACTACATTACGCCCGACTTTTCGGTGCGATACGTGGACGGGGAGTTCGTCATCACCCTCAACGGTCGCAACGCGCCCGACCTGCACGTCTCGCGCCACTACCGCAAGATGCTCGAGAAACTCAAGGCGCAGAAAGAGTCGGACGACAAGGACGAGGTCGACGAGGAGACCGAGGAGTTCCTCAAGGACAAGTTCAGCTCGGCCCAGTGGTTCATCGATTCCATCAACCAGCGACGGCACACCATGTACCTGGTGATGGATGCCATTGTGCAACTCCAGGAGGACTTCTTCCGATACGGGGAAGGGCACCTCAAGCCCATGATTCTCAAGGACGTGGCCGAGATCATCGACATGGACATTTCCACGGTCAGCCGCGTCGTGAACGGCAAGTACGTGCAGACGGAGTGGGGCGTCTACGAGCTCAAGTACTTCTTTTCCGAAGGGCTGGAGACGGTCGACGGGGAGGAGGTGTCGAACAAGGAGGTGAAAGCGGAGCTCCAGCGCATCGTGGATGCCGAGGACAAGACGGATCCGATGTCGGATCAGGACCTCGCCGATGCGCTCGAAGAGAAGGGCTTCAAGATTGCCCGCCGCACCGTCTCAAAGTATCGCAAGCAGCTGGGCATTCCGGTGGCACGCCTGCGACGGGAGATTGTGCTGGACGAGGAGAAGCAGGGGAGCGTTGCGTGAGGAGTAATGAGTGAAGCGTGACGAGGATCGGACACTTGAAGCAGAGTCGACGGTGCTCCTGTCTGCCACATCACGTTTTCATGCCTCACGGTTCACTCTCACCGGAGGTAGGAGATCGACAGCGTTACCCCTCCGACCAGCTGGAACCGGCCGTCGTTAAACAAAGCATCCAGGCCCGTTCCCAGAAGCAGGCCCGGCTGTACGCGCTCCCCGTTGAGCATGAGTGAGAAGGCCGCATGGTGAGTGCTCCCTCCGCCGTTCAGGGGCGAATCCGTAAGCTCAGGCCGACCGACCACGCTCAGTCCGGTCATGAACTGATCGCCGTTCCGCCAGAACTGAGCGCTGTAGAGGAGACGCCAAACGCCCTTTCGTCCCTCCGCGTTGGGCCGGTTCTCTGAGGCGAACGAGGGGCCAGCGCGGAGACGGAGCGTAGTGTGTCGGCCGACGATCAGGCGACTGTTGAGAAGGGCCGATGCCGAAAACGCCTCGTTGCGGAAGGCAGCAGTACGCCCGATGTCGGCGCGGCGACCGGCCTTCAGTGCCTGGTTGGACGGGACTGCGGGAATCCGAATCCCGAGTTCCAGGAGAATCGGATTCGTGGTGCTGCTCAGCCCGATGCCCACGTACGGATTCCCCACCGCAGTGGCCGAGGTGCCGCCCGCCGCGTAGCGGGCCATGGGCAGCTCCGCCGCCAGTTCGACGTTGTCGTTAAAGGAGCGGGTCACCGTGAGAAACGTGGCGCCCGACCACACTGAAACGTCGTCGTTCGGGAACTCCGGGGCGATGGCCTCCAGGGCAATCTGGTTGGGCTCGTAGGGCCGGGACCAGAGGGTCTGGGCCTGGGCCGGGGCGATCAGGCTCCCGAGAAGAACCGCGAGGAGAAGTAGACTGCGCATGAACAACGGGGCCGAAGACGTTGGGAGGTCAATCCGAAGTACATGGAAGCGCCTGAGGTTCTTCGGTGCAAGCTTCCTGACGGACGGGCTGCATCTCTCGTCCATGATTCCTACGTTATCGCATAGAATTCAACCGATAGAACGCCTTGCTTCTCAAAGTTCGCGCCCGATGCCATGATCGAATCGGCCCCCATGTCCCGCATCGATCTCCTCGGATCCCGCCGCGAACGGCAGGCACGCCTTGAGGCTCTCCGCACTGCCTTCACGGGGCTCGACACCGAGTACCCCTTGGCCGACGGCAGCACGGTCCCCCGGACGTATCTCGACAGCGCGGCCTCCACTCTCCGTCTCACCGTTGCCGACGACATCGTGCAGCGGGCCCTCCGGCACTACGCCAACACCCACTCGACGCTGCATGCCGGGGCCCGCATCATGACCCACCTCTACGAGCGAGCGCACGAGATTGTGGGGGACTTCGTAAACGCCTCCGACGACTACACGGTAGTGTTCAACGGAAGCGGCGTCACCGGCGGTCTCAACCGCATGGCGCGTGTGATGGCCGAGCGGCGGCCGGAGCGCGACGTCGTCATTACCACGATGATGGAGCACCACGCCAACGATCTGCCTCACCGCAAGCACGTGGGCGGGGTGGTGCACGTCCCGCTGGAGAAGGATCCAGACGGGGAGGCCGGGCGCGTGGACGTGGACGCCCTTCGGACTGCGATTCAGGAGCACGCCGATCGGCTCAACTACGTGGCCCTCACGGCCGCCTCCAACGTCACGGGCATCGTCAACCCAATCCACGAAGTGGCGCGGATGGCCCACGAGGCCGGAGCCCTCTGCGTGGTCGACGCGGCACAGTCAGCCGCTCACGCGCCCCTTAGCGTGCAGGGAGGGGGCGAAGACGAGGCGCTCGACGTGCTTTGCATGAGCGGGCACAAGATCTACGCACCCGGCAGTCCGGGTGTCATCGTGGCGCGCAAGGCGTTGTTCGAGGGGCTAGAGCCGCAGGAGGTGGGCGGAGGCATCGTGGACCGGGTAGAAACGGGGCGCTACGAGATCATGGAGGAGCTGCCGGAGCGGGAGGAGGCCGGCACGCCCAATCTGCCCGGTGCCCTGCGCCTTGCCGCCACGCTTCAGCTACTCGGTCGCATCGGCATGGACCTTATCGAAGAGGACGAGCGAGAGCTCACGCAGTACGCCCTGGAACGATTTCGGGCCATCGACGGACTCAAGATTTACGGCTCGCACCGCCTGGAGGTGGCCGACCGCATCGGCGTCATCACTTTCAACCTCAACGATCTGCCCCACGGCCTCGTCGCCGCAGCCCTCAACGACTACTTCGGCGTTGCCATGCGCAACGAGTGCTTCTGCGCGCAGCCCTTCGTGCGCCAGCTCCTGGGGCGTACCGGCACCAACGGAGAGGCCGCATCCGACGAGGAGTGCGGGCCCGAGACGCAGCCTGGCATGGTGCGTGCCTCGCTCGGCCTCTACAACACGACGGACGACGTGGACCGGGCCGTCGAGGCCTTAACCGACCTCGCCAACCGGCCCGACTGGTATCGAGAGCGGTACCGCCCGCGACTCGACGGGAGCGGCGACTGGGTGCACGGCGACTTTGACCATCCACCAGAGGCCGCGTTCTCGTTGGAGGAGGAGGTGGATGCATGGCTGCGATCCGTGTGAGCAGAGAGGAACGGAAATCGTGAGCGGAGTTCTTGATAGCATCCTTCGGATCGAGACGACGCGATCCTCGATCCTCTAATCGCAATTGACTCTCACTCGCGTTTTCCGATTGAGTTTTCTTCCTCGCTCCGCCCATCCATGGACATCGCCTCCTGCCGGTCCACCGCCTGGGCGAGAACCTCCAGCCAGCGGCGCACCTGCGTAAAGACGAGGTAGCGCTCCGACACGCGACGACGCGCATTGCGAGCCCACTGCTTCCGTTCCTCCTCCGCATTCATCATCTCGTGGAGCGTATGGGCGACGCTCTTCGGATCCTCGGCCTTCGGGTTGCGACGACCGTGTACCCCATCCTTTACCTGCTCGCGAAGCCCGGCGGCGTTGGTGCCCATTACCGGTTGGCGCTTCCACATCGCTTCCGTGACGGTAAGGCCAAAGCCCTCCCGCAGCGAATTCTGGGCGACGATGGTGGAGCAGCGCTGCAGGGCGTTCACCATGAGCGCATTGACACGGCGCGAGGTCATGGGAAGCGTGATGACGGCCACGTCCTGCTGAATTTCCGGCGGAAGGTCGTGCCACAGACTACAGATCTCATTGAATACCTCCTGTCCCTCCGGGTCGTCCGAGACCGACTCGGGATCGGGACCGGCAAGAACCAGACGGGACAGGCAGAGGCGATACCGATCCCGCTCGGACACCGCATTGCGGTCGAGGAAGCGGGGGTCTTTCATCTGGGCAAAGCCCTGCAGCAAGGGGGCGAAGCCCTTCAGGCGGTCCCACCGGGAGACCTGCGTGATGACAGGGCGCTCCAGGAGGCCCAGGTCTTGCGGCCGGGTGGCAGGAGCGAAGGAGCCGTCCCGCTGCAGCCGCCGGGCCGGAGTGGCAAAGTCACCGTCCACTGTCGGGTGCGACGACCCGGCCAGCTGGGCTCGGCGCAGGATGTCCGTCAGTTCGGTCGTGGAGAGGACTCGGTTTTTCGGGCTCAGGGGGTTGATGGCGGGGTGGATAAGGTCCGATCGGCCCTCCAGAAAATCGGGTACGTACTCGCGGAGGGAGAAGATGGTCTCGTCGTACGCCTGGGCCCAAGGTTGCAGAAAGTCCCAGGCCGTTTCAGTCGCGGCGTTGCTCTCATCGAGACCGATGTGGCAGCGCCAAATCGCCGGCACGCCCATCTTTTCCTTGAGAAGGGCGCCCGTCCCCAGCGGTTGCGGGTCGTGCACCACCACCGGATCGCCAGGGTCCATGCGGCGGGCCAGTCCCTCAGCCATGTTTTCGCTGACGGATCGATACAGTGCCCGGTCGTCGTCGCTGAGGTGGGGGTCTCCCGACCCGTGAATGAGGTTGTGGATGTGTTTGGTCAGCTGGAAGAAGCGCTCCTCTTCGCTTACGATAACGGCCCACTCAGTGGACACGCCCAGTTCGCGGAGAATGGACACCACCTTGGGTAACATTTCGGCCACTCCTCCGCCCTGGGCGGTGGAGTTGACCATCCAGACGGTTCGGTCCTCGAGGTGACCCGCATACTGCTGCGCCACGGCACGCAGGTCCTCAACAGGGCGCTTGAGCGAAGCGTGGGCCGCAAAATCGTCCAGGGTTCGCTCCGTGTCGACATCGACGATGGTGATCATAGAAAGTATTCAGTCAGATTCACAGGATGCAGGTTTCGATAGAACAAGAGTCGTTCCATCGCGCAGGTGCTACGCTGATGCAAAGGAGAAATTTTCCAGTACCGTGGAGTAGAAGGCTCCACGTTTGCCTGAGGTCTGCGCTCTCCCAAAACGCTCCCACATCCTAGACGGCGCACAGGGCGAGATCAAGTCTGGAACTGCTTTTCAGCCCGATACGGCTCTCATCTTCACGGGCATCCCACGTACACTTCTGGACGGGAGGGAAGTGAAAGGTCTCTGCCGGCCTCCTCGGCAGTCCCCTACGCTGCGGCCCTGGCCGTGGCTTCTTCTACGACCTCCGCCTGCACGTTGCTCGGCATGGCCTCGTAGTGGCTAAACTGCGTCTGGTGCAATCCCCGGCCCTGGGTCAGGGAGCGGAGCGTCGTCGAGTATTGATAGAGCTCCGCCTCGGGCACCTCGGCAGTGATCTTCTGAAGCGGGCCCTGTGTGTCGATGCCCTGCACGCGGCCGCGGCGCGTGTTGAGGTCGCTGATGATGTCGCCGGTATAATCGTCGGGCGTGGTGACGGTGACAGTGTGGATCGGCTCCAAAAGCACCGGATTGGCCTTCTGGAAGGCGTTTCGGAAGCACGCGAACGCGGCGCGTTTGAAGGCCGCCTCGTTCGAGTCGACCGGGTGCATGCCCCCGTCGAAAATTGCGATGCGCACGTCGCCCACCGGGAAGCCGGCGACCGGGCCCTCCTCCATCGTGTTGAGGACGCCCTTCTTGATGGAGGAGAAGAACTTATTCATGTCGATGACGCCGCCGACGATGGCGTCGACGAAGTGAACCTCGGCGCCCCACTCGGTCTCCACAGTGTCCTCGCCCCGGACATCGACGTAGTCCGGCGGACGAAACTCGCCGTTGAGGGGCTCGACGAGCATGGAGATGTCGGCAAACTCGCCGGCACCGCCCGACTGCTTTTTGTGACGATACTCGGCGGTGGCGCGGTTCTGGATCGTCTCGCGGTAGGAAATGCGAGGGCGCACAAACTCGACCTGGACTCCGGCCTGCCGTTCCAGCCGTTCCTTCGCAATCTGGAGATGCATCTCGCCCAGGCCACTGAGGATAAGCTGGTTAAGGAGGGAGTCGTGGTTGAAGACGAGCGACGGGTCCTCGTCGGTAATCTGATGGAGGCCCTGCGCGAGCTTGTCCTCCTGCCCCTCCACCACAGGGCGGACGGCCATTCGGTAGCGGGGATTGGGGAACTGGATGGGGGGAATGACGACATCGGAGTCTTCCGCTCGGAGCGTGTCGTTCGTGTTGGTGTCTTCCAGCTTCACGAGCGCCCCCAGGTCCCCGGCCACGAGGCGAGGGATGTTGTTGCGGTCCTCCCCGTTGAGCTCGTACATCTGCCCGATGCGCTCGGTGGAGCCGGTCCGGGCGTTTTCGAGGTCCTGGCCCGATTCGATGGTGCCGTCGAACACGCGGACGTACGAGTACTCCCCCACGTGCTCCTGTGCCATGGTGCGGTAAATGAATCCGGCAGGGTCATCCTCCGGGTCGGCCGTCAGTTCCTGGCCGTTCTCCGTCTCCACAAGGCGACTGGCGGGAGACGGACACACGTCGCTGATGAAATCCAGGAGCCGGGAGACGCCGATTTCCTCTGTGGCGCTGGTGACAAAGACGGGATACAGCTCGCGATCAATCATGGCTGCTCGGAGGCCATTCCGCATCTGGTCCTCCGTTAGCTCGCCCTGCTCGAAGTAGGTTTCCATGAGCGTGTCGTCGCTGGCGGCGATGTCCTCGACGAGCGTTTCGTGGAGGTCCCGCGCCCGGTCCTCAAACGCGTCGTCGATGGGCTGCACCTCCGGATCGGTCTCGCCTTCGGGGTAGTACAGCTGGCGCATCTGCAGCACGTCGACCACCGTGCGGGTCCCCTCGCCCGCCGGGAGCTGGACGACCGTGGCGCCCCGCCCGAACCGGTCCTCAATCTCGTTGACGATGGATGAGAAGTCGGCATTCGAGTGGTCGATGTGGTTGATGACGAACAGGGAGGGGGTCTCCGTCTGCTCGCCGTATCCCCAGGCCATCTCCGTGCCCACCTCTACACCCGAGCGCGCGTCCATCACGTAGAGAGCCGTGTCGGCCACGCGCATAGAGGCGATCACTTCACTCGCAAAGTCAGGGTAGCCCGGGGTGTCGAGGATGTTGATCTTCTTGTCGTCCCACGCGGCGTGAAGCAGCGTGGCAAAGATCGACATCTGTCGCTCCTTCTCGCTCTTATGGTGGTCGCTCTTCGTGGTGCCCTCCGTCACGGAGCCAGCGCGCGGGAGAACACCGCTCGCGTGGAGCATGGCCTCGGACAAAGCAGTTTTGCCACTGCCCTGATGGCCGACCAGGGCAATATTGCGAATCTGGTTGGTGTCGGGCATCGTCATCGGATCTATAGGTGGGTTCGTGGGCGAGGGGAAAGGAAAATTTTGAGCCGCGAGTGGAGAGCCCGTTCGGCCAGCGTGAATCTTAAGTTTACAGAAAGAGTCGGGAGAATCAAAGCGCTTTTTGTGTGCTGAGAGAATTCTGCGACTACAACCGAATCGGGCTTCCTTGTTGGGTTGAGAACGCCTTCACCAGATCTCTGTCCTCGGAAAAGCTGAAACACGGACTCGCCGGTTGGGTTTTGTGAGGCGTCCCACAGTTATCGCACCAAGAGCCCTTCCGCCTATGCCATCCGTTCCGTCGCAGTGGTCGCACCTCAAGTCCTTTGGTGTCGGAGTGATTCTGGCTGCCCTTGGGCTTGGGGGATACCTCTATTTTGGGCAGTCGGCCGATCTGCCGACCGTTACCGTCTACAAAAGTCCCACGTGCAACTGCTGTGCAGACTGGGTGGCACACATGCGGGAGCAGGGCTTCCCGGTCGAGATTACGTCGCGGTTTAACGTAAAGCCGGTGAAGCGTCAGGTCGGAGTGCCTTCGTCGCTCGCGGCGTGTCACACCGCGGTGGTGGACAACTACGTGGTGGAGGGGCACGTGCCGGCGCAAGAGGTGAAGAAGCTTCTTCGCAAGAAGCCGGACGTCCGGGGGCTCAGTGTACCGGGCATGCCGGTAGGGTCGCCTGGGATGGAACGGGGAAATCGAGTGGAGCCGTACGAAGTGCTCGCCTTTACCCCGGCTGGGGACACGACGGTATTTGCCCGATACGGACAGCGCTGACGTACGGTCTTTCGTTTATTCTCGCGCGATTCGGGATGACATGTCTCGCGTTCGACTCCTGGTTCTCGTCTTTGTAGGGGGGGCGCTGCTGGCCTGTGGAGAGGAGGCCGCCTCCACGAGTTCGTACGAGCAGACGGTCATGCAGGCCCGTGTGCAGCGCGACATGCAGATGCGGGAGAAGAATAGTGTGCTGCCCCCCGACCGACGGGATGCGTTTCAGGGCCTGGACTTCTACGAGGTCGACCCGGACTACCGCTTCGTCGTGCCCCTGCAGCGGTTCTCAGCGCCGGATACCGCCATGATCGCCGAGAGCACGGGCGGGGTCCGCTCGCAAGTTCGAGTCGGCCGGGTGACAGTGCCGCTTCCGGCGGATACAGTCGAGTTGGCCGTCTTTCAGAGTGAGGCTGAGAACCCTCGAGGACGGCTCTGGATTCCGTTCGCCGACTCGACGAATGCATCTGCGACGTACAAGGCCGGGCGATACGTCGACCTGAAGTCCGCCGAGGGGGACTCCGTCGTGGTCGACTTCAACCGGGCGTACAATCCGACCTGCGCCTACAACCCGGAGTACGCCTGTCCGCTACCGCCGCCCGAGAATCGCATTGCTGCTCCTGTGCCGGTGGGGGAAAAATCGCCGCTGTTTCGCGAGGGAAGGGGGTGAGAGGACATCCCTTCAGGTCGACGCGCGGCGGCACATCGCTGTCTTCTGGGCCTCCTCTTGTCATTTCGCCCCCGGCACTCCATTACCAATCGTTTCATTGAATGAGCCTTCTCGCCCTTGAAACCGCCACCAGCACCTGCGGTGTGGCCGTGCTCCGGGACGACAAGGTGGTCGCACAGTCCCACCTGCACCGGCCCCGTGTGCATTCCGAGCGTCTGGCGCCGCTCGTGGAGGACATCCTCAATCACGCTGACGTGGCGGCAAAGGCTCTGGATGCGGTGGCGGTCTCGATGGGACCAGGCTCGTACACCGGGCTGCGCATCGGGGTGAGCACGGCGAAAGGATGGGCGCTCGCCGCCGACGCGGCGCTCGTGGGGGTCCCGACCCTCGGCGCCTACGCGGCACAACTGCGGCCCGTCGCGGCGTCCGGCGACGTGGTCTGCGCCCTGCTCGATGCGCGCCGGGACGAGGTCTACGCTGGGGCCTACCGCGTGGCGCCGAACGGGATGGAGGAGCATGCGCCCACGAAGGCGTTGCCCGTCGAGGCGCTTCCTGAGTGGCTCGGGAACGTGGCGGGCCGGCTCTGGCTGGCGGGCAACGGCGCGCCCAAAGCCCAGGAATCGCTCGCTGCCGTGGAGGCTCCGCACACGCTCGTTCCATCAGGCGACGTGCCGCCGTCGGCGGCCTGGGTGGCGCGGCGGGGACGGCAGCGCCTCGCTACGGAGGGATCCGACGACGTTGCAACGTTCGAACCGTTCTACGTGAAAGACGTGCACGCCACTCCGGTCCCCTCCCCCTTCGCCTGAGTTTTGTTTGGACTTTGGGGACGGAATTTCTGATCTTCTCGCCGGGCTGTTGCTCGGGACGACCCTCTCAATTCGCCACTCGCCACTTGTCATTCGACACTGCCATGCCCTGGTTTCGGCGCGAGAAAGCCGGCATCCGCACGACCCGCGAGGAGCAAAATGAGATGCCGGAAGGTCAGTGGGTGAAGTGCCCGGAGACCGGTGAGATCATCAACCGGCGCGAGCTGGAGAACAACCTTCTGGTGTTTCCCAGCTCGGGGTATCACTTCGGCATGGACAGTCACCAGTACTTCGACTTCCTCTTCGACGACGGCGACTACGACCTGCACGACGTCGACCTTCGGTCTGTGGACGCGCTCGACTTCGAGGACCGGAAGTCCTATGCGCAGCGGCTGGAAACTGCCATGGAGGAGGCGGAGCAGAACGAGGCTGCTCAGGCTGCCACTGGCACCATCGGAGGGCACCCCGTGTCGATGGCCGGGATGGACTTTAGCTTCATCGGGGGCTCGATGGGGTCGGTTGTCGGGGAAATTGTGGCGCGGGCCATCAAGCGGGCGTACACGCAGGAGATGCCGCTCATCACCATCGCGCAGAGCGGTGGGGCTCGCATGATGGAAGGGGCGCTCAGTCTCATGCAGATGGCCAAGACGAGCGCCCACCTCACACGCCTCGACGACGCCGGACTGCCGTTCATTTCAGTGCTGACCCATCCCACCACGGGCGGCGTGACGGCCTCCTTCGCCATGCTGGGGGACATCCACATCGCGGAGCCGGACGCACTCATCGGGTTTGCCGGGCCGCGCGTCATCCGCGAAACGATTGGTTCCGACCTGCCGGAGGGCTTCCAGCGGTCGGAGTTTCTACAGGAGCACGGCTTCGTGGACATGATCGTGGATCGCCGTCGCATGCGCCGCCGCATCATCCGCCTGCTCGATCTCCTGATGGAGTAGCTGAAGTCCTCATTCGAGTGAGCCCTGACGTCGGCCTCTGTCTCAGAGGCTTGCGTTTTGTATTTTTGACGGTGAAGCGATATTCTTGCCGGTGCTGCATGGTCCACCTCGCGCCGCTTATGTACGCTCACTCCCAGGTTCATGAATGGGTTGCAGAAAACCGTTCAGCTCAGCCTTCTCGTTCTTGCTGTTCTCGCGAGTGCCCGGTTTGCGGGAGCACAGGTGCCGGCAGATAGCCTCTCGTCGATTGGCTTCGCACATCCGGACAGTACGCAGCCGGTGCGGGCGTACCGGTTGCCCACGTGGCACTGGTCCACGTGGACGCTGCGAGCAAACGGGAATGCTGTGCGGCGGTCCAGCAGCCGGGATGACCTGGATCTATTAGGGAGCTCATCGGACCGGGACGCCGACCAGTTCGACTTGAATCTTGGGTTGAATCCGATATATCGTTCGTTTTGGGAAAGCGAGGCGCGACGGGCATTTCTTCGGCTGTCGCCGTCCCTTGCTCTGAGCCGAAGCGGAATCACATCGTCTACCGAAGGACAGGAGCAAAAGAGAGACGATACGGCCGTTTCGGGCCAAATTGATCTGCGAGGGAGGCTTCGGGAGTACGTATCCGGTCAGGCCTTCCTGCTTGCGTCCGTCAATGGATCTGCCATTTACAATTATCTTCGGAGCGTGGAGGACGGCGTGGACGAAACCCAGGACTATCTCGATGGGAGGGCGACCGTTCGTCTTGGGGTCGGTGTGGGACGGGTGCGCATCGTGACGCCGGTCATTCGGGCGCTGCGGGTGCGGGAGCGGCTGCGGACGGTGGCGCCGGGAACGTCGGTCTCGGACGAGCAGGTACAGACCGCTGCTCGTCAGCTGGCCCGCCGCCCCGGCTACCAGGCCGTCTACGACCGCCCCGACAAGTATTTCTGGAGCGACTTCTTCGACAGAGTAGGACTGACCGGCCATTCGCCCTTCGAAACGTTTTACGTGGCCGACGTACTGCGCGAGCTGGTGGGGGTGCGGCGGGAGGGGGCAGAGTTTGCAGTGGGGGCCCTGGGATCCCACGAAGGAGGTGAGGACCAGGTCGGAGGTCGGAATGTGGCGCACGACGACATTGATGCGGATGCCTTGGGGGGATTTGCACGGGGGCAGTGGTACCGAAATCTCGCGCTCAACCATCAGCTGGGGGTAAACGTGAGGGCGACCTATCGGCACTTCGTGGACAGTCAGGGGCCCCTCGACAACGAGGTTGGGATTGATGCCGAGGGGCAGTGGCTGTGGGTACTGGCCGACCGCCTACGCCTTGACACCCGGTTGCGCGCCGATCTCCTTTTCCAAAATGATCCGCGGGGAGAGGAGAAATTTCGCCCATTGAATCGCTATGCCCTCACCTCGGACCTTCTCCTCTTCATTGAAAACAGTTTGTCGCTGCGGGCAGGTGCACATATTCGGTCCCGCTTCTCTGCGATCAGGTCGGAGTACCGACAGCTTCGGTTCAGCACTGGACTTCAGTTCAGCGTGGAATACGTTCTGTCCCGCGCGCTCCGCTAAATGGATTCCGCCGGCGGAGGAAGGGGAACAACGACCTGCCCTCGGCATGCGTCTCGGAGATGCCTCTCTCCGCAGCGTGTCGTTCCGCTCATGCCCGTCCTGGCTGCCAGTCTGCCGTTTCTCGACGAAGTCGTCGTCCTCTTCGCCCTGAGCGCGCTCATCGCCTACCTCTGCACCCGCATCTGGCTCGTCCCGATTGCCGGATTTTTGCTGACGGGCGTAGCCGTGGGCCCCTACGCGCTGGGCCTTGTGCGGGACCCCGAGCTCGTGAGCACCCTCGCGGAGATTGGGGTGATTCTGCTCCTCTTCGAGATCGGCATCGAGTTCAGCCTGGCCAAGCTCGCACGGCTGAAGCGGACCATCGGGCTGGGAGGGGGGCTACAGGTCGGCGGCACCGTGGCACTGGTGACGGGGATTGGCGTGTGGGCTGGGGTGGACCTCGGCTCTAGCCTCTACACCGGATTCTTGGTTGCGCTCAGCAGTACGTCCGTCGTGTTAGGATTGCTCTCCAGTCGGGGTGAGGAAGGGGGGACCCTCGTGTTGCAGGGGCCGGACGACGAGGAAATGCGCACCCGGTCGATCCGAGTTCCGGAGGGCTGTTCCATCGTGGGGAGGACCCTCGGGGACCTACAGCTTCCGGAGGCCCACGATCTGATGTTACTGGCCGTTCGCCGCGGCGACGAAACGCTTTCGAATGTATCGGAAGACCTGCGGATTGAGGCGGGCGACCGGCTCGTCGTCCTCGGGAGGGCCGACGACTTTGTAGAGTGCGCGGATCTATTCCGGGTCTCCGAACGGGCCGAGCCGCGGGTCTTTGGGGGGTAGAGGCGAGTCTTGGTCGAGGAGTCCGAGCCCGTCGGCAATAATTGAGGCCCCTGAGCAGTTGCTTCTCCGGCCATGGGTGGGAAAAGGGAGTCCTCGTTGACACCAGAAACTGTCCTCCTGGCTGGCCCCTTTGGTCAAGTCTCCGAGACATTTGAAGTAACGATGGCGCGCGCGGAGATGCTCTCTGAATCCGAAACCCCACCGCCGCACGTTGCTATGATGAGATGTCGCCTTGAGTCGACATCGATCTTCGTCCTCCTCAGACACGCCCCCTCAATCCTCATGAAGCGAATATCACTACTGCTCAGCCTTGCACTCTGTCTCGTCGCCTGGAGCGCACCCGCTGCGGCCCAGACGACCCCAACGGGGCTCACCGCCCAGATGAATGGCTTCAGTCGCTCGCTCGACGTGGACAGCGACCGCGTCTTCGTCGGGGAGTCGCAGAATATCCATTCTCCCGGGCGGGTGTATGTGTACCAGCAGGACGGAGACGACTGGACGGAATCCACCTACCTGGAAGCCGAAGATGGAACGGTTGGTGATGGGTTCGGGTCGTCTCTCGATGCCTCCGGCGAACAACTCGTCGTGGGTGCTCCCTCGGCCAACGCGGTCTACGTGTTTCAATCCGGCGCGGACGGCTGGACGCAGGCCGCCAGCCTAACATCCGCCGACAGCACCTCGGATTTTGGACAGAGCGTCGTCCTGGCCAATGATCGGCTCTTCGTGGGCACGTCGTCCACGGTCTCAGTGGCGGAGACCGACACCCTCACGTCCGGCGCCGTCCACGTCTTTGAGCAGCAAAACGGACAGTGGCAGGAGGCCTCGGTGCTCCGGAGCGAGCAAGTCGGCTCGGACACTGGATTTGCGAGTGCGCTCCTCGCGTGGGAGGATCACCTTCTCGTCACGGCTCCGCAGCACCGGAGCGGCGCGGTCGTCGCGTTTCGGTCCGACGACAACGGATGGACGGAAGCACAGATGGTGACGCCCGACGGACTGAGCGAAAGCGCTCGCTTCGGAAGCGCGATTCAGAAGGTCGGCGACCAGGTGCTCGTAGGCGCCCCGCGGGCCTATGATGCCACGGGCGCAGCTTACAGCCTGTCGTTCGAGGCGGAGAACGAGCAATGGGCAGTGGACGGTCGACTCCTTCCGTTCGATGGCACGTCTCGCCACCTCTTCGGTGCGGCCTTCGCCTACGACGGATCGAATGCATGGGTAGGGGCACCGGGTGCGTCCGATCAGTCAGGTGCCCTCTATCGCTATGACCACGCGGACAGTACGTGGAGCAGCGTGACGCGAGTCACACACCCTAGTGCGGAGTCTGAAAACGGACTCGGGGCCACCCTCGCGAGCAGCGAATCTGTTCTCGCAGCTGGCCTTCCGGGCGACGACCACGGCGCCGGCACGATGGCAATCTACTCCCTCACGGAAAACGACTGGACGCAGACCAAAACCATCGCGCCGACCACCGGGGAGGTCCTTTCGGCCATGACCGGTGAGGAGCGAACCTGTTCGGACGGCGATGTGGCCCAGTTCTCCTGTGAGAACGTGGACATGAAGGCCTTTCTCCCGGTCGGGGAAATTGGCGGGGAGCGCGGCATTGAGGTGAACGACATCTGGGGCTGGACCGATCCTGAGTCTGGCACCCAGTACGCGCTCGTCGGCCGCACGGACGGCACCGCGTTCGTCGACGTGAGTGATCCGACCAATCCGGTCTACCTCGGCGAACTGCCCCGAACCGACGGCACCCCTGTGACGTCCTGGCGGGATATCAAGGTGTACGAGCATTACGCCTACATCGTGGCCGACAACGCCGGGGATCACGGCGTGCAGGTCTTTGACCTGACCAAGCTTCGGGACGTGGAGTCGGGGGAGAAGCCGGTCACCTTCAAGGAGGATGCGCACTACGATCAGGTGAACAGCGTCCACAACATCGTCATCAACAAGAAGAGCGGATATGCCTACGCGGTGGGCAGCAGCGGCGGCGGTAATACCTGTGGAGGCGGGCTCCACATGATCAACATTCAGGATCCGCTGAATCCCACATTTGCCGGCTGCTTTTCCGATCCGTCGACCGGCCGATCCGGCACTGGCTACACCCACGATGCGCAGTGCGTGATGTACAACGGCCCAGATACTGAGTATCAGGGCCAAGAAATCTGCATCGGCTCCAACGAGACCGCGATCAGCGTCGCGGACGTGACGAACAAGGACAGCACCGTGGCCGTCTCGACCGGCTCCTATCCGGATTACGGCTACGTTCACCAGGGCTGGTTTGGCCCAGACCAGCGGTACTTCTATCAGAACGACGAGCTCGACGAGATTCAGGGGAAGACTGAACACACCCGTACCCTCGTGTGGGACCTGAACGATCTGGACAATCCGAAGCTGGTGAACCAGCTCATGCTCTCGCCGAAGTCATCGGACCACAACCTCTACGTCGAGGGCTCCACGATGTACCAGACGAACTACAAGAGCGGGCTGCGCATCCTGGACATCAGCAATCCTGAGGAGCCCCAAGAGGTCGCCCACTTCGACACCATGCCCTACGGCGAGAACAGCCCCGGCTTCCAGGGCACGTGGAGCAACTATCCGTACTTCGACAATGGGATCGTCGTCGTGTCGAGCATCGGAGAAGGGCTGTTCGTGCTGGAGAAGCCGCAGCAGCAGCTGTAGACTTGCTGTTCGGTATTCAGTCGAGAATGAACGGCGCGGGAGCGGGGACGGCCTTCGTGGCCGCGGTGGGGGTCGGCGTATACCTCGTCACCGTGGGCGTCGCCCTCGGCCTGGAGCGGACGGACCGGCCGGGGCCCGCCGAGACGCTGCTGCGTCGGCTCACCTACGGAGCGCGCCCGCCGGTCCGCGCGGGTTGACACGACGTATCCGCACCCGGGCATATGAGCG
>CAZBIB010000046.1:0-16685 GCA_964491575.1 uncultured Salinivenus sp. | reverse complement strand
CTTGCCCGAGTGGCGGAATTGGTAGACGCGCATGGTTGAGGGCCATGTGGCCGTTACAGGCCGTGGAGGTTCGAGTCCTCTCTCGGGCACCAAGCGACAGCTACAAAACGCCTCTGAGTGCCGCATAGCGGCGATTTCGGAGGCGTTTTCTGTTTGGAGCCGCTTCCCCGATTTTGCGGCGAATCGCAATATATCGCATCAAATCGAAAAGTTGTGGGGAATTATGGGGGAACGCTCTTCTTACCGTGATCAAGGTCCCACCATAGCCACAAGTAGAGCCGTTTCGTCTCTTCAACACTTCCCTCCTCACGACTTGAGAGGCTAGGAAATGTTGATGCATCTGCTGGTTGATTAAGCCGGGCTCCACCTTCCCCAACCTCATGACTACATGGACTTCGCCCTCTAAGCGGATAGACGTGGCCGACCTCCCGGACGTGGTCAGTCCTTTGAATAGTTGTGAACTTGGCGGAAGGACTCACGGAGCGGTCCCTCTATGTTATCATCTCCTCTTTTCTTGTTGAATGCCTTTACTGAGTACTGCCGCTCACCTGCGACCCAAATCAGGAGTTGCTGGCTGGTTTCTTCAAGGTACCGGTTCAGCAGGTCCTTCCGAATGAAGAGAAATTGCTGGAATCGCTTAACTCCACTGTCTTCAGCTTCAAAGTGGGTTGCGACACTTGCCCGGCGCCCGAATGAATCGTACAGATCGTAAGTTTGCGGCTGTGAGACCCGTTCCAGTGCATCAGTCAGTTGCCGTGCAGGCACCTCGCCACGCGCTCCCTGGTTGATCTCATTGTGGTATCCTTCCCATTCGTTTCACAAGACGGGAACGAGTACATGGTGGTAAGTCTTGCACTCGATTTCCCACTCGCTCCTCGTGGGCATCTCAAGCTCCAATTCTGTTAGATCAGCCTGTTCATCCGACTCTTCTACATTTTCGGAGTCGCCATCGCGATTTTCTTTGTCCTTACTTATCGACTCCGGTATCTGAAAAGTAATACTGCTAACAGCCTCTTCCCTTTCGATGGAGTAGCTCCGCCGACCATGGACCTCACCCACTTCCATTTCCCTGTTTTCAGGAAAGGTACCTGCCCAAGGTACCTCACCAGCGAATGTGTAATGCCGAAACGGCGTAGCATTAATCCCATGGACTCTGTTCTCAATCTTACCACTTTTTTCTACGATATCTTTTACATCTTTCTCATTGATCAAAGTCGTGCGCACTCGGAACCAGAGATCACGTTCGCGGCTCGTATCGTCGTGGTCGAAGAAACTGCTCAGGAGAACCCATGGCCCTTCATCTTGCTGAAGCTCATCTAGCACTAAGAACGGGTCGAGAGTAGTGCTCTGTCAACCGTAATTCTTTGGTCCGTTTCCCTTGAAACTCGAAGAGGCTCAGCCCGGCATGTTGTGGAAAATGCCCCTACTGTCCGCGTCGTCCCTACGGAACAGTTGGAGCGTCGGACTCAAAGAGTGACGGATGACAATCCACTATGCCATCATGTCTCCTCGACATCTTCCATATGCTCCTTGAGCACATCGTCAACCTGCTCCCACATCTCTCTGGTCTCCTGCTTAAGCTGCGCTCCAACTTTCCGAATCCGATTTGTCAACCTAGCGCGGCACTCCTCAGTCGAAGCCGCCACACAGTCGCGCACGCGTTCCTCGTCGGCTTGGCTGGAGAGCAGCATGTTGGAACAGTCATATTCCTTAAACAGCATCTCGTATTTGTGACTCCAGCTCGTGCCGATGGCTGGTACGCCCTGTGAAAGAGCCCCCACGAGCGCGTGAAACCGCGAAGCGACGACGAGATGGCTCTCTCCTAAAAAGCGCTTCAGGGCCACAGGATCGGTCTTCTCGCGCACAGGGACGTTGCACTCTACGTGACTCTGGATGTCCGAGGCAAGCTCGTCGTCGTCTTCCTCATGCAGAAGAAGTACCGGCTCCAGGCCCATCTCTACGACGACCTCGATGCACGTCTCCATGAAGGGGACATAGGCTGATGCCTCATCGGCGCCGTTTTTTTCGACCATTCGCTGGTTGGGAACGATCGTTGCTCGGCTTGAGGCGTCGCTGTCAACGGTGCGATCCGGCTCAACCAGGTTCGTGAAGTCCGGAGCTTGTTTGAGCGTCTCTGACTTTCCCGCGGCATCTTGCGCATGCTTCATCGAAATATCGTCACGGGCAAAGACCAAGTCGGCAGCGTCAACAATCCGAGCAAATGCCTCTCGGATCGACGAATTGGTGAACGGCCCGTATGCTTGCGGAAGCAGAATTACCGTCTTTCCTGCGCGCTTGGCTGCCTCCACGCGCTCCGCAAACCGAATCGTCCGCCAGGGGGGATGCTGATCTCCAAATGCAAATCCCGATGCGTCAAGCAGCACGTCGATGTCGTCGTTGCGCACGAGTCCGAATGACCGGCGAAACTCCTCTGGCATTAGGGTGACAGCAACGCGGGAGCGCCCCCATCTATCCAGTGAGATTTTCTGGAGTAGACCGTATCTTGCTCGCTCGCGGTAACTTCCAAAAAACTGGTTTACGGCCAGCGGAAACTCGGTCAACTGGTCGCGGATGGCCACGAGCATCAACTCGGCCCCCTTATTTTGCGTATTTGTCCCTGTGACCTCAATAAACATATCTTTTTGAAATAATCATATTTTATTAAAGGTGCAAATCTTACGATTGGGCTTTTTTTGCGAGAAGGCCACCATGCCATCGGGATCGGGATACCCAACCGCCATGAACATGACGGGGCGCTGATCGGGCTCGAGTCCTAAGACCTCATCGGCCTCCTGCTCGTACTCTTCGATGTCGGGCCAATTGATGCAGCAGGTACTCAGCCCCAGGGACTCAGCCGCGTACACAAACCCCATGGCAGCCAGCGACGCATCGATATAGATGAGGTGGCGATCCCGTTCGCCATAATAGTTTCGCAGCTCTCCCACGAGTACGATGATTGCGGGAAAGTTATGGTGGAATCCCTTCGTTCCGGCTGGCAGTGAAGCAACTTTGTCCACTAGTTCCGGATCGTCAAACACTCGAAACTCAAAGGGCTGCCGATTGCATGCACTGGGCGACAAGCTGGCTACGTCGACCGCCTTCCGAATGAGTTCCCGTGGCACCGGCTCTTGCCGAAACCAGCGCACCGACCGTCGCCGCTTGGAAAGCTCCAGTAGATCTTCGTAGTCGACGCTCGGCGGCGTGGATAGGTCGCGCTTGTAAGGACGTTTTGGCTGTCCGTTCGTCCCAAAAGAAGGAGACGGTAGCTTCTCGAATCGCTCCCGCTGAGCGTCGATGCGAGGATGAGACCCGGTAATTGCAAAGTACTTTTCCAGAACGTCGTGGGCCCACTTCAATTCCTCGTCGGGAACGAGCGCTCCGTTTCCGCGCGAGCGCACCGCCCGTTCGTAAAAGTCGACCGTCTCTCGGATGTAGTGCACCGCGAAAATGTCTCGACGCGGTTTGCTCAAAATCCCCTTTTCAAGCCGGTGAATGCCGCGGCGAAGCACGCTGGACGTTTCTGCCGTCTCCTCCTGGCTCCGGTCGTGGGCCAGCCGCCCTGCCAGCACGGAGCGGTGCTCGCGGTCAAAAGAGCGGTTGAAGAGAGCGTAGTAGAACGACGCAAAGACCGGCGAGCGCGCTCCAATCCGCATAAGGCGACGATCAAACCAGTTCCTCAACCACCGAAACCGTCGCCCAATGGCGTCTCGAACTCGCTTTAGAAAATCAATCGACCCCTTCACAGAAGCAGGATTTATCGGCCTAATAGTCAGCGCCTCTTTCTGCTCAGCGCAGAAACTGACTTAGGTTACGATGAATTTACGGAATCCTCCACAGAGTAGCAAAGTCTCTCCATAGTATCTCCTGCAATGCGCCTAAGAGTACCATACATGCAAGACGACCACTCATCTGCTTCCGGAAAAGAGCCCTCCTGCTGTGCATTCAGTTTCTTCCTCAAAACTCGGTCGACGTCATCATCGGAGAGCTGCCGAACATCTAAAAACTCGAAGATCTGAGGCACCGCCGTTCCCTCGAACAGATCGGACGCACAAAATGTGAGAACACGGGACGAAGGAATCTGTCGGCAAAAATCGATTGCAAATTCGTTGTATACTTTCCAGTACCAACAGATCTTTTCGAATGGACTTCTCTGCTCCCATCTGTCGAAAAAATCCTCCCCTCTTACAGGTCGTATGCGAGCATAATCTGCTGGATGATCAACGTACCATCCCCTCTTCATTCCCGACCGAATCAAACCAACCGGATCGCGGTGGATGAAAAGAAATTTTGCTCTAGGTAGCAGATCAGCAATCACCGGCGCAAAAAAAGTGAGCCGCGCCGACGTCTCGGCATACATCCGGCCCTTCCATACAGCCTGGAACAGTGGCGTCCCTCGTGCGCGAATGAAGATGTGGCGGTACTTCCTTTTGTTCGTGTGCAGCTCCCAGCGAGCGGCCTGCCGCTCTTCCAATAACTGCGGCCGTGGCTCGTGGAACGCATCGATCTCTTCAGAAAGATCGAGTAGTCGCGCAAGCGTCGTCGTACCCGTTCGACCGGTTGAGAGCACGAAAAGACACTGTGCTTTCCTCCAGATCGGCCGTGTGGCATAGGCCGTGATACCTGCCCCGAGTCTTTTCAGAACCCGCTCTGTTCTTTGGCGACCATGTCGCAATTTTCGACGAAGCTCCTGTGTATTCATGGTTGTGTAGCCGATTCATGGTTGTGTAGCCGAATGATAGCTCATGCCACCCGCGCCATCCGATGAAAGTCCTCGCGCGCTGCGCAAAGCTCCTCGAAGGCTCCCTGTGCCTCAATGCGTCCCTTTTTGAGAAAAAAGAGCCGGTCGCAGTCCCCGCACCCATCAAGCCCCGAATCTTGTGTAAAAGGCGTTCTGTCAGGTCGTCGGATCAGGCCGCGACAGCAACAGGCTCGACCTGCTTCTCGGCAGGTGACTTCTCCTCGTGCTGAGCGGTCTTCCAGTCGAGGTACTCGTCCATGTTCAAGTATCGACGGCCCGTTGACCACTCCTCATGTGTTTCCGCACAGAGGGCCCCGACGAGCCGATAGGCCGACTCCCGGTTTGGGAAGATGCGGATCACTTTCTCTAGCCTCCGAATCTCCTGGATGAAGCGCTCGACCATGTTTGTTGTGCGAAGCCGCCGGTGATATTTGCCGGGTAGCGCAAGCACGGCCGTCGCGTCGACAAGACCCTCTTCAAGAATCTCGTAGGCAGCGGGCGCTTTCTCTTCAAGCTCGCGAGCAGATTCCTCGAATCCTGATTGCGCCTCTTTTTGGGAGGGCGCTTCCAGAACCTGATCCAGCACCTCATGCATCCGATCTCGATAGCTGGAAGGCGTCTGGTCGAGAACATTCCTCCGAAAGTGGGCCTGGCATCGTTGCTAGATCAGTCCCGGGAAGGCTTCTCTGAGTGCTTGAATGAAACCAGGATGAGTGTCACTGGTGGCCAGCTCTACGCCGGAGAGCCCGCGCTCCTTGAGCCGGCGGATAAACCGTCGCCAGCCCTCCTCAGTCTCGCTAAGAGCCGTCTCAAGCCCCAAAATTTCCCGTTGGCCGTCTTCGCCGATGCCCACCGCCAGCATCACGGTCGTCGACCGAACGCCTCCTTGCCGCCGAACCTTCAGATGCTTGCGTCGAGAACTAAAAACGGATATTCCTGCTCAAGGGATCGAGAGGCCCAAGCCTCAACCTGCTCGTCGAGATCTTCCATCAACCGAGAAACGGTCGAACTGGAGAACTCCCGCCCACAGAGTTCGGTCGTGATCTTCTTCACGCGGCGCGTAGACACTCCCTGCACCACCATCTGCATTAACGTCAGCACGAGAGCCTTCTCCGACCGCTGGTAACGCTGGAAGAGCGCCGTTTGGAACGTGCCTTCCCGGTCCCGGGGCACCTCCAGCTCGATCATGCCGACCCGGGTCGTCAGCTTTTGCTCATACGTTCCGTTCCGGTATCCTTGCCGGCTCTCAGTCTGTTCTCCCGGCTCAGTTCCAAGGTGCTCAGTCATCTCGGCCTGGAGAGTCTGATTCAGGATTGGCTCTAAGAGAACGGCCATTCCCCGGTCCCCTTCGAGCATCTGTTGGATCTTCTCATCATCGATCGTAATCTCAATGGTAGCCATCGCGCTTCTGCTTTGGTTGTTGGTCTGGTTCACTTACAACCTGACAGAACGCGATGGCTTTTTCTATCTGCCTGCTCAATTACACAAGATTAGGGACTCAACCCCCGATTGCTCGCAGTTAGACTCTCAGGGCTACTGTCAGGGCTGAGTCCGCATAAGTCCTCTGAGAAGACCCAACCCGTTTTGACAGGCGACGCGGTATTTCCATCTTCAACAGCTACAGAGGCCGATATTCCGACAATTCTCGGGACTTCTCGGAGGTTGCGTTTTACACATCCCATCTCGGGCACCAAGCGACAGCTACAAAACGCCTCTGAGCACCGTTAAACGGTGATCTCGGAGGCGTTTTCTGTTTTCTGAAGCAGTGCGGCGGGTTTGCGGGCGGCATCAGAGATCCAAGGGGGGACGGTGGGGGAAGAGAAGATGGACGAGGGCGTGCAGTTCAAGCGCGAATGGCAGGTAGCCAATGTAGCCGATCAGGGGCATCTCGAAAACGTGCCAGAAGTTGACCCCCGGAGCATCGTAGACCCATTGGGGGTAGGCATACACGTTCCAGAGTTCCCAGACAAATCCACAGGCGAGGGCGCCAAGGGCGAGTGAGACAACCGGGCGCCAATTCCCCTCCGCCGTGTCGTCGAGAAGCGTGTGTCGACCGAGGCGATGATTCAAGGGAACGATCAAGAAGAAGACCCACCCCCAGATGAAGGGATAAAAGTAGGTCGGCCAGATGAGGACGAGCGCGAGCATGGCACTCCCAATGCCAACGAACGTGCCCAGAAGGCCCCGCGTGGGACGCAGCCTAGGGCCGTCCGTGAGGCGCTCAGTCCAGTCGAAGGAGCGGATCCACTCGGCGGTGCCAAAGACCGCGGGCATAACCGTCGAGAAGGAGATCGTCGCCAAAAGGCCATACTCCAGATTGCTGAACTGCTCGGCCCCAACGTAGGTCCAGTTCTCCGTCCGTTCGTTGACGGCCTCAAAGAGCCACCATGCCGGAGCGGACGCGAGAAACAGCCCGGCGAAGTCGAGCCGACTCCGGGTCAGCAGCGAGGTGCCGCGGCGCCGCTTCACCATCGCGTCGACCACCAGGGCGTAGCCGAGCCAGAGCGGAAAGAAAAGCACATGGGTGCGCAGCCCCTCGACCCCGACGCCCCAGTTGAGCGGCCACGCGACAGCAATGAGGATCAGCCCCACCCAACCGTACCGAGGAAATGATGTGGAGTGGCTCACCGGATGTGCAGAAGACTGTGTTCGTGCAAACGACGACAGGCGAAGGCGGCCAGAATTGTTGAGCGGAGCCCGGTTCCGCTCACGACGCCACCGCCGGGAATTCGTTGACGATGTCCTCGTTGTACACGTTGCCCGTCTGCTTACTCACGATCCGGCCCGGCCACCGCCCGTACTTGCCGTGGTCCTTTTCGGTGACGAGGACGAAGGGCCAGTCTTCATCGCCAGCGTTCTCCTCAAACCAGGTGCGCGCAAAATCGGAGTGCTGCGTTCCGCGCCGGTACTGCTCGGAGTCTGTGGCCACGCCGTAGACCTCTGCGGTGTCGATTCCCTTTGCTCGAACGCGCACCTTCTTCCGCGTCCGAAAACCCAGATCCACCAGTAGGTCCACGGTGTCTCCGTCGACAACCCGCCCAAGTCGGGCTTGAAACGTAAACCAGTCCGCGTCCATCACTCTCACCTCGTCGGCCAACCTACAGTTCGCGCCGTAAGGACGCCTTTGCATTGGAAGAATGGATCCCACGACCACAATCTGACCGATTCACCGGAGAAGTACAACTGACACCGAATGCCAGATTTCGGTGTGCCTTTTCATGTCCAGAAGGAATGACCTGCGAGTCATCCTTCCATCGAAAAAAAAAGACCAGATCACGTCGTTCGCTGAAGACCTCGGCGACCGAACCGTACGTGTCCATCCGAGAACGTGCCTTCATCCTGATCCGTTAGATGAATGTCCGGTCTCGGTTCCTCGAACGAAGGCCTCGCCCGCCATGCTTGCCGTCGTCCTCAGCGCCCTCTTCCTCGTGGCCCCGCCCGACACGTCGTGGGAGCATCAGGCCCTGCGCGAGCGCATGGTCGAGCAGCAAATTGCGACCCGGGGCGTGACCGACCCCGCCGTGCTCGAGGCCATGCGGTCGGTGCCGCGCCACCGGTTCGCACCCGACGTCGACCCGGAACTCGCCTACTCGGATCGCCCCCTTCCCATCGGGCAGGAGCAGACCATCTCGCAGCCCTACATCGTGGCCCGGATGACGGAGCTTGTCCGCCCCGACTCCACGGACCGCGCCCTCGAAATCGGGACGGGCTCGGGCTACCAGGCCGCGGTGCTGTCCACGATCGTCGACTCGGTCTACACCATCGAAATCCTCTCGGAACTGGCCACCACGGCAGCAAAGCGGCTCGACCGGCTCGGCTACGACAACGTCGTCGTCCGCCACGGCGACGGCTTCAAGGGCTGGCCGGCCCGCGCGCCGTTCGACGTAATCGTGGTCACAGCGGCTCCGGAAAAGATCCCCCCACCCCTCATCGACCAGCTCGCCGACGGCGGCCGGATGATCGTGCCGGTGGGACCCACGGGGCAAACCCAACGCCTCACGCTCGTCACAAAGAAGGACGGTGAGGTGTCCAAACGGCAGATAGCTCCCGTCCGCTTCGTCCCCTTCCTCCGCAAGAAAAACTGACAGGTTGCCCTCCCGTCCATGCCGCGAGTGATTAGCGTTCACGAATACGAGCTCCGACCCGACGCCGATCCGACCGACTTTGAGACCGCAATTCAGAATGCCCGGGCGGAGGATCTGCTCACCCTTCCGGGATTGGAAAACTACCATCTACTGAAAGGGATCAAGGGCGCGCGGACTCGCCGCTACGGGGCGATCTGGATCTATGAGAGCCGCGCCGCCTGGGAGGCCCTCTGGGGTCCGCCGGACGATCCGGTGGAGAAGCCGAACTACCCCGAGAACTGGAAGACCTGGGAAGACGAGGTGCTGGCACCGTATCTGAGCGACGACCCGGACGCGATCCGGTTTACCTCGTACCGCGAACTCGGCGACAAATCCTGACTCGTTTTCTTTGGGTGCGATGTCTCATAACTTGGGGAGTGTGTTTGATTCTCCCTCTCCTTGTCCTTTCTCCAGTAGTATGTACCGATCTCTCGCCGTTGCACTCCTTATCGTCAGCCTCGGTCTCGCCGGCGTCGCGCCCGCCGGAGCCCAAAATAAACCCCTCACCCACGATGCCTACGACCGATGGGACGAAATTGAGACACAGGCCCTCTCAGACGATGGAGAATGGGCCCTGTACGTCACGGCGCCCCCGAAAGGCAACGCCGAGCTGCAGATCAAGGATCTCAGCTTGGATCAGACGTACACCGTGCCTCGAGGCGAGGAGCCTCAGTTTACCGAAAGCAGTGCATTTGCGGTCTTCCTCATCGACCCGCCGTACGACTCTACGCGTCAGGCCAAACTCAACGACGTTCCGCCGCCGAAGCGGCCGAAGGACGCCTTGGGATTGCTCGACCTCAGCTCGGGCGACACTACCCGAGCCGGGCGCGTTCAGTCGTACAAGATCCCGGAGGAAAGCGGTGGCTGGTTGGCCTACCATCATGCACCAGCCCCACCCGACACCGCAGCGTCTGACGACGAGAGCGAGGACAACGACGATGGGAACGAGGAAACCAAAAGCGCCCTTCTCGTCCTACGGAACCTGGAGAGTGGGCAGGAATGGATCTACGACCACGTCACCGACTACGCCTTTGCTGAGAACGGGGAGTTGCTCGCGTACACCGAGACCGACAGCACAGGGAATCCCGTCCACGCTGTACACGCCGTTCGGCTCACCGGTGACGCCCCTGAGGCAGTAACGCTCCATTCGGGGGCCGACAACTACCCACAGTTCGTGCTGGGCGACGAGGGCACACAGATCGCCTTCCTCGCCGGTCCTGACAGTGTCGACGTTCCCCACCATGACAATATCCTATATCACTGGCGCGTCGGGGACGATGAGCCCTCAGCACTCGCTCAGTCCGGGACCTCGGGCCTGCCGGACAACTGGCTCGTGAGCGAGCAGGCCGACCTCTCGTTCTCTGAGAATGGAAATCGCATTTTCTTCGGCACGGCCCCGGCGCCGCCCCCGCCTGTCGAGAAGGACAGCCTACTGGAGAAGGAGAAGGTCGAGGTAGACATCTGGAACTGGAAGGATCCCTACATCCAGCCGATGCAGAAGGAGCAGGCCGAGGAGAAAAAGAAGCAGACGTACCGGGCCGCCTACTTCACGCAAACGGACCGGATCGTCCAAATTGCGACCGAGGCGGTCCCCGCCGTAACCGTCGCGGACGAGGGCAACGCGGACGTGGCCCTCGGCGTGACCAACCGCCCGTACCGGCAGAAGCTATCGTGGGACTGGCCCGCCGCCTACGACGCCTACCTCATCGACCTGCAGACCGGGGAGCGGTTGCAGGTGCTGGAGAACGTGCAGGCCATCCCGCAGCTTTCACCGGAGGGCAAATATGTGGCGTGGTGGAACCGTGAGGCCCGCGCCTGGAAGGCCCTTACGACCGACGATCAGTCGCACATCACTCTCTCCGCGGGCATTCCGCACTCGGTCTACGACCATCGGCACGATCGTCCTTATCCCCCTGGTCCCTACGGCCTTTCTGGCTGGACCGAGGGGGACAAGCAGGTGCTCATCTACGACAAGCACGACGTATGGACCGTCGACCCTACACAACCGAAAGCGACCCGCGCTCTGACCGACGAGGTTGGACGCCAGGAGAACCTTCGGTTCCGATACGTAAAGCTCGAGGACGATCGGGAGACGGCCGCTTGGGGAAACTGGCCGAACGCCGTGAACCCGTCGACGCAGGTGTCGGACGAGCTTCTGCTGTCTGCCTTCAACACTGAGACGAAGGCCGATGGCTTTTATCGAGACCAGGTGACCGGCTCCGAACAGCCGACCGAGCTCCTCATGATGGACCGGTCATTCTCAAATCCTCAGAAGGCCGACGATGCAAACCGGCTCCTCTATACGCGGGAGAGCTTCCAGGAATTTCCGGACCTATGGGCCACAGACCAGTCATTTAGCGATCCAACCAAGATCACCAACCTCAACCCGCAGCAGAGCGAATACCGCTGGGGGACCGCCGAGCTGATCGAGTGGACATCCGCAAATGGCGAAAAGATCGAGGGCCTCCTCTACAAACCGGAGGACTTCGACCCCTCGAAGGAGTACCCGATGATGACGTACTTCTACGAGCAGTACAGCGACGACCTACACGAGCACTACGCTCCCAAGTCCGATCGCTCGGTCATCAACTTCACGTTCTACGTGAGCCGGGGCTACGTCGTCTTCGTCCCCAACATCCACTACGAGACGGGCTACCCGGGCGAGAGCGCGATGCAGTCGGTGATGCCGGGCGTGACGATGCTCGCCGACAAGCCGTGGATCGACGAGGACAATATCGGCGTGCACGGGCACAGCTGGGGCGGCTACCAGATCGCCTACATGGTGACAAAAACGGACCTGTTCGCGGCCGCGGAGGCCGGGGCGCCGGTCTCCAACATGATCAGTGCCTACGGGGGCATTCGATGGGGCAGCGGGATGAGCCGTATGTTCCAGTACGAGGACACACAGAGCCGCATTGGGAGCAGCCTGTGGGACATGCCGATGCGCTACATTTACAACTCCCCGATTTTCTGGGCCGACCGCATCAACACGCCGCTGATGATGATGCACAACGACAAGGACTCGGCCGTGCCCTGGGAGCAGGGCATTGAGCTGTTCGTGGCCCTCCGGCGCCTCAACAAGCCGGCCTGGCTCATCAACTACACCGGCGAGGTTCACTGGCCCACCGACCTCGCCGAGAAACGGGATTGGACTCGACGCATGCAGCAGTTCTTCGACCACTACCTCAAGGACGCCCCTGCCCCGGTGTGGTTGAAGGAGGGCGTGCCCGCCACCGAGAAGGGACGCACCCTCGGCCTTGAGCCCGCGACGACGGATCCGGAGCGGTAAGGCAGATGGTTCGTCCCAGCAGCACTAGTAAGACCTGCACACCTGCTTTGATAAAAACGTCGCCCCAGACCCCGACTTGGCTCCTATCCGGCCGTATGGATTATAGGCTCCAAATCAAGTTTGGAGCGACGATGCAAAGCAATCTCGCTAACGGAGAAGCTTCAAGAATCTAGCAGAGTAGCTGTGCAAGCTCACTAGTCCACCCAACAGTAAATACGGTGATCGAGATGCGCTCCTTTCTGATCGCTGTCTGTTTTCTTCCCCTTCTCGTCTCCGCGTCGCACGGGCAGGCATACGATGCCCGATTGAGCGAATACGAGTATCCGTATTCCGTGCAGTATCGGTCGTTCGAGGCTCAGCGCCAGTCACCGGAGATGGCGTACATGGATGTCGGGCCAGCGGACACGTCGCAGCATGCCGTTCTTCTCCTCCACGGCAAAAATTTCTCCGGGGCATACTGGGGCCGCACGATGGAGGCGCTGGTGGCGGATGGGTACCGCGTGATCGCGCCGGATCAGATCGGATTCGGCAAGTCGAGCAAGCCCGTCAACTTCCAGTATTCCTTTCATGCCCTTGCCCACCACACCAAAGCCCTCCTCGATGAGCGAAATGTAGGGCCGGTGACCGTCGTCGGGCACTCGATGGGGGGCATGCTGGCCACCCGATTTGCCCTCATGTTTCCGGAACGAACCGAACAGCTCGTCCTCGTCAACCCGATCGGGCTCGAAGACTGGAAACGGAAAGTGCCGTACCAGACCATCGATGAATGGTACCAGCAGGAACTGCAGAAGACGCCGGAGGGGGTCAAGCGCTACATGCGGCAGAGCTATTTCGATGGAGAATGGAAAGAAGCGTATGATCCCCTCCTTGAAATTCAGGCCGGCTGGATCCGCGGCCCGGACTACGAGACCATCGCCCGCGTGTCGGCTCGCACCTACGACATGATTTTCACGCAGCCGGTGCTCTACGAATTTCCGGATCTCCGGATGCCAACGCTGCTCATCATCGGCCAGCGCGACCGCACGGCCCTGGGCACGAGCCGGGTGCCGGACTCAGTGGCCGCCACCATGGGGCGCTACGACAAGCTGGACGAGGCGACAGCGGAGGCCATCCCCAACAGCACGCTGGTGGAGCTGCCTGGTATCGGACACGTGCCCCACTACGAGGCTTTCGACCACTTCTATGGAGCGCTCACCGACTTCCTTCCGCCCCCCACCGATTGATCGAGTTCCACTTGTCCATCCCTCTCACTCGCTTCGTCCCTCGAATCGCACATGGAGTCCTCCACCGCCTGGCCCGACCTCAATCCCGACCAGCAGGCCGCCGTCACGGCCTCGATGGAGCCTCAACTCGTGGTGGCCGGGCCGGGGACCGGCAAGACGCGCGTCCTCGTGTGCCGGACCGCCTACCTCATCGAACAACAGGACGTGATGCCCTCCCGCCTCGTCCTCGTTACCTTTACGCGGCGGGCCGCCCAGCAGCTCACCGACCGGTTGACCGATCTCGTCGGTCCCGAAGCACAACACGTCCGCGCCGGCACCATCCACCACTTCTGCTACGAAACCCTCCGCACGTACCCCGACCGGGCCGACGTGCCCGACGACTTCATCGTAGTCGACGACACGGTGACGGATGCCTTCTGGCAGCGCTGGTACGAAGCGCACGAACGGTGGTGTGAGCGCAACTATCTCAACAGCTACCGGCAGGTCAAAACACACGTCAGCCGCATCAAGCTCGGCATCGACACGGTGTCGGGACAGTTGACGGAAGGCCTGCACACCTACGACCAGATGCTGGCCGACCGGGGCGCGCTCGACTTCGACGACCTGCTCGTGAAGACGCGCGACCTGCTGCGGGAGCACGACGACGTGCGGACCGAGCTAATCGAGGACACCGAGGCGGTGCTCGTCGACGAGTTTCAGGACACCGATCCGGTGCAGTTCGACATCATCCGCCGCCTCGGCGAAGAAGGCGCCCACCTTTACTGCGTAGCCGACGACGACCAGTCCGTGTACCGCTTCCGGGGCGCCCGCCCCGCCAACATCCACCGCTACATCGAACGCTTCCACTGCACCGAAGCGCGCAGCACCCGCCACGTGCTCACTACCAATTATCGGTCGAACCGCTCCATCTTCGCGGTGGCCGAGACGGTGCTCGACGGCGACGGGCGACTGAAGCAGCGGGGCGACATCCGTACGTGGAATGAGGGCACCGAGCCGGTGCAGCTCGTCGCATGCGCCGACGCAGAGAATGAGCGGGCTTATGTGCTCCGCCAAATCCGGGACTGGATCGACGCAGGCGCCAAACGGGGCGACTTGGCCGTCCTCACGCGATGGAACCGTCGCCTTGCGGCGCTGGAGCGGGATTTTCTCCGAGCTGGGATGGCCTGCGACACGAGCAGCAGCGAGGATCTCCTCGACACGCCCCCGGCCCAAAAACTCCACGCCCTGCTCCGTGTCATCGACGCGCGTCGCCGCGACCGGTCCCTCGACGCCCCCATGACTGAACTGCTGGAACGGCTGCTTCCGGACGGGGTGATGGCCCGGCTGCGCGACTTCGGAAATCGCTCGATGTCGGACTCAGCCCCCTGGGCGATCTTCCAGACCGTTGTCTCAAACGAAGTGGCGCGCCGCAGCGCCGGCCTCGAACAGGCCGAAGCACGGCTCGATCGGGCCTACGCCACGATCACCAATCTCCTGCAGAAATCACGGGAGGAAACCCTCACCATCGGTGCCTTTGCCCGCGAGGCGCTCCACCAGCTCGGCGACCCCCTCCAGCTCCTCCGCCGTCACACCGACACCCTGACCGATCCCGTCTCGCTCCCCTCCTTCTGGACCGCCGGTCGCATTCTGAAGGAGTGGCAGCAGGCGCAAGACACTTCCGACACGCCCCGGCTCCTCCTGCACCACCGCACACCGCAGATCACGCGGCTCTGGCGGCAACTCGTGCGACGGGCACTCGGCATCGAGTCGGACCCGCCCGCGCCCCTTCCGGAGATGCAAGAGGCCCTCTTCGCCCGCCCCGCCGAGGAGGGAATTCCCCCGCTCGGCACCGACGACGTGATCCTTACGACCGACCTGGAGGCCCTCCTCCGCTGGGCGGATCGGACGGAGGCATTTCCGACAGCAAACGACACACCGCAGATTCTCCTCCTCGCTCCCGAGGCCTCCCTCCCGTCCGACCAGAAAATGTTGCTCGGAGTCGATTCGGACGACGTGCACGCGGTGGATGCCGACGCCGTCTTCCACAGCCCGTCCGTCCGGCTGTTCAAGCTCCTCCAACTGACAACCGGGCCGTCCGCCGCTGAGCCGCTCTTCCCAGAGTACGTGATGGTCGACATCGAGGCCACGAGCACCAATCCGAGGCACTGTCTCGTCGCGGAAATCGGTGCCCTGAAGGTGCAAGACGGCACCGTGGTCGATCGGTTCTCTGAACTCGTGCAGCTGCCCAACGACCTGACGGCCGACGAGCGCGAGATTCTGCGTACGGTGTGCGGACTGGATCCGGAGACGGCCTTCGACGATGCTCGTCCCGAGGCCGCTGTCTGGGCCGACTTCTGCGACTTCGTAGACTCTGCCCCGCTCGTGGCCCACAACGGCCAGCGCTACGACTTCCGGATTCTGCGCCGCCTCGCCGACACGCACGACGCGGATGCGCGATGGACCACGACGTACGATCTGCTGCCTGCCGCGCACGAGCTTTTTCCCGACCTCCGCCACTACGATGCGGGCCACCTCCGCGACCAGCTCCTGGACGACGACACGGACACGGCTCATCGCGCCCTGGCCGACTGTGAGGACCAGCAGCGAATCCTAGAGCGGATGCAGGAGGAACGAGTCCGGCAGCACCGCCTCCTGGCCCACGAGCCACTCCTGCCCCTGCTTGTGGCCGCCCTCACCTACGAATCGCCGGATTCCGACGCCCTCTCGCCCGACGCCCGGGCATTTCTTCAGGTGGGCCACATGTGGGCCCTGCGCGACGCCTCTCCCGCCGGCGATGACCTGCGCTCCCTCCTCCCCCGCGCCCTGCCGGACCGGCTGCGCCACCATGCGCTCTACAGCCTCATCGACGAGGATGAGCTACTCACCGTCTCCGCTGGCCTTCAGCCCGGTCTCGCCCGCCGCCTGGAAGCCCTCTTCGCCCCCTACGCTGACCGACCGCTCCAGAGCGACGCGCTGGAGGACCTGCTCACCCACCTTGCGCTTTGGGGCGAGGAGACGGTCCCGACAAGCCTGCACTCGACTACCGTCGGTGCTACCGGGAGAGAGGGCGTGGTCACGCTCTCCACCTACCACAGCGCAAAGGGACTTGAGTTCGAGCGCGTCGTGTGCATGGACGTGCACGACAATGCCTTTCCGCCCTACTTTGCCCGGGATCCGGAGGAGCGCCGCGAGAGCCGCCGACTGCTGTACGTGGGCATGACGCGGGCCGAGCGGCACCTCGTACTCACCTACCCGAAGCGCGAGCGCGGCTACGACCGGCGGCCCTCCCCCTTCCTCGACGCGGCGCCGGAGGAGCTTCTGCAATTCGTGGA
>CAZBIB010000045.1:6136-17082 GCA_964491575.1 uncultured Salinivenus sp. | reverse complement strand
CCTACGCCGAGGGCTTCGACATCATGAAGTCGAAGGAGAAATTCGACCTCGACCTCCAGCAGGTGGCCGAGACGTGGCGGTTCGGCAGCGTCGTGCGCTCCTGGCTGCTCGACCTCACGGCCCGCGCCCTGGAAGACGACCAGGACCTGCCCGACGTCGCGCCGTGGGTCGACGACTCGGGCGAAGGGCGATGGACGGTGAAGGAGGCGATCGACCTCGACGTGCCGGCCCCGGTCATCACTGATGCTCTCATCTCGCGGCTCGACTCGCGCGTGGAGGACTCCTACACCCACAAGCTCCTCGCGGCCATGCGCAATCAGTTCGGCGGACACGCCGTCAAAAGCAGTGACGAATGACGAATTTCGAATGCCGAATTTTTCGGCGTTCAATTGCCGCGTCCTGTGACCCCGTTCGCAATTCGAAACTCGCAATTGGCCAATGCCACAGATTGAGCCGCACCTGTTCGTGATTTTCGGGGCCACGGGCGATCTCACGAAGCGGAAGCTGATTCCGGCCCTCTACCACCTGATGCAGGACGCGGACGTGGCCCGGCACTGCGTCGTTCTCGGGGCCGCCCGGTCCGACTGGTCCGACGAGCGGTTTCGCGACGAGGCCCGGGAGGCCCTCCGCAACAAGGGCTTCTCGGACGAAGAAGTGTCGCAGTGGTGCACTCGCAACCTGTTTTACCAGTGCCTCGGCGAGAGCGGCGACGACTACGACGCCCTCCGCACCCGCATCGAGCACCTGGAGCGGCAGCTTGACCTGCCCGGCAACCGCGCTTTCTACCTTTCACTTCCTCCCAGCATCTACGGTCCCGCCATCGAGGGCCTCGGAGAGGTCGGCCTCAACACGAGTTCTGGTTGGACACGCGTCGTAGTGGAAAAGCCATTCGGATACGACCTCGACTCGGCGCAGACCCTGAACGAGCAGGTTCACCGCTACTTCGACGAGAACCAGGTCTACCGTATTGACCACTACCTGGGCAAGGAGACGGTGCAGAACCTGATGGCCTTCCGGTTCGGCAACGCGCTCTTCGAATCGATGTGGGATCGGGAGCACATCGATCGGATCGAGATCACCGTGTCCGAGTCGCTGGGCGTGGGCGGCCGTGGCGGCTACTACGACCAGTCCGGCCACATGCGCGACATGATTCAGAACCACCTGACCCAGCTGCTCACGCTGGTGGCCATGGAGCCGCCCTCCAGCATGGACGCCAATGCCATTCGGGACGAGAAAGTAAAGGTGCTGCGAGCAACCCGACGGCCCGATCCCGAGACCGACGTCGTGCTGGGGCAGTACGAGGCGGGCACAGTGGACGGCGAGCCCGTCCCCGCCTATCGCGACGAGCCGGACGTGCCCGCGGACTCCGACACTGAGACGTTCGCCGCGATGCGTCTCAACGTGGCCAACTGGCGGTGGCAGGGGGTTCCGTTCTATCTGCGCACTGGCAAACGACTGCCGACGAAGCTGACGCAGATTGCCGTTCGCTTCCAGAGCCCACCCGTCTCCCTCTTCCAGGCGGACGGTGACTCGCGCGTGCCGAAGGGGGCCGACTCCGCGGCCCCGCCGAACGAGCTCCTCATCACGCTGCAGCCGGACGAAGGGTTCGATCTGCGCTTCGAGGTGAAGGCACTTGGCAACAGCGACGATGGCACGATGTCCCTGGAGACGCAGCACCTCAGCTTTTCATATGAGGATGCATTCGGACCCATGCCCGACGCCTACGAAACCTTGCTCCGAGACATCATCGTGGGCGATCCCACGCTCTTCGTCCGGGCCGACGAGGTGGAGGCGTCGTGGCGGTTCTACGCACCCCTTTTGGAGGCCGATCTCCCGGTGCACCCCTATAAGGCCGGCACTTGGGGGCCCGATTCAGTGGGCCGCTTGCTTTCAAACTGGACCTCGGGAGGCCGGGCGACCCGGAGGGCTGAGCCCACCTGAGAGGCTGTTTGGCGGACTGTCTGAGGCCTGCGACTTCGTGGATCTCGGACAGGAAGGCTTCTGCACTCACCCAGTAGTTCCACTACGGGGATCGTTTGGGCACCTTCCTGTCCTTCACCCACTGAGTTTACTCGGCTGAGCCTCGTCAGTCGCTACGCTCGTGTCGGCATTTCACCCATCCACCAAACAGACTCTGATAATTTCAAGGACAATCGGACGGCCAGTTGCCCGTTTCCTTTATTCGGAGGAAGTATTTCGTGATGTCAGAGAATCCAGAGGCCGATTTCACAGTCCACCAGCATCAGGACCTGGAGGCCCTGAGTCGTGCTGCAGCGCAGAACCTCCAATCCGACATCGAGACCGCGTTGCGCAGCCAGGAGGTGTATGCCCTTGGCCTTGCGGGGGGCAGCACCCCCGAACGGCTGTACGAATTGCTGGCGGTGGAGGGAGCCCTCCCCTGGGAGCAAATCCACCTATTCTGGGGCGATGAGCGGTACGTGGCCCACAGCCATTCGAAGAGCAACGTCCGCCTTGTCCGGCGCACGCTCATCGACGAAGTGCCGATCCCCGCATCCAACGTCCACCCCATCCCGACGCAGGGAGAGACCCCGGAGGCAGACGCCGCCGCGTACGAGGACGCCCTTCGGCGACACTTCGACAGCCGAACGGCCACGTTCGACACGGTCCTCCTTGGCCTGGGCAGTGACGGCCATACGGCCTCGATCTTCCCCGAAACCCTGGCCGAGGACGCGGAGGACGGGAGCCAGTGGGTCCGTGTCGTTACCGCTCCGGCTCGACACGACGTGGCGACCCGTCTTACGTGCACCCTGTCTGTGTTGAACGGGGCCCGACGCGCCCTCTTTCTCGTGTCGGGCAAGCGCAAGCGAGACGCACTTCGCGGCGTACTGGACCGCAAGGATCCCGCGCTGCCCGCGACCCACGTGCAGCCCAGGGGGGAATGTCTCTGGTACGTCGACCGGGTGGCGCGGCCCGCGGATGCCGACGATGAGGCTTGACCGAAGACGGGTAGAAATGCATACCGGGACTCCTGTACGCATTCATATTCCTGCAAATCACCATCAACCATGCCCGATTCCACCTACGACACCATCGTCATCGGGGCCGGTCAGGGCGGCGGCCCCCTCGCCGGCACCGTTGCCGAAAACGGCCAGTCCGTCGCCCTTCTCGAACGCAAGCACGTGGGCGGCACGTGCGTGAACGAGGGCTGCACCCCCACCAAGACCATGATCGCCAGCGCCCGGGTGGCCCACCTTGCCCGCCGCGCCGAGGACTACGGCGTCGTAACCGGAGAGATTTCCGTCGACATGGAAGCGGTGCGCCAGCGCAAGCGCGACATCGTCGAGTCGTTTCGGACCGGGAGCCGAAGCAGCATCGAGGAGAAAGACACTCTCGACCTGATCGAAGGAGATGGGCGGTTCGTTGACACTGGCACCGTCGAGGTCACTCTGGGCAACGGCGACACGCACACCCTCCAGGCCGACCGCGTCGTCATCAACACGGGCACCCGTCCCGTTCTCCCATCCATCAATGGAATGAAGGAGGTCGGTTCCCTGACGTCCACCTCGATCATGGAGCTGGGCTCGGTGCCCGAGCACCTGCTCATCCTCGGCGGCGGCTACATCGGGCTCGAGTTCGGGCAGATGTTTCGGCGGTTCGGAGCCGAGGTGACGATTGTGGATCGGGGCGAGCACGTCCTCAGCCGCGAGGACACCGACGTGGCCGAGGCGCTCCAGGACATTCTGCGCGAGGACGGCGTCCGCATCCTCAACGAAACGAGCATGGCAGCCGTCGAGTCGACGGACGGTACAATCACGGTCCACCTGGAAGGCGAAGACGCTCCCGCGCAGATTGAGGGCGATGAGCTCCTGGTGGCCGTAGGCCGGCGCCCCAACACCGACGATCTGAACCTGGACACAGCGGGTGTCGAGACCACTGAGCGCGGCTACGTGAAGGTCGGCGACCGTCTCGCCACGACCGCCGACGGCATCTACGCGATCGGGGACGTGACGGGCGGCCCGGCGTTCACGCACGTTTCCTACGACGACTACCGCGTGCTCTGTGACAACTGGCTTTACGACGGGAACCGCAGCACCGACGACCGGCTCATTTCCTACACCCTCTTTACCGATCCGCAGCTCGGCCGCGTGGGGCTCACCGAAGCGCAGGCCCGTGAGCGCGACTTCGACGTGACGGTGGCCCGGATGCCCATGAGCCACGTGGCCCGCGCTCTGGAGGTCGACGAGACACGGGGCCTCATGAAAGCCGTGATCGATTCGGAGACGAACCAGCTCCTCGGTGCGGCCATCCTCGGCGTTGAGGGCGGCGAGGTGATGTCTGTTCTGCAGACGGCGATGATGGGCAATCTGCCCGTCAACCGTCTCCAGTCCGCGCCTTTCGCCCATCCCACCCTGGCCGAATCGCTCAACAACCTCTTCGCCGGTCTTGACCTGGGTCCCTCCGCCGGGCGGCCATGGGGGGACGACTCGGATGGCCGCAGTCAATGAACCATGCAGTCTGCCTGCGCGGGTGGTCCCCAACCAATTTCTTCCGACCGTCTGCACTCCGTCCTACTAATCGGGAGCCCAGATTAATAGAGGCCCAGATCGCCTTGCTCCACTCGGGAGGGCGAGTCTTCGGGACCCGTGTCCTCTCTTCTGTCGTACCATGTTCACGGAGTCTTCTCGGTATGGAGTGGTCACTCCCTCCGGCTGGTGTGCAAGATAAAAACAGGCGCACGCTTGGCGGGGGCACACCACGCAACGATCGGGAGGGGTAGCAGGGTGGGGGCCACTGAGCCTTCGGATGCCGACACGGTCTCATGCCGACCGACGAGCAGTTTCAACGGTGGTGTCGTCGCATCACGGACTCCGACCGGGAGGCCTTCGAAGCCGTGTTCGACGCTCTCCACGATCCGCTGGCCCGGTACGCCCTCCAGATTACCGGGCGCAAGGCCGCTGCCCAAGACATTGTTCAGTACGCCTTCACGTCCCTCTGGGACATGCGCGAGTCGCTGAACCCGGAGGAGTCGCTGGAGGCGCTGCTCTTTCGCATTGTGCGCAACCGCGCGTACAACACCGAACGGAATCGCCGCACCCGTGAGAGCAAACACGACCAACTGAAGCGCAACACCAATCCGGTGCAGCCTGATCCCGGGGCCCAGTTGGACGCCGACCGGCTGGAGGCCGACCTCCGGGCGTGGATTGAGGAACTCCCGGACCGGCAGCGCGAGGCCCTTACCCTGAGCCGGTTCGAGAACCTCAGCCACGAGGCCATCGCCGACGTCATGGACATCTCGCCCCGGACCGTGAACAACCACATTGTGCAGGCGCTGAAGAAGCTCCGGCGCCGGGTTCGATCCCATCACGCAGAGCACCTATCCCTATGAGCCGCGACGACTCGAATTTACCCTCCGACCTCCGGGCCGCCCTGGAGCAGGAGCACGCCAACGATGGGGCCGCCTCGGATCTGGAAGAGATGTGGGCCCTTCTGGAGGGGGCCGCCCCCCCGGACGAGGCCCTCCCCGATGCCGACGACACGTGGGCCGGGGTACGCCGCCACATCGAAGAAGAGGCGAGTGAGGAGGAGCGCCGCGCCGAGGACCGTCGTTCCCGCCATCCACCGTCTTCCCGATCGGCCTGGCGTCGACTCTGGCGCTGGGGTAGTGCCGTCGCCGCTGCGCTGGTGCTCGTGATTGCGGTGTGGTGGTGGACCCAGCCCGTCGAGGTGACGGCCGTGTCCGGCACCACCGTCGCCCGCACGTTGCCCGACGGCTCTACGGTGGAGCTGCACGGCGACACGCGCCTGACGTATCCTCGCACGTTCTCCTCCGTCTCGTTCCTGGAGGCCGAGCGGCGCGTCGTGCGGCTTCAGGGCGAGGCCTACTTCGAGGTCGCATCCGGCGAGCGGCCGTTCATCGTCCAGACGCCGTCGGTGCGCGTGGAGGTGGTGGGCACGGCCTTCTCGGTGCGCAGTCGTTCGGGCGAGACCGACGACGCCCACGTGGCCCTGGCCGAGGGGCGTCTGCGCGTAACAGACCGAGTGGGCACTCGCACAAATGTCACTCTGCGCCCTGGACAGGCCGCGACGCTGGGCTCGGACGGGACACTGACGGCAGTGCGCGACACCAGCATCGAGCGAATCACGGCGTGGCGCCGCGGAGGATTCGCCGCAACGGCCCGGCCCCTCCCGGCTCTGGCACAGGCTCTGGAGCGTCGTTACGGACAGCCCATCCGCCTGGCTTCCTCGATTGGCACCGAAACGCGCTCAGATCCCCTGACGCTCTACTACTCCCAGGGCGCCCAGCTCGAAACGATCCTCCACGACGTGTGCATGGCCCGCGGATTGGCGTACCGATCCACGGCTCAGGGATATGTTCTTGTGAGCGACAACGACCGACAATCGCCTCAATCGCCATGAGCACGACGCGAATACGATCGGCGGCGCGCTGGGCGAGTGCAGGACTTGCGGGCCTGCTGCTGGCGATTGTGCTGGTGAGTCCCAGTTCTCTCCGCGCCCAGCCGAGCGAAGAGGCCCGGTATACCATGATGTTTCGCGGCGTGGACCTCCAGGAGGCCCTTGAGCACGTCGTAGAGACGACTCAGATTAACCTGATATACGACTCGGAGCTCGTGCAGGGAAAAACGGTGTACTGCTCGGCGCGCGACGCAACGCCGGACGCCCTCCTGCGGTGCCTGCTTGCCGACGTGCCGGTGGACTTCTACCAGACCTCGGGCGGCACCTACGTGCTGAGGGAATCTCCGCGACGGCCTCCCCGACGCGGCGACCTCACGGGAATCGTCGTGGACGGAAAAACGGGAGAGCCCCTTCCGTACGCCCACGTTCTCCTCGCCTCGGCGAATACGGGAGTCGCGAGCGACCAAACTGGCCGCTTCCAACTGCCCAACCTCGTCTCCGGCACCTACCGCGTCGTGGCCACCCACCTCGGGTACGAGCCGGCGGTCGACAGCGTCCACGTGCCGCCGGGCGACAGCGTGCGGCAACGCATCGCGCTCACGCCGACCTCCATCGTCTCAACGCCGGTGATTGTGGATGGGGTGGAGCGACGCGCGCCTGAAGGAGAGGTCGGGGCCACTACCCTCTCCGCCGACAAGCTGGCCGAGTCCGGCCGGCTGGGAACGCCCGACGCGCTGGGACAGGCCGGCACCCTGATGGGCGTGTCCCGGCAGCGGCCCATGGCCGACCTCCACGTGCAGGGTGGGGCCGCCGGGGAACACCAGGTACGCCTCGACGGCATGTCCATCCGCAATCCCGTGACGCTGCGGCGGCTGTTGGGGGCTTTCAGTCCACTGGCACTCGACCGACTGACTGTGCACAAGGCGGGCTTCGGCGTGGAGCACGGGAGCTCCATCTCCGGCGTCCTCTCCGCCGAGCACGCCCTCAGCGCCTCCGGGCCGTCGGTTGGGCAGGTGACAATCGATCCCATGAGCGTGAACGCGGAGGGGCACGGCTCGATCGACCTAGGTGACCGCCGAACCGCTCAGTTCCGCATTGCCGCGCGGTCGAGCGTGTGGGATCTCTATCAGGACCCCACCCTCAATCGCCTGCTGCTGGACTGGAACATCGCCGACCCAATGTTGCTGTCCTCCTACTTCGGCGAGGACGAGGAGTCCGAGGTCGAACCTGCGGCGCAAACGGCCGGCGTCGGGTTCTCCGACATTCACGCCGCCGCCCGTATCGACCTCGGGCCGTACCGCTCGCTGTCGGTGTCGGGCTACCGGGGGCGCAACCACCTCCGGACTCAGTTCGTGACGCGGGAGCCGAGGGGGATGCTCACGCGAGATCGCTACGACTGGGGCAACACCGCTGGGCAGGTGCGCCTGGACTGGACCCTCGGGGCCCGCTCGTCGGCCTCGGTGCAGCTCCGGGCGAGCGAGCACCGGCTCCACCGCGGCTACAAGATGACCTACGGCTCATCGGACCCGGACGACGACCTTGAGGCCGCCATCGACACCCTTCAACGCGTCCTCGATCCGTCCATCTGGCCCGACGACCAAAACCGGATCCGGGAGTGGACCCTCGAAACGACGGGCAGCTACGCCGCTGCGACACGTCATCACCTCAAAGGGGCGGTCGAGGTGTCGCGGCTGACGAGTGAGTTTCGACTCGGCGGGCGCTTTCTGCGTCCGCTTGCCTTCCGGGACACCCGCTGGCAGATCGGCGGATATCTCCGCGACGTGGTGTCGCTCGGGACGAACACGACGCTCACGGCGGGCTCGCGGCTCACCTACGTGTCGGCGCGCCGCACCCTCTACGCCGAGCCGCGCCTGAGCCTGCATCAAGAGGGGACGGTGGCCGGGCTCGGGCCGTATGCGATGCGCCTGGCGGGTGGACTCTACCGCCAGTTCGTGAATCGATTCGAGGCGAGCAGCACGAGCCCGACGGCCACGCTCCCGTCCATGCGCTTCTGGCTTCCGACGGGGACGGCCCATGCTCCGCCCCGAGCCTACCACACCACGGCCCAGATGCAAATCCAGCCCCACGATCGGTGGACCGTGCGGGGGGAGGCATTCTACAAGCACTACGGGCGCCTCCTCACGCTCGACTACACGACCCTCTGGAGCGCCGCAGCGCCCCCGGTGGGCAGCTCAACGATCGTCGCTCCGTCCGCAGCCATTGCCGCGACGGACGGATACGCCCTGGGCGGCGGGCTCGCCCTCACCCGCGAGGGGGACCTCATTCGGAGCACACTCCGCTACAACTGGAGCCGATCGCGCCGCCGGTTTCCCGGTCGCTTCGAGGAGCGCAGGGTGCCGGTGCCCTGGAACCAGCCGCACCGGCTCTCGCTCTCCACCGAGGGAGCGGTTACGGACGCGCTCCGACTCCGCCTGCGCGCGGAGCACAACTGGGGGCGGAGTTGGGGCTTTCGGCGAATCTACTACGACTACCTGGGCACGCCATCAGCACCGAAGTCCTACCACCTTGAGTCGTCCCTGCAGAAGCCGGGGAACCACACCCTGGCACCGCGCACCCAGATCGATCTCGGAGTTCGGTACGCTGTGCAGTGGAGCGGATTCACCCTGGAAACGCAGCTCGATCTCGTCAACGTCCTCGGCCACCAGGATCCGTTCGACTGGAGCCTCCGCCCCACAGACGACGACATGACGCGCGCGACGCGGCGGCTCCCCGGGCGGCGTCTGGTCGGTGCCCTGACGATCCGCTACTGACGGCCCCCGTCTTCAGGGTCAATCGAGGGATCGGGAGCCTCTCCACCATCTGGGATCCTTCGTCTTTTCTTTACAAGAGGGGAGTAGTCACTGTCTGGGATTCGCGGTCTGCATGGGCGCAAATCGGATTCGCGGCCGACTGCTCGGCCAAGTTCATCGTGCCAGTGCCTCCACCCGTCGGTCCGATTTCTCATCCCCAACGTGCCCTCAGGGAATGCGACCGTGACCATGCTGACCTCTCGACCGTCTGCCCTCCGGCTTCCTGCTCGCCTTCTGTACTCCGTGGGCGATGGAATGCAGATCACCAGTTCGTCGAGCAATGGGGACAACCCGGGAGGCAATTACTAATCAGCCGAAGATGCTATGTCCTCACATCTCCGTATCGGTCCAGTCCGCTAAATGCCCAAAGGCCTCCCTCCCAATTCCATCGTCGTTCCGTGCGTGCTCGTCCTGTTCGGTCTCCTGTGCGGGCTTGGCGCTCAGCCGGCGTTCGCCCAGGAGCCGCCGACGCCGTCCCTCGAACAGCTGGAGAAACGAGTACAGGTCATCTTCGACGAGAGCTGTGCGCGGGCGGGGTGTCACGCGGGCCCGCAGCCCCAGCAGGGCATGGATTTGAGCCCGAGTGCATTCTACGAGTCGACCGTAGGACAGCCCAGCCGCGAGAAGCCCAACCTGCTGCGCGTCCATCCCGGGAAGCCGGACAGCAGCTATCTGGTTCACAAGATCGAGAAGCGGTCTAGTATCAAATTGGCGGGGATGCCGCTCGCTGGAAACAAGCTGTCGGAGGAGAAAATCTCAACGATCCGGTCGTGGATTGAGAAGCTTGACGAAGCCGACGAACGAACCCAAACGTCTACGAAGGGGCCGGCCTACCCCTTCAACGGCTGGCGGCTCTTGAACCTCCCGACAACCCGAGCGCTCGACCAGGGTAGCTCGCTGTTTTTGATCAGCCACCGATTCGCGCCCCCGGTGAATCAGGGCTACGACGCGCTGTACGGCCTCGATGGACCCTCGGTCATTAAGCTGACCCTCGGCCACGCGTTTACCGATGACCTGCTGGTGACCCTGGGACGAAGCAACGAATCGAACGATCTGGAACTGGGCACGCACTACCAGCTCGCTCAGCAGTGGGGGGAGCGGGGATGGCCGCTGGGCGTGAGCATGCACGGCACGGTGAATTGGATCTCGGGAGCCCCACCGGAGGGACAGAGTCGGTTTCGGGGGGAGGCGTTTAAGCTAACTGGGCAGGTCAGTCTTGCCCGGGCCCTCGGCGACCGGGTGGGCGTGCTCGTGGTGCCCGGTGTACTGCTCAATCCGGCCGAGGGCGTCGACGAGGAACAGGCGCTCGTGACCCTCGGCCTCGGGGGGCGAGTCACCGTGTACCGCAACATCACCATCTTCGGCGAGTGGGTGCCCATTCTGTCGGGCTACGTCCGGACGCGGACGCTCGGCAACCTGAACCGCTTCGACAGCTGGGGGGCTGGGATCGAAATTACGACCGTCGGGCACGTCTTCCAGATCGTGTTCACCAACTCGGCCGGGATTGCGACAGATCAGTACCTTCGGGGCGGCGATTTGGATGTCCGGAACGTGCTGGACGGCGAGTTCCGCCTCGGCTTCAACATCTTTCGGGTCCTCAACTTCTAGCACCGTGCCCGATCGTCCTCTACTTCTCGCTTGCCTCCTGAGCATCGCGGTCGCGCTGGGCACCGGTGCGTGCGAGCACGCGGACCCTGTGGGAGCCGGGGAGGACGGCGTACAACCCACGTTGAGCAGCATCCAGGAGAACATCTTCAGCAC
>CAZBIB010000045.1:0-6036 GCA_964491575.1 uncultured Salinivenus sp. | reverse complement strand
CTGTCCGTCGTCGCCGTCCTCACGGGCTGTGGCGCCTTCCAGAGCGTGAGCTACAATACGGAGCTCGAGTCCGTGAAGCGCTCCGAACGGGCGGTGAAGCAGTATGGGGAGTACGCCCTCGCCCGAGAAGAGACAGAGGACGGCCCTCGACATGTCTACGAAGATGGGCTTTTTCGGGTCGGGTGGCTATTTGACAACAGGTCGCTGCGCCTCGACGTGGAGAACAAGACGGCGTACAGCCTTCGGGTGTGGCTGGACAAGGGATCGTTCACGTTGCCGAGTGGCCCGCGAGACCGTCTCATGCGGGGCGACATGAGCTACCAGGAGCGAAACGATGCGGTCCCGCCGCTCATCGTCCCCAGCGCGGACCCGATCATCGAGAGCAGCGCGCCGGGCGCTTCTGTCCACCTGCTGCCGAGAAGCAAGATCGACTTCACCGGGTACTCCGGCGAGGGGCGGGGCTACGGCGAGACCGAGGAGATCATCGAGCCCACGGGAAGTAACGCCGACTCTGCGGCGGTGCGGGCGAACATCGGTGAGCGGTTTTCAGTGACGCTCCCCATCGAGACGCGCCGGGGCGTCGACAACTACACCTTCATCTTCGAGATCACAGGAGCAAAGATTCCGGGGGACGATGGAGAGTCTCAAATCCTGGGGGAGTACCCCTCTGAGGACGAGTAGTGTGAGGGGACCTTGCGGGAGATCGACGCTCGCTCTATGCGAGACTGTAACCGATCCATGTACCTCGCTCGGTCATGCGAGGAAGATCGGGTTGAACGTTTTATGATAAACTGTCTATTGTTGACAGCGTGTCATAACATTTGTTTGTTGACGCTGTCTCAATGAGTGACAAAAAGAAGGCCGATACTGGATTCAGCCCCATCGATTCCCATGTCTATCGAAGAACGCCAGCGCGAAGAAAAAGAGCAACGCCGTCGTACCATCGTCGACGCCGCCGAAACGGTGCTTGAGGAAAAGGGCCGCGAGGCCATAACGATGGCCGACATCGCCGACGAGGCGCGACTGAGCCGCAGCCTCCTCTACGTGTACTTCGAGGACATGGACGACATCGTCCTCGCGGTGACACATCGGGCCTTCCGATCCATGAGGAAACGATTTCAGGCCGCCCTGGAGCAGCACGACGCCGGTCGTCGGCAGATCCAGGCCATTGGCAAGGCCTATGTACAGTTCGCTCGGGAGAAGCCGACCTACTTCGATCTCGTTGCTCAGTTTGAGTCTCGGACTGCCGACCCGGACGACGCCCCCGAGTCCGTCCGGCGGTGTCTCGCAGAGGCCGATCGAGGGATGGAAGCGATGACCGAGGCCATCCGTCGCGGTCTCGACGACGGATCGATCCGGGCGGAGCTTGATCCCACGGAGACGGCGGTAACGCTTTGGGGCTGTACGCATGGCCTCATCCAACTTGCCGCGAATAAAGGTGCTGGTCTGGAGAAACGATACGGCCTCGATCCCGATGCCCTCGTCCTCGATGGAATCGACTTTCTCGGTGTCGCTCTCGCCGGTGAGCCCATCGATACCTCTCCTCACTGAACAGGACGAATGAGAACGCAGGACACTTGTTGACATAATGTCAACACATTCATTTGACGCTTCGTCAGAAATCGAATGGGTGAAAACCAGCCGAGGGTGGCCAATCGACTCGTGAGAACGACGATTTGCTACAAGATTACATTCTTCCGAATTCTTGACATACTGTCATAAAGTAAATAAGCGTCAAGGCGCAAGTAATTCTAAAACTTAATCTTCCATGGCAATTTGCATCCCCAAGACGTTCCAGACCTCCGACAACGAGTCGCTTTCCGTAGAGGAGCGAGCCGACCGGTACGTCCGCCGCCTTCAGGGATTCTACGTCCACCTCGCCGCGTACGTGGGCGTGAACGCCGGGTTGGTCGTCATCAACCTTCTCACGTCCCCCGACGTGTTCTGGGCCCTCTGGCCGATTCTCGGTTGGGGCGTGAAAGTCGGGATGCACGCCGTCACGGTCTTTGGCGTGCCGGGCTATGCCAATTGGAAAGCCCGGGTGCGTCGCGACTACTTCCGGTGTCACACGGATCGTCCCGCGTCGGACGTTGGCGGGCCCACGGACGAGCCGTCCGAAGACACCGAGCAACTGCGCCAACGCGTCGAGAACCTAGAGGCGATCGTCACGAGCGCCGACTGGGACCTGCTGGCCGACCTTGAGGGCAACAGCACCTCTCACGAACGGGCCGCCGCGCTCGCCGACGAGGTCGTGCCCAGATGAGCCACCGACCATCGGGTCAAGGGCGGCGGTCAGGCGTCCAGGTTCCGTAGGAGGCCCACGCCCGTCAACACCACCGACACGACCAGGCTCAGCCCGCCCAGGTACAGGAGCCACCGGAACGCCGACATGAAAGCGAGGCCGAAGAAGCCGCCCGACACGGCGACAGCGGCAAATGGGGCGCTGATGCGCGCGATCCAGGCCAGCGAGGAGGGCAGCCGAGCCGCGTCAACCAACACCTGGATCACAAGGGACAAGATCACCCAGACGCCCGCGTGGGCGTGGCCGGCACGCCACAGGGCTAACTGCGTTTCGTTCATCTCGATGCCTCCAGGGGCGAGTCCAGCGGTGCCCTGCGTGACGAGGCCGAGAAGGGTCAGGCCGCCGTACATGATGTAGGCACGACGAGGAGAATGATGCCGGAGACGATCTTCGCTTGACGAGATAGATTCATGGCAGCACCCCTCTCGTGAAGCAGCAAGCTATTCCTCCACGTCGACCCCGGTGATTTCGAACCGCGCCCCGCCTTCGCGCCCCTCGGCGATGGAAACGGTCCACCCGTGGGCTTCCGCAATCGTCTTTACGATGCTCAGGCCAAGCCCCGTGTTCTCCTTTTCCGACGAGTATCCGGACTCGAACACTGTTTCCCGCTTCTCTTCAGGGATGCCCGGGCCATCGTCCTCGACGAAGAAGCCGTCGTCGAGTTCTCCTACCCAGATCGTCGCCTCGTCGCCTCCGTGCTCCACAGCGTTGCGGAAGAGGTTTTCCAGAAGCCGCCGGAGCCGGCCCTCATCGGCCTTCACGACCACGTCGCCGTCCGTATGGAGGGGGGCCTCGAACAACTCGACGTGCTCCCAGCACGCCTCGGCGAGGCGGGCGAGGTTGCAGGTGTCCAGGTCGTCGGGGTCGAGGTCCTGCCTGCCCCAGGTGAGGGCCAGGACGTCTTCGATGATCTCGTCCATCCGATCCAGAGCGCGACCCACAGCTGCCAGGTGACTCAGGTCCTCCGTGTCCCGGGCGAGTTCGAGGCGGCCCTCCGCCACGTTCAGGGGATTGCGGAGGTCGTGAGTCACAAGGCTCGCGAAGCTGTCGAGCCGCTCGTTCTGGCGCTCCAGCCGCTCGGTGGCACGGTGTTGCTCGAGCTCGTAGCGGGCCCAGCGGGTCATCAGCTCCACGAAGGTGCGCTCCCGTTCCGTGAACGGCTCCTCACGGGCCTCAGTGGCGGCAAAGAAGAACGTCCCGTAGAGCTCCCCTTCCACGAGAATCTGCGAGCCGATGTAGGCGCCCAGGTCGAACCGCTCGTAGGCCGGGTCGTCCGCCCACCCTTCGGCGGCGGCATCCTGAACGGCCAGAAAGCTCTCCTCCTGAATCGTCTTTCGGCAGTACGTCTCGGAGAGCGGGCAGGAGACACCGGGCTGGAGCAGCGGGTGGGATTCCGACGCCCGGACGATCCGCTGGGTCCCGCCCGATATCCGCGTCAAAAGGCCGTGCGGAAGCGACAGGTACTCGCGTCCGAGGTCGATCAGCCGCTGGGCCTTTTCCTCGAAGGAGGCCTCCTGATCGGCGGTGATGCGATACATGGCCCGCAGGGCGTCCTGCTCGTCCCGGAGCGTTTGCTCCCGCTTCTTCTGTTCGGTGACATCGGTGTAGATCGCGTATCCTTCCGGCTGCGTGCCCCGAGAGAAAAGCACCGAATCGAGCTGAAAGTGGCGGGGACCGTCCTTCGTTTCGCGGACGACCTCGGCCTGCACGGTGCCTTCCTCCACGGCCCGCCGGGTGAGAGTTTCGGCCTCGCGGGCCTGCCCGTCCGGGGTAACGAAGGCATCCAGATTCCGGCCCGTGAGCGCGTCCTCCGACGTGCCGAAAACCTCTTCAAACGCGGTGTTCACGCCCTGCACGCGGGCCTCGCCGTCCAGCACCTTGTAGTGCACCACGGGGCTGGGAAGGCCCGAGTACAGCGCGGCCAGTCGGTCTCGCTCGCGGTGGAGCTTTTGGTCTCGTGCTTCGAGCACAGAGGCCTTTTGCCCAATGCCGACGACGCTCCTCGGGCGGCCCACCGCCTCGGGAAGACGTTTGCTGGTAAACTCGCAGAGAATCGCTTTGCCTCGTTCTGTGACGAGCGTTGCTTCGACTGTCACGGACTTGGTGCCGGCCCGAATCGCATCCAGGCTCCGCTGGACTGCCCGGGCGTCGGGGTCCGCGAACAGCGTGGAGGGCTCCATTCCGCGAAGAGCCTTTGCCGAATACCCGGTGGTCTCCTGAAGACGCCGGTTCCACCAGGCAAGCCCGTTGTCGTCATCGAAGACGAAGATGAGGCCGGGAAGAGTTTCGAGGATCGCCTCCGCGAAGTCGGATCGATCCGGAGGGGGAGCTTCCGCTCGATCCTCGGGAGGACCCTCGCTTCGGCCCGGAACCTGGGGACTGGGCGACTCCATTGCAGTCGAAAACGAACGAAATCGGAAACGACGATTGTGCCCTCTACACGCCGGCAGGTACGAAGTGCCGGGCGTGCAGAGGCGAAAACATTAACACCGTTAAGCCTAAATTACGTTCCTCTAGAGACAAAGATCCGAATCGTTCGTCGGCCGGGGGTTCAGAAGGGAACTGCGAGTTACGTCGTGGTGCCGTTTCCGTGCTCCTGCGCGCGCGTCAGCGACGCCACCAGCGTGTCTCGATGGATGACCTCCCCGGTGTTGGGCTTCACCTGGCCGAATTCCAGCACGCCGGTGGGGCACGTCTCCACGCAGGCCGAGCAGCGCACGCACTGCGGATCCTCCATCGGCTCGCCCTTCTGCGCGAATGACATCACGTCGATCCCCTGGTGGCACACGCTCGTGCACTCGTTGCACGAAATGCATTTCTCCTTGTCGGCCAGGATGCGGAAGCGGCTGAAGCGGTGGTAGATGTGCATGATCGCCGCCAGCGGGCAGAAAAAGCGGCACCAGACGCGCCCGCTGAGCCAGAAGTACACGCCGAAGCCTACCATGCCAGCCAGCACGATGTCGATCACCCAGCTGTAGTTGAGCTGGAGCCCCAGCCATCGTCCGTTGAGGCCCATCCAGAAGAGGGCCTCGGCTCCCGATCCCGGCCAGATCCAGCCAACGACGCGGAGGGCCAGCAACGCAAACGCAAGCACCATGATCACCTGCCCCGCCAGGTTGAGCTTGTTCCAGCCGGGACCGTGCGGCATCTTTTCGCGGTGCTGGTCGCCGAGCGTCTCGGCCAGAGCACCGCAGGTGCAAATCCAGCCGCAGTACGCCCCCTTGCCCCAAAAGTAGATCATCCCGGGAATGAGCACGAAGGTCTGCACGAAGCAGATGGCGAGCCACCACCAGAGGGGGTCGGAGGTGAACACGTTCCAGATGAACAGGGGCCACGCCAGGATGAACCCGTAGGCCCGCCAGTACTGCCGTCCGTGGGCCGCGGCCTCGCTGGTGGGAAAGAGCGCATCGAGGACGCCGGTGGGGAGCCATCCGTTGGCCCCGAGATACGGCAGCACAATCTCCGGCAGGATAAAGAGGGGCAGCACTTGCACCGCCATCAGCGTCAGCGTCTGCGCCTTGATGTAGGGCGTTTTGCGTCGGCGGATGCGCTTGACGCCGAAGATGACGACGACGGACGAGTACACGAGGGTGAAGTAGAAGCCGGGCTTCGTCATAGAGGTTAGTACCACGTCTCCCAGGCCCGTGCCCTCCGCACCCGGCGTCCAGCCAAACGGGAGGAGGTCCGCGGACTGGGCGAACCGCCCCAGCCAGCCGCCGTCTTTCCAGCTATAG
>CAZBIB010000044.1:0-17134 GCA_964491575.1 uncultured Salinivenus sp. | reverse complement strand
AGCCCTCGGGCACGGTCAGCTCCAGGTCGTAGTCCGCATAGTCCATGTAGAACTCGGCAAACTGGAGGAACGGGTCGGTGTCCCAGCCCTGCACATCGTCGTAGACCGCCATTTGCGGATACCAGTAGCCCATGTAGTAGACCTCCCCGTTGGTGCCCTGTCGCGGTGTGGGGCCTTCGCTCCGGAGCATGTAGCGCCAGGCAAAGGAAAGCTCCACGCTCGTACCTGGAGGCACTGGCTTCGGCGGGTGAATGCGCATCACAGTGTTCTCGATCGTGTAGCCCACCCTGGATTGATTGGGGCGCTCGATCAGGTCCTGTCCCTGCACCGACACGTTGCCCAACTCCATGCCGCCGGTGACCTGGAGGGCCTGGCGGCGCTCCGCCCCCTTTGCATTTACGTTCTGCCGCAGGTGCACCACCAGCGTCTCCAAGGTGTCCGGCGAGCGGTTCTGATAGATAATCGTCTCCTGCCCCATCACCGTGTTGGTGGAGGGGGAGAGTGTCGCATCGATGTCGTAGGTCGCCCGGTTCGTCCAGTAGTTGGGGCCTGGCCGGCCCGACGCTGTGCGCGTGTCCTGCTCAATCGCCGCTTCGAAGCGGGGTGGAGGCATGATTGGGTGTGGGGTCGGGCGGTCCTGTGCCGTTGCAATCGTGGGGGCGAGCAACAGAACGAGAACAAGAACCGTCAGCGGACGGGAGGAGGGAAAAGGCACGGGTATCAGAAAATTATAGGGAGAGGGTGACAGGGGTGCCCAGAGTCTGTTCGTCGACCGTTTCGCCGTCGACCCGAACGGCAAACCGGTCCCCGGTTCGCGTCACGCCGAGGCGAGCGTCTCGGACCGGCACATCGTCGATGGCGAGGTGCTCCACGTCGAACGGAAACGGATCCACCGTTACGGAGGTATCGCCGGGGCGGATGCCGGCGGCGTACTTGATGAGGAGGTCGACTACCCAGGAGTGCTGGTAGTCGTCGATGCCGCGGTAGCGGCAGGGCTGGCCCGTCGTCGGGTTGTAGTGCTCAAAACAGTTGGGACGCTCAGGGTCGCCGTCGTCAAACATCATTTCGACAAATCGAGTGATGAACTCGGCCCCCCGCTGCCGCAATGCATCGTCGTTGAAGCGGAGGGCGGCCTGGCAGATCGCCTCGGCCACGTGGCTGTTGGTCATCGGCCACACGCGCCCGTTCCAGGGGCAGTTCTTGCGCTGCCCCTTCCAGTGGGGCACGTCGCTGAAGTACGGATCGTCCGCGCTGCTGGCCGGGACGGGGTATGGCGTCCAGAACTCGTCGGGGTTGAAGAGGTGCTGCTTCAGGCCCGACAGGTGCCGCTCGTCGACGATGTCGGTGAAGTAGGGATAGAAGCAGACAGCGGCCTTCACCTCGGTGCGTTCGCCGGCCTCCGGGTCGACATCGAAGAAGAGCTCCGCCTCGGGATCCCACATGTGGTCTAGCACGGCCGTCTTCGTCGTGTCGGCCCGCGAGGCCCACGCGTCCGCCTCCTCGGGGCGATTGAGGGCCTCTGCCATCTTGGCGAGGGCCCGCTTCGTCTGGTAAAGCTGCACGGCGGCGTCAACGCCCTTGAGGCGGAAGATCCGCCCCCAGTGAATCTCGTCGGCCTCGTCGCTCACCGCCTGGTAGCGGTGCATGTACTCCTGGCCGGTCTCGTAGTGGTTCCAGATATCATAGAGACCGCTGTCGTCGGGGTCCCGCTCAGCGTCGAAGTAGTCGACGTAGTTTGACAGGCCGTCGTAGGCGCGACGGAGGAAGTCCTCGTCCGGATGCGTGCGGTGCACGTCCCAGGCGTGGCTCCAATTGGCGTGATAGAAGCTCTCCTCGTCGGCGTCATGCGGGTAGACGTGACCGAAGAAGCCACCGTTGGGCCGCTGGCTCTCCAGAAAGTTGAGCAGGCTGCCCTGTGCCACGGCCGGGTCGGACTGCCAGCGCGTCTCCAGCATGTGACACTGGGCGCTGTAGGAAACCAGTTTGCGGAAGTACTCCGGACCCTCGTAAACGGCGGGATGCTGGTAGTTGCCCTCAGCCTGGCGGCGCGTGAAGAGTCGGAGGCCATACCAGCGGTGCCAGTAGTACCGCTGCAGGTACGGATCCGAACACTCAAGCGATGGAAGATCGCCAAAGTACTCGTCCCACAGCTTCGCGCTCCGCGCCGTCGGATCGCCGTCGAGGACGGACTGCACCTGCGCACCGGCCTGCGCCGGGGTGGGGGCTGCGCCGAGGGCCGCGCTCACGGTCTCCGTATCGCCGGGCTCGACCGTCAGGTTGGTTTGGAGGCCGAGGTAGACGACAGGGGCATCCAGGTCCGCCGACGAGGGAGGCGGGCCCAGGCCATCAGGTCCGGCGGTCTCGTAGAAGGGCGTGTAGGCCCAGTGCGGCTGATTCGGGCCGCTTTCGCTCGGCACAACGGACCGAGAGGAGAGCGAGCGACTCAGGCCCAGGGCGCACCCTACATCGTAGGTCGGCCGGTCGTCGGATTGGAGAAGGCAGACGAAACGAAGCTGGCCGCCCTCGGCCGAGAGGCCGGTAAGCATCCCCGGCGCGTCGGCGGTCGCTGAGGGCTGCAGCGTCCATGCCACCAGGCGGACTGGATAGGCGTCCTCGCCCGCATTCTCGATGGCAAACGTGGAGACCAGCACGTCGTTGGCGTGGGCCGTCCGGTGCTCTGTGACGGTGAGGGGGGTGTCCGGCACGTCGTAGGTCTGCCGCAGGCGATCGGGCCGCCAGTCGCGCCCGGTAGCCTGAAGCGGGAGTTCAGTGCCGTCCGCCGCGAGAAGCGTAACAGTGAAGACAGGAGCGAGCGACAGGTCGTAGTAGTGCGCCTCGTCCCAGAATCCGGGCGTATCGAGCCACTGGGGATGGGGCGGCGTCCACGTCAGTCGGTCGCCTGCTCCGAGGGACCACTTGTCCGGGCGGGTCAGGTGGGTACGGGCGTTAAACTTTTTCATCGAGGTGGGATTACTGAGCGGACGGCGGCGAGAGATGCACGGTTACGGTCGCGTCGGCGTACCGGTCGTCGGTCGGAGGGAAGGAGACGCGGAGCCGGGCAACGCCACGATCCGACACCGAGAGGACCTCGGCGCCTTCAACCGATTCAATCGATTGGGTGAAGAGGCGCATCCGGAATGTATGGGTGGTTTCGGCGCGCCCTTCCAACGATATGGTATATTCTTTCCTGTAGAAGAGCCCCACAAGCAAGTGCATTTTACTTCCCTGGATACCGAAGGTATGTAACGTGCTGTCTGTGAGTGCGGTGGACACCACCCGGTAGCCCTGCGATCGGTCCCCCGGTTCGGGATTGGGCGTCACCGGTACCATGCCAACTCCCCCTCTGTGGTGGAAGGTGACGGTTGTTTCGTCCTGCAGCGAAACCGACACCGGCGTGGCGAGACGACCCTGTTCCCGCCCCTGTTTAAAGTTCACCTCGCTCCCATCCTGGGTGGCGGATTCGAGGCGCATGCCTTTCGGGAAGAAGGGGGCTAAGCGGATGTTCACGGCCGGGCCACCCTGGTGGACGAGGCGGTAGCCGGTAGTTGTGTCGGTGCGTGTCATCGTCATGCGCACCGTCGTTTCTCCCACTGACAGATTACGGGCCGTGAGGGTGTCCCAGTGCACGGGCGGCTGAGGCGCCAGCAGGGCCGAATCCTCAGGCGCGTTGGGATCCCACCCGACGAGGCCGCTGATGGCGGGATACAGAATGTTGGTCTCCGACCAGGCCTGATGCGGCGAAAAGCCGTCGGGAGTGTAGGTGCGGCCGTTGAGCACTTCCTCCACATACCCGAGTGCCCAGTGGTCCTTCACGTACATGTTGTTGGTGATGTGCCGGAAGCCCTGCGTACCGCGCCCGTACTCGTACTCGGCCAGGGCCCCCCAGCCCGTAAAGAGTGGCCACACAGTGCCGAGGTGGTAGCTGTCGGGATCGAAGAGCGGCGAGTTGCGGTCGATGATGCGCATGCCCCAGTCCGTCGAAAACTGATTGCTTGCGAAGGCATTGAGCACCGTATCCGTCTTCGCAGGATCGAGCTGGCCGAAGTGCATTGCCACCGCCGGCATCATCGTGCGGGCGTCGTTGAAGCTGCCGTCCCGGTTTTTTGCCTGGTAGAAGTAGTCCTGCTCCGCATTCCAGAAGTCGGTGTTGAGCGTCTCGCGCACCGACCGGGCGTCGGCGCGGTACTGCCGGCTCAGCGAGTCGCGCCCGAGGTGGTCCGCAATGTAGGCGGCCTGCTCCAGGGTGCGGGCCCAGATGCCGGAGAGGTAGAGCGTGCTGTGCGCCTGGTTGAGCTCGCCGAGTTCGATCCAGCCGTGGCCCACGTTCGTATTTTCGATGAGGCCGTCCCCGTCCGTGTCCGTGGAGTACAGGAAGTCCATCGCTGCCTTCAGGTAGGGCCAGCTTTTGCGCATGAAGGCCGTGTTGCCCGAGGCGCGGTAGTAGTGGCCTGCGAGGATCACGTAGAGCGGGGTCGAGTCCGCAGCGTTGTACTGCTGCACGCCGGGGCCAGCCGTATTGAGGGCGTGATAGATCTTGCCCTGCAGGTCCTGGTTCTGCTGGAGCATCGTGAGCTGGCGGCGCACTGCGTCGGTGTCGCCGTAGCTGTCGAAGGCAAACCCGGTCCACTCCGCGTCCCGCCCAAAGTACCAAGCGTAGCCGGGCGTGCCGCTCGCCCAGGCGCTCCCACTTGGATCTGAGAACCCGTATCCGGCCATGATGCCCTGCCCCAGATGCGGCGTTTCGATCACGAAGCGGTCGGATCCGACCAGTGCCCACTTGAAATACTGGTCGAACGTATCATTGGGCGTATCAACAGTCACGTGCTCGTTGAGCAGGGTGTGGTAGTGTTCGACGGTCCCCTCGTAGGTGGCGGTCGGCTGCGTGACGAGCCGCCGGTAGTCTGCCACCACGGCGTCGCGTCCGGTGTTGCTCCCGGCGAAAGCGTAGTTGAGGGTATGGTCGTTGTCGCTGTCGAGCGTAAATACTGATGCGTGGTAAACCTGCTTCTTGTCAGTCGGGATGCCTTCCAGTCCATCGGGGCTCCACTGGATCGTCTCGTAGCCGCCGGACAGGTGCGTGTCGGCCGCCACGTCGGCGCCCATCACGCCGTACATGTCGCCACTGATGTCGCGGACGTGGAGCGCGTTGAGGCTGTCGTCATAGCCGTAGTAGATGTTGCCAACCGTCGACTTCGGGTAGGGCCACATGTAGTTCAGGTCGCTCCGGAAGCGCACCATCAGACGCAAGGGAGTGTCCGTAGAGGCGCGGTAGTGGGAGAGGCCCCCCGAGGCAGACATCGACGGGTAGATGACTTGGGTGAGAGTCTCCCCGTCGCCCAGGTCGTAGGTGCGGGTGAATGATTCGGGCCGGACCGTCACGTCCACTGGCAGTCCGTTTAGCCAGGCCACCGAGTCACCCCGCACGATACCCGTTTCGTAGTCAAACATTAGTTTGAACGGATGCGTCCACACCTCGCGGATGCCGCCGTTTTCCTGTCCCATGATGATGGCGCGACGCCCTGCCACGTCGAAGAACTCATTGGTGGGCTCGTCTCGTGTTCGGACGAGCGAGGCGCCGGGCCGATCCGTCAATGTACGGTTGGAAGCCGCCGTGATGGATCGGGGCGAGGAGACGTCAAATTCCTTCGGGACGTTCTCGTGGTACCGCCAGTAGGTTGCCTCCGCGTCGCTGTCGAGCGTTCCGGCGAGGTAGAGAAGCGCGTTCTCCAGGAAGCGGTTGAGCTTGACGCGAAGGTTGTTGGGCCGGCTCGGGTAGATCATGGCCCCGGCCGAGAGGGCGTGCCCACCCCCGTTCCGGTGCTCGATGAGGAGCTTGTTCGCCGGACGGACACCGGTGCGGGCCCGCTCCACGCCCAGTACTTTCCCATCGGTCGGCGTGGCGTCGCCGAAATACCCGACCCGTGGCAGTTGATGGTCGCGCGTTGCGTCCCACACCTGATCGCCGCCGAGGAGCCCGCGGGTGAACGCCGGGTGGCCGCGGAAGGTCTGGTAGCCCTTCTTGTCGTTGTGTTCGTTGTTTTTCACTTCGAGCGTTCGCACCGTTGGGGCGGTGGCCTCGATGCCGATGGCGTGGGGCAGGTGCGCCGCGTAGTTGGTGAAGAGAATGCGGCCGCCGCCCTCGTAATAGGCCTTCAGGGCGTCGATCGGGAGCTCGGTCTCCTGCCACCGAGCGTAGGCCGACGAGTCGGGGCTGTGTACCCACAGCACGTCAACATCCGGGGGTCCCTCTGCCAACGTCGACGGGACGACGCGTCGGAGCGTTAGGTGTTCGTTACTCCGAACCCAGGCCCGCGCCGCGCTGTCGGACGGCGTGGAAACGGCGGTCGTCAGGTAGCCGATGGTGGCCGTGGGGGGCGCGCCCGACAGGTAGCCCATGCCGATTCCCCCTAGGCTGACGGATAAGAGCGCGACCAACAGGGAGAGACGAGAAAAGTCCATGCAGGTGAGAAGGAAGGAAAAACGCGGATGAGAAAAGGCAGCCACCATCCGGGTTGACAGCACCCAGGCCGAATCGTAGGTTGATACCGTTCATAATTGGTCGAAGCGGTTCAATCAAAAGTTTAATTACAGGGACACTGGAGGCGTTGTCAAGTTTGGTCCGTCGCCCGTGCAGAAGGTAATCCGCCTATCATCCTGAGAGGGAGGAGGCGGAGCGGGGATTGATGGACACACGTGCCGAAAGATTCCTCCGTCCTCACCCTTCATGGATCGTCCCAATCTCGTTTTTGTCTTCGCCGACCAGCTGCGGCTCCAGTCCTGCGGCTATGCACGGGACCGATTCGAGGGCACGTACGCAGGCGAGCCCCATCCCCACACGCCCAATCTCGATCGACTGGCGGACGAGTCGGTGGATTTCCGGCAGGCCGTGGCAGGCAGTCCGATGTGCGCTCCGTACCGGGCCAGCCTCTTCACGGGCAAGCACAGCAGCAGTACGGGCATGGTGATCAACGAACTGCGCGCGATGCCCGATCCCGACGCCATCGGGCACGTGCTGCACGATCACGAGTACCACACCGGCTACATTGGCAAGTGGCATCTCTACGGCAAGGACCACAGCGAAGAGCAGCAGTTTGTGTCGCCGGGGCCCCACCGGCTCGGGTTCGATGGGGACTGGAAGGTGCACAACTTCAACCACGAGTATTACGACGGCTTCTACTTCGAGGACACGTTCGAGCGGGTGGACGTGCCCGGCTACGAGCCGCATACGCAGACGGACCTCGCCATCGAGTACATGGAGCGGCGTCGGGCCACAGACGACCCGTTTGTCCTGTTCCTCTCCTTCGGCCCGCCCCACGACCCCTGGCGATGGGACAACTGTCCGGAGCCGTTCAACCATCTCTTCCGCGACAAGACGTTTCCGGATCCGCCCAATTACGAGGACGGCCACGCCCGGTACTGGCATCCGGAGTGGGACGAGGAGTGGTGGAAGGAGGAGTGGAAGCCGCACCGGTTTCGCCAGCGGCAAGTCTATGCGGCCCAGACCGCCAGCCTCGACTGGGAGGTGGGACGCCTGATGTATGCGATGGATCAGCTGGAGCTTGCCGATGACACGATCTTCGTCTTCACCTCCGACCACGGCGAGATGTTTGGCTCGCAGGGGCGCATCGCCAAGAAGATTTTCTACGAAGAGGCCGTCCGCGTCCCCTTCCTGATGCGGTGGCCGGGCGAATGTCCTCCGCACGTGAACCACAGTTGTCTCAACACGCCCGACATTGCCCCCACGCTCCTGGGCCTCATGGGGCTTCCTGTCCCGGAGTCAATGGAGGGAATGGACCTGAGCGCGCAAGCTCGGGGAAAAGACGGCCCTGCTCCGGAAGCGGCGCTGCTACAGGGGATGGGGCACACGTTCCAGTGGCACGACGGCGACGAGTGGCGAGCCGCCCGGGACGACCGATACACCTACGCGGAGATGCTGGATGGGCCGACCTACCTTTTCGACCACGCCCACGATCCATACCAGCTCGGTAATCTGGTCGACGATTCCGACCACCGCGAGGTCCGCGAGCGACTGTCGACGTGGATGTACGATCAGATGGAGGCCCTCAACGATCCGTTCAAGCCCACGACCTGGTACAGGGATCGCTGGGAGCGGGACCGCACGATCATCCGGTCTGCCACGCGGGAGCTTCCGCCTGAGCATCGTCCTGATAGCCTCGACAACGCATCATAGCAACACCACCTTCGCATGGATCGCCGTTCATTTCTTCAGACGACCGCCCTGGGCAGCCTGGGCGCCGCTGCGCTGGATGCGTCCGACCTGTCGGCTCGTACGGACGAGGAGGCCCCCGACTCGCGACCCAACGTCCTCGTGATTCTGGCCGACGACATGGGGTTTTCGGATGTCGGGTGCTACGGCAGCACGATCGAGACGCCGAACATCGACGGATTGGCGGAGGAGGGCATGCGCTTCTCGCAGATGTACAATGCCGCGCGATGTACCCCAACCCGGGCGTCGCTTCTCACAGGCTTGTACCCCCAGCAGGCCGGCATGGGACACATGCGGGCCGATCTCGGGATTCCAGCGTACCAGGGGCACCTCAACGACCGGTGCGTGACGATCGCCGAGGTCCTCGGCGACGCCGGATACAACACCCTGATGTCCGGAAAGTGGCACCTTGGAAACGCCCACGCCCACTGGCCCAATGCACGGGGATTCGACCTGTACAGCGGGCTCCTCGACGGGGCCAGCGACTACTTCAACCCGCCGCCAAATCGGACGATTGTTCGCAAGAACAAACCGTTTGCCCCGAAGAGCGTCGCCTACTTCGAGTCGGAGGACAATCTGATGTCCGACTTTTACATGACGGACTTTATCACGGACGAGGCCGTCGACCAGCTAAAGCAACACGGCGGCGGAGAACAGCCCTTTTTCCAGTACCTGGCCTACACGGCTCCCCATTGGCCGCTCCAGGCCCGCGAGGACGACATTGAGCGGTACCGGGGGCAGTTCATGGACGGGTGGGACCGGCTGCGGCGTCAACGGTATGAGCGCCTCGTGGCCGACGGCCTCATCAACGAGCGGTGGCCGCTCCCGGCCCGCGACGATCGGGTGCCGCCGTGGGGCGAAATTGACAACAAGAATCGGTGGGACCTGAAGATGGCGGCTTACGCGGCCCAGGTTGATCGGATGGATCGGGGCATCGGGCGCGTCCTCGACACACTGGAGGCAATGGGCGAGCGGGAGAACACCCTCGTGTTCTTTCTGGCCGACAACGGAGCGGCGTCGATTGGCCTCGGCAAGGGGAGCGACGCTCGACCGGGCAGCCCCGACTCCTACATGAGCTACCACCGGCCGTGGGCACACCTGAGTGATACCCCCTTCCGCCGCTACAAGATTTGGACGCACGAGGGCGGCATCGCTACGCCCTTCATCGCAAACTGGCCGGGCGTGATCGAGCCGGGAGGGCGTAGCCGCGAGGTGGGCCACGTCATGGACGTGATGCCAACAGTGCTCGACGCTGCCAGGGTCGAGTACCCGAAGACCTATCGAGGGCGAAGCATTACACCCATGGAGGGGCGCAGCCTGCTCCCCACGTTCCGCGGCTCAAACCGTCCCGATCACGACACGCTGCACTGGCTCCACACCAATAACCACGCCGTCCGTCAGGGGCGTTGGAAGCTAGTGTCGCCGGACGGGCGGGAGACGTGGCAGTTGTACGACATGGCCGAGGACCGGACCGAAACGACCGACCATGCCGACGATCGGCCCGACAAGGTGGACACCCTTGCAGCGCGGCAGCAAGAGTGGATGGACCGGGTGGGGGCCTTGTCGTGGTCTGACTACCGAAAGCGCCGACGTGCAGTCCGCTCAAATTGACCGACGAATCAATCATCTATGGATCGACGCAAATTCCTCGAAAGCGCCGCTGCAGGTAGTCTCGGCCTTCTTGGAACTGGGGCGGATCCGTCCGCTCTTTCCGACTTTGAGAACGGGTCGGACGGCGCGGATCGGCCCAACATCATGGTGATTCTGGCCGACGACATGGGGTTTGCCGACGTGGGGTGCTACGGGGCCGAGGTGGACACGCCCCACGTCGACCAGCTGGCCGAAGATGGTATGCGGTTTTCTCAGTTCTACAACTATCCGCGCTGCTCGCCGACCCGGGCGTCGCTGCTGACGGGGCAGTATCCACACCAGGTGGGAATGGGCGGTTTGACGACAGGCAGGAAGGAGGAGCCGTCGTACCAGGGATACCTGAACGACCGGTGCGTGACGATCGCCGAGGTCCTCGGCGACGCCGGATACCACACCTCAATGGTGGGCAAGTGGCACGTCGGACACAAGAAGCCCAGCCGGTGGCCGACCGGCCGGGGCTTCGACCGGTTCTACGGCGAGCATAGGTTCGTGGACGACTACTTTAAGCCGACCCACCAGTTGTATCTGGACGGGGAGCCGGTCGAGCCGCAGGGCCGAGACTGGTATTCGACCGATGCGTATACGGACTATGCTCTCCAATTTTTGACGGAGGCGCAGGCCCTCGACCAGCCGTTCTTTACGTATGTTGCCTACAACGCCCCTCACTTTCCGCTTCAGGCATTCCAGAGCGACATGGATCCGTATCGGGGCGAGTACATGGACAACTGGGACGACATTCGTCGCCAGCGGTACCAGCGGCTCATCGATGAAGGACTCATCGACGAACGATGGCCGCTCTCCCCCCAAACCCTCCTTGAGAGCGACAAGGAACGGATTGAAAAGTGGCGGGAGGTGGAAAATTCCAGTCCGACGCAGTGGGATCTTAAGATGGCGGCGTACGCCGCCCAGATCGACCGGTTGGACCAGAATATTGGCCGGCTCCTTCGCAAGCTCGACACGATGGGCGTGGCCGACAACACGCTCGTTCTGTTCCTCTCCGACAACGGCTCGGCCGCGGAGGACTGGATCAACAGTCAGAATCCGGTGGGCGTCCAGCCGGGGGGGCGTACCTGCAAGCTGGCGGCCGGGCCTCCGTGGGCCAACGTGAGCGTCACCCCCTTCCGCTTTTACAAGCAGTGGACGCACGAAGGAGGCATCTCGACGCCCTTCATCGCGCGGTGGCCCGGCGAAATCGAGTCGGGATCCCTCAGCCACGAGGTCGGACACGTGATGGACATCCTCCCGACCTGTCTCGACGCGGCAGGCGTGGAGTACCCGAACCAGTGGGATGGAACGCCCATCCGAAACTACGAAGGACAGAGTCTGCTCCCGGCATTCGATGGGAATGAATGGAGCGAAGAGCGCACGCTCGCGTGGGAGCACGTCGGAAACCGGGCGATCCGACGAGGGAACTGGAAGCTGGTTGCTTCTGCACGGTTCACCCCGAGCGAATGGGAACTCTATAATCTGAAGGAGGACCGGACGGAGACGAATAATCTCGTGGACAAGATGCCAGAGAAGACGAAGGCACTGGAGCAAGAGTGGAGCCGCTGGGCCGAACGGGTCGGGGTTGTGCTTCCGGAAGGAAAGTAATGGACGCCTCGGGGAGAACCCCGCTGTGTCATTCCAAAGCCCTGTACCCGACGGGGAAGATTCCCTCTCTTCCGCTTCGGACGGAAGATGTAACAAAATCTTGAACTGACGGCAATTTCACATGTATGATCGCTACTGGCCATTGACATGACTCTGCATTCACTTGGCCAATCTCGCATTCACCCAAGGAAATACTTTGTGACATTCGATCATGGGACGTCCAACCATCAATGACGTTGCGGAAGAGTCCGGATTCTCGAAGGCCACCGTCTCCGCGGTTATCAATGATTCCGACACTGTTAGCGACTCCACGCGGCGAAAGGTTGAGCAAGCCATTGACGAACTGAACTACCGGCCCCGGGCAGCAGCCCAGAGTGGATTTCGGAGCGACAACAACAAGAGCATTGGAGTCATCATCAAGGAGGGAGAGAATCCGTACTACGCGGATGTCCTCGCCGGCGCCCGGTCGTATGCCAATCAGGAAGGATACACGCTCCTTTCGGCCTCGTCTGAGGGGGACTATGCCTCCGAACAGAAGATCGTCGATGTCTTGAAAGGAAAAGATGTCGACGGTCTCATCGTCGTGCCGGTCTTGAATAGCGACACCGATCTTTCCTACCTCTTTGATCTGAAGCGGCGGAATTTCCCATTCGTACTCCTTGAGGAAATTCGAGGGATCCAGGCCAATCTTGTGGACATCGACAACATGGCAGCGGCCAAGATGGGGGCCTCCTACCTCATCGAGAAAGGCCACCGGCAGATCGTCCACTTTGCGGGCCCGGAGTATTCCATGCACTCGGAGGAGCGGAGGCAGGGTGTGCGGGAGGCCTTCAGTGAGTCGTCCCTGGCGCTTCACGATGAGCTGATCGTGTTGGCCGGGGCGGGGCTTCGCGACGGCTACGAGGTTGGAAAAACGTTTTTCCGGGACCAGTCCTCCGATGAGCGACCGACGGGCGTGACTTGTTACAACGATCTCGTCGCGATCGGACTGATACGGGCCCTGCAGGAGCTTGACATTGCGGTGCCCGACGAGGTGTCGGTCATTGGGTGCGACGACATCGAGTTCGCAAAATACGCGTCCGTGTCTCTCACCTCCATCCAGATTCCGAAGTTTGAGATGGGACAACGGGCCGCCGAGATTCTGGTCCGGAATATCGAGTCGAGTCAGGGGGCTGAGCCCGCACAGGTCCGTCTGGAGTCGGAGATTATTGAGCGGGCGTCCACCACGAGTTACGAGGCGGCGTTCGCATAGGCGGTGCCGTCGTCTCTGATCGATGGCTCATTCGTGAGAGCATCGTTCATCTGTTTTCTCATCCCTACCTCTTCTGTATGCAGTTTTCCGTTTGTGCCGTCCTGCGGCGGTGTAATCAGTCCTCAACTCGGCTCTCAACCCTTGTCGCCGTACTTCTTCTGGTTGGAGGAGGGCAGGCATATGCACAAAGTGCGACCGGAAATGGGGCTGGCCCGGCGCCGCTCCCGGATGGACTGTTCGAGGTCGAAGAGGGACCGTATTTGTCGAACTTGTCAGCGACGGCGGCCGATCCACTGTTCGCGACCTACGCGGCGCCCCTGCGGCGGTCCGAGTTCATCGTGGACGAGGGGTACCAATTTAAGTTCTACGAGGCGAACGAGGGCCTTCGTTTTGCGACCGATCACGCCGGGGACTGGGGGGTGGCGTTCCAACGTGGAGGGAAGGGGTGGTACCGGCCGTCGGATTTCCACACGGCCCCGGTCATCACGCTGTCGTACAGCGACATGGTCGGGTTCCGGTATCGGCCCTACGAGAATATCCGGGTCGAGAGTCTCTTTCAGGTCTACAGCTCCCATCAGGCCCTCCAGCATCTGTCCATCACCAATACGGGAAGCGAGCCCCTCTCCCTCCGGGTGGCACCGTACCTCCGTCGGTCTACGCCCTTCAAGAAGGTGACGTCCGATTCTGCTCGCCGCTACGTGACGTTCCGTCACCGACAAGAGCCGGACGGATGGACCAAGCGGAAAAGCTCTGTGCCGCACGTCACTGAGCGCCGGAATGTCTTTCGGTTGAGCGAGCCCTCAGAGGCCGTCGGGCAGTACGGCGAGTGGGGACAAGCGGGGGACCCCGAGGCTGGAACGTTTCGGCGGGCTCTCGTTGCGTCTGACGCTGAGCACAGCTCCGCGTCCGACTCGGCACAGGTGGTGGCCCTGCACACGACAATCAAGCTTCCTCCAGGCGCCACCAAGGAGCTTCGTGTGGTTCGGGGCGTAGCCGGGGTTCACAGCGACCGCTCCATCGTGGCGACCAGCCAGGACCTGATGAACTACAATGTCGCAGAGGCAATCCGGGCCAACGAAGCGCTTTACCGAAGCGTGCCCCGGTTCGATTTTGAGGACTCGGACCGGCGCCTGATGTACTGGAGCGCCTTCAACCTGCTGCGCCAGAACATGCTGCCGCCAGAGGGCAAGAGCTCGTACAACCACTACGTGTACTCCCGCGAGCCGACGTGGGGGTGGGGCCACGCCGGGCAGGTCTTCCACGAAAGCCTGTCGATGCTCGCGTACGTGTCACTCGACGCACAGAGCGCCCTCAACTCCCAGCGCGTGTACATGGAGCGGCAGTGGCAGAACGGATACATCGAGTACCGGGCCGGGCCATATCTCGACGCCACGAACTTCACGCGCGGCTCTTTCACGACCTCGGCGCCGTGGTACAGCTACGAAAACTGGAAGCTCTACCGGGCCACCGGCAACCGCACCTTTCTGCGAGACGCCTACGAGAGCGGCACGGCCTTCTACACCTGGTGGCTCAATAACCGGGATCAGGACGACGACGGGCTCGCAGAGTGGGGCGGGCACGCCGTGCTGGAGTCGGTGCGCGATGCCAACGTGGCGCTGTGGCACGATGTGGGCTGGCCCTCCAACTTCGAGGCGCCGGAGCTCAACTCCATGCTCGTGAAGGAGGCCCGAGCACTGGCGAAGATGGCGGAGACGCTGGGGGACTCGACCGGGGCGAAACGCTGGTGGGAGGAGGCGCGGACCCGTACCGAGGCCATTCAGGAGACCTTCTGGGACCCGAAGACCGGATTCTTCTACTACGTCGACCGCGACGACCACGACTTCACCTTCGACGCAAAGAACGACCTGAAGCGGCGGGAGATTACGGGCTTCATCCCGCTCTGGGCCGGCACGGCGACCGACGCGCAGGCCGAGCGGCTCGTGAAGGAGCATCTTACTGACTCGACCGAATTCTGGCGGCCCTACGGCGTACCGTCGCTCTCCGCAAGCGATCCTTACTACGACCCGCAGGGCTACTGGAACGGGCCCGTGTGGGTGGAGTGGCAATTCCTGCTTGTCCGGGGGCTGCAAAACTATGGCTACCATGCGGAGGCTAACGAGCTGGCCGATCGGGTCTTCGAAAATGTGATTCATCACCTCAAGACCACCCACACCTTCTGGGAGTTCTACAGCCCGGACACTCACTGGGCAGGGCACCACCAAACCTACATCTGGACGGGGCTCGTGGCCCGCATGGTGATGGACCTGCGTCAGGCAAATGCTGCTCCGAAGCAGGAGCAGCAGGGTGAGTAGGAGCAGGGTGGGTGCGGGGGAACTCAGTTCAGAAGGATTGACATCCCCGCGTGTGACCGGTAAAATAACCGTGACGATAAGTTTTGAACCGGTTCAGTACATACAACCGCTCAGGCCGATGGAGAAGAAAACTGCTGGTTCTTCCGTGCAATGCTCGGTGCAGCCGACATGACACTCCACACTTCCTCCTCAGATGGCATCTCCCGGCGCGACGCTCTACAGCGCCTCGGCGGCATTGGGCTGGCCGGAATCGTGCCTGGGTTTGGCATGCCATCCAGCGTTGCGGCGACTCTGGACGCCGACGCTCATGAGACAGCCCACTACCGGTTCCCCCGAGATCCGCTGGCTAATGCGCCGTTTGCGCGGCTGCCGGTGGGAGCGGTCGAGCCAAAGGGGTGGCTGCAGGCCCAACTGGAGCGCATGGCGGAGGGCATGGCGGGGCACCTCCATGAGATTTATCCGAACGTGGGGGAGACCAACGCCTGGCGCGGCGGAAATGGGGATGTCTGGGAGCGCGGTCCGTACTGGCTGGACGGGGCGGTGCCGCTGGCCTACATCCTCGACGACGATCGATTGAAAGAGGCCGTCAACCCGTACCTGGAGTGGACCCTCCAAAGCCAGCGTCCCGACGGCTATTTCGGCCCACCCCCCGACAAGGAGTACGTCGACAAAGACGGCTTCCAGACCGAGCGTCCGGGCGACTGGTGGCCGCGCATGGTGATGCTCAAGGTTCTCCAGACGCATCACAGCGCCACCGGGGACGAGCGGGTGCTCGATCTGATGTCGAACTACTTCCGCTACCAGAAGCGGACCCTCCCGGAGAAGCCGCTCGACCACTGGTCCTGGTGGTCAGGGATGCGCGGGGGCGAGAACCAGGCAAGCGTGTACTGGCTCTACAACCGGACCGGCGACGACCTGTTGCTGGACCTGGCCCCGATGCTGTTCGAGCAGACTTTCGACTGGACGGGCCGCTTCGAGTCGCAATCGGGCCGCTGGCACGGAGTGAACACCGGCATGGGTCTGAAGCAGCCGGCGATGCAGTACCTCCAGACCCACGACGAGCGGTATTTGGACGCCATCGATACCGGCCTGCAGTATCTCTACAGTCGGCATCCGCAGCCGCAGGGTATGTTCTCAGGCGACGAGTTGCTGCACGGCTCTGATCCGATCCACGGCACGGAGCTGTGCAGCATCGTCGAGACCATGTATTCACTGGAGACACTGATCGGTGTCACAGGGCGCATCGACTACGCCGACCGGCTGGAGCGGATCGCCTACAACGCGCTGCCAGCCCAGCACAACGACGACTACACCCAGCGGCAGTACTACCAGCAGCCCAACCAGATCGAAGTGGCGTCGGTGAAGCGGGGTGCCTCGCCCTTCGTGACAGACCACGATGGGGAGAACAACTGCTTCGGCCTGCTCAATGGGTACCCCTGCTGCACGACGAACATGCACCAGGGCTGGCCAAAATTCGTGCGATCGATGTGGCAGGCGACGGCCGACGGCGGCGTGGCGGCCCTCGCGTACGGCCCGAGCGCCGTCACGGCGACGGTAGGGGACGGCACGGAGGTGACCATCGACGAGGACACGACGTACCCATTCGAGGATACGGTGCGCCTGACGGTGGAGCCTGACGCGGCGGTGTCGTTCCCGCTTCGACTCCGCGTTCCCACCTGGGTCGACGGGCCCGCTACTGTGCAGGTCAACGGGCGCCCCTACACGTCTACCGAGGGTGGGCAGATGGCGACAATTGAGCGCCGCTGGACGGGCGAGGACACCGTCACCCTCACGCTTCCGGCGTCGGTGAAGGCCGAGCGTGTTCACGAGCAGGCGATCAGTGTGCAGCGAGGGCCGCTCGTATTTGCGAAGGCCGTGGAAGGGCAGCGCGAGCAGGTGGGTGTGCAGTACGACGTGCCCACCCATGCCGTCCACCCATCGGCACCCTGGAACTACGGACTGGAGGTGACCCCCAACGAGTTGGAGAAGGCCGTCACGCTGGAGCAGGGCAAGCCTGACCCCTATCCCTGGACTGCCGAGAATGCCCCTGTCCAGCTTACGGTGCCGGGGCGCAAGATTCCCTTCTGGACGGAGTACAAC
>CAZBIB010000043.1:13748-17558 GCA_964491575.1 uncultured Salinivenus sp. | reverse complement strand
TGACCGTCCGCACGTAGGTCCAGCCCTCGAAGGAGCTCGGGACCTCGCTGATCGTGTAGTCCCGGTCCACGAAGAGCTCTTCCCCTGCAGTCGTCGTACCGGTTGTGTACTCGGAGGGGTTTAGGTTTTTGACCAAGGGTGCCGAAGACGGGTCGGCGTCCATGGTCGTGGCCTTTTGCTTCACCTCAGGAGAGGTAAGGTTGTCGGAGCAGCCCGGGAAGAAGAGAAGACATGCGGCCGTTAGAACCGCAATTTGAATCATCCAGGTCGGCGTGGGGAGTGGTGGGGATTGGTTAAGCATACTCAACTGCATAGGCAGAAATCGGTTCAACGTATTCGACGGATGAAGGCCATCGGCGTGGATCGGACGTCAACGGCGGATGGCGCGGCTCGCGCAATTTCGAAACTGCGCCTTCGGTGAATAGGGGCTCCACTATTGGAGTCCTAGTATCGTCATCGGAGGCTGGTGAGTGAGCGCTATCACTGCGCCATAAAATCATAGCGGGTGCACCATAAACGATCAAGACATCTGCTCTAGAAGATTACGTTATGTGAACCAGAAGTCGCATAATGGGTAAAAATCACGCACTGAAAAGTCCTGTTATCGACCAGGAAGGGTGCAGAGCGCATTCAGATCGGGATATTCTTCACCAAAAGGGAATAGGTGGAAATATTTTCCAGGCCTACTTTCACACAATTTCCCATTTGAGACCCTGGCAGATCGTAGGGCGACTGGTGGCTCCAGTGCGACGTCGGCTCGCCGCGTGGCGTCTGTCGGCTCCGCCGTCTCGATTGCAGCCTATCGGACCGGCGCCTACGCAGGGGCCTGCCCACGACCCGTGGAACTGCCGGGCCGACGTGCTGGAGGGACGCTTCTGCTTTCTCAATGAGGAGGCTCACCTAGGCCGGCCGGTCGACTGGTCGGCCCCGGAGCAGTCCCTGCTGTGGCGGTTCAACCTCCACTACTTTCAGTATCTGCATCTCCTCGAGGCGGAAGAGCAGGTGGCACTCTGCCGGGAGTGGATCGCGGCGAATCCGGTGGGCCAGGGAGTAGGTTGGCACCCCTACCCCACGTCCCTGCGCCTCGTCAACTGGTGCCGTGCGGGCTTGGCGGCCTCCGACGTGCTGGAGAGTCTCTATCGGCAGGCCGCGTACCTGTCCCGCACCGTCGAGACCCACGTCTATGGAAATCACCTGCTGGAGAATGCCCGAGCCCTCGTGCTGGCTGGCTGCTACTTGCAGGGGCAGGGGGAGGCCGACCGGTGGCGAGAGCAGGGGCTCTCGATCTATCGGGACGAGCTGGACGAACAGATTCTCTCCGACGGATACCACTTCGAGCGCAGCCCCATGTACCACGCGCTCATGCTGGAGGGGATGCTCGACGTGCTCAGCGTTCTTCCAGAGGACCGTGTGGCGACCAATCTGCGGGAGGCAGCGCAGGTCATGACCGAAGCGCTAGCGGCCACGAGCCACCCGGACGGAACGCTCGCCCTGTTCAACGACGCCAGTCACGAAATTGCGCCTCCTCCCGACCGGCTCCTGCAGTACGCTCGGCAGGTCCTCCGGGAGGAACCGTCCGTCCGAACGGTGTTTCCCGAGGCCGGGTACTACATCCTGGAGGCCGAGGACCTTTGGATGATGATCGACGGCGGCCCGGCAGGTCCCGAGCATCTGATGGCTCACGCCCACGCGGATGTCTTCAGCTACGAGCTCTCCCTGCTTGGCGAGCGGTTCGTGGTCGACAGCGGGGTCTATGAATACGCGGCGGGATCCATGCGCCAGTACGTTCGGAGCACCGCTGCTCACAACACTGTTCAGGTCGACGGCCTCGACCAGATCGAGTGCTGGGACTCCTTTCGGGTGGCGCGCCGAGGTGCTCCGAGGGGCGTCACGTGGCGAGAAATGGAGAGGGGGGCGGTGTTCGAAGGAACGTACGACGGGTATCAAGATCGCGTTGGCGATAACCTTTCCCATCATCGCCACGTAGAGATCGACGCCCGCGAGCGGTGCGTCCGCGTCCGCGACGAAATCGTAGGAGGAGGGAGGCACTATGTGGAAAGTCGGATCCGTCTTCATCCTGATGTTCAGGTTCAGCGGGACGGGCAGGTTGTTTGCCTAACGCGAGGGGAAAATCGGTGCTGGGTCGAGATTGGCGCGGGCGAGCTTCGGCGAGAGCGCGGATGGTACTGCCCTCGCTTCGGTGTCCGGCATCGCGTTTGTGTGCTTGTCGTAGGGGCCGAGGGAGAGCTCCCGCTTCAGTGTAACTACCGAATTCGGTACTGAAAGAAGGCGACTGCTGGATACAGAGGGGGGCTCGGGATTGCAAAGAATTGCCATGTCGGTCTGCTCTGGTCATTGACGTTCAGTACACAGCATCTCTGTAGCATAGCACTTCTGAAATTTCGGCTCAGTCCTCTACTCACATTCGCTACCAGACGTCCGAGCTCTTCATGCACATCCTCTTCCTGAGCAATTACTTTCCGCCCGAGGTGAATGCGCCGGCGACTCGGCTCTATGAGCATGCGCGCCAGTGGATCGCCGACGGCCACACGGTCGACGTGCTCACCAGCGTGCCCAATTTTCCCGAGGGAGAGGTGTATGACGGATACGAAAACCGGTTGACGGAAGAGACGCGGGACGGCATTCGAGCAACCCGCGTGCCGATGTACGTATCGTCCAATGAGGGCGTTATCGGGCGCGTGCTCAGCTACGTGTCGTTCATGCTGTCGGCGTGCTGGTATGCAGGCCGAATTCCAACCCCGGACGTCGTCGTGGCAACCTCGCCCCAGTTCTTCGCGGCCCTCGCTGGCTTTTGGGTCTCCTGGGCGAAAGGCGTGCCGTTTGTGCTGGAGATCCGAGATCTATGGCCCGAGTCGGTGGTTGCCGTTGGAGCGATGGACCGGAATCTCGTCATCCGATTCTTCGAGTGGGTCGAGCAGGTTCTGTACCGTGAGGCCGATCACATCGTGGTCGTGACGGATGCCTTTAAAGACGCGATCGCCGAGAAGGGCATTGCCCGCGACAAGATTTCGGTGATCAAGAACGGAATCGAGACGGACTGGTGGGAGAGGTCCCTCGATGAAGAGCGCTTGGCGACCCTGCGCCGCGAGCACGACCTGCAGGACAAATTCGTCGCCAGCTACATTGGGACGATCGGCATGGCCCACCGAGCCGACGTGTTGCTGGAGGCGGCCCAGCGCTGCGAGGACCCCGACATTGTGTTTATGGTCGTAGGGACCGGGGCCAAGCGGGAGGAACTGGCGGCACGCCAGGAGGAGGAGCAGATCGATAATTTTCGGCTGGTCGATAAGGTACCGAAGGAGACGGTGCCGTATCTGCTTGCGCTCAGCAACGTCAGTGTCGTGCACCTGCGTGACAACCCGCTCTTCGAGACGGTCATCCCGTCCAAGATTTTTGAGGCGATGATCACCCGGACGCCCATCGTGCTGGGGGTGCGGGGGGAGACCCGGCAGATTGTCGAGGAGGCCGGCGCTGGCATTCCAATTCCGCCCGAGGATCCCGAGGCTCTCGTGGCAGCGGTCCGTCGCCTCAAAGAAAATTCGGCGTTGCACGAGGAGATGGCCGAAAATGCCTACGAGCACGTTCAGGCCCACTATGACCGGAAGGGGCTCGCGCGCAACTACACGGCTCTGCTGGAACGAGTCGCTGAGGCATCCCCAGAGCCGACTCCCGCTTAGGAGCTTTTGGAGAGGGATACACGGAGGCTTCGGATTTCCGCGGCGCCACATCGAGACCGCGTGAGACAGAGCATTTCGGCCGCTACGCTCGGTTATGGCGATCATTTGGAGG
>CAZBIB010000043.1:0-13648 GCA_964491575.1 uncultured Salinivenus sp. | reverse complement strand
CCAGGATCCGTACACGAAGCTAAACTAACTCCATGGGAACTGCCCGGAAATTGCTTCGGGCGGTGGTCTGTACAATAGCAAGTCTTCTTTTCTGGTAGAACCGCATCGCTGGCATGAGAGCGGGCCATGGGCAGCATGGCCACTCGATGGGGTGCTCAATTTTGGTCAGGCGCTTCTTTTCGCCGAAAGATAGTCATTCGATCATCCAAAGCCCCATCAGTCGCGGAAAGTGTGCGGGAGAGCGCATGCTCCAAAGTTGGTCCGCCGACCTCTCTAGATGCTTATCCATCCGCACGAGAAAGTCACTACCTTCAGTTGTGTGGTTGGCGATGCACGCCCCATTGGATGATTTTGGATGATTGACATACAGAGGATCGGTCCCGTTTTCTCTCCTCGCGTGCGGTGAGCCGCGAGACAGTTTTTCAGTTCCCAATCGGGACCGGACCCTTCGCTCGCATTCTTGAATCAACAAATACGCTCCGGATGACCACATCTCTGTTCTACGGTCTTGCAGGAAGCGTCATTGCGGGCTTTCTAGTCACGTTCTTCCTTACTCGGGCTTTCCGCGGGGGAGCTAAGTACGTTGGCCTACTCGACTGGCCTACCGAAGACCGTAACGTTCATTTGAGCGCAATCCCAACTGGAGGAGGGCTTGCGGTTGCAGGCGGCGTCATCGCCGCGGTTGCAGTTCTCTTTGCTTTTCAGGGTCGTCTTCCCGGGGCGATGCAGACCGTTCCCTTCTGGAGCGGGGCGGTCCTGATGTTAGGGGCCGGGCTCTGGGATGACAGGTATGATCTTGGTCCGAAGGGGAAGTTTGCTTTGCAACTTGTTGCCGCTTACCTGCTCCTCCACACTGGGGTCTATCTTCAGATCGCCGGGGGCGCCTTCGCGGGAGGCACTGGGGAGAGCTGGGCACTGTACGGCATTCCGCTCGCCATAATTTGGGTGGTGGGCGTCATAAACGCCGTCAACCTGATCGATGGCCTGGATGGATTGGCGACTGGCGTAATCGGAATCGCCTTTCTTGCGTGTGCGGCCCTCTTTGGAGTGAAGGGGGAGGTAGAACTGATGGCTGTTGGCATTGCGATAGCCGCCGCGCTCATCGGCTTCCTGCCGTACAATTTCAAGCCAGCTTCGATTTTTATGGGCGATTCCGGGAGCCTTTTCCTGGGGTACCTTTTGGCTGCGTATACGCTTCAGGGGGGATTTCACTCGGATCCGCTCCTGGCCCTTCTCATCCTGCCCATACTTCTGGGCGTTCCCGTCTTGGATACAGGAACAGCAATCGTCCGACGGCTGGCTTCCGATCGGACCGTCTTCGCCCCGGACCGTAGCCATATCCATCATCGGCTCGTTGAGAAAGGCTCCGAGCGGACGGCCGTACTAACCCTTTATCTCGTCGCGGCCTGGTTCGGGAGCGCTGCTTTTCTGATGGGGATTTTGCCCGCCATATGGGGATATATTCTCGCTGGTGGAACGGCAGCGATCGCCCTTGTGTGGGTCTGGCGGCTCGGATGCCTTGCTCCTGTCCCTTCCGAGCGGTCTCCCGCCTCTGCGAACCGGCCGTCTGACAGCGAGCTGTCATCGGACGAGAAGCCCTCCGGGGAGAAGTCCCCTGTCGGAGGGGATGGATTCGGTACTGGCTCGGTGAAGACTGCTTTGGAGGCTGTGGGGATGGGTGACGGCCGAAGCACGAAAATTCTCAGCGTTGTGGGAGCCCGCCCGAATTTTATGAAAGTGGCTCCCCTTCATCGAGCTCTGGAGCGGAACGGCCGGTTTCAGTCTAAAATTGTGCATACGGGCCAGCACTACGACGAGCAGATGAGCGACATCTTCTTCCGCCAGCTGGAATTGCCTCGACCCGACGTATATTTGGGCGTCGGAAGTGGCAGCCACGCGCAGCAGACCGCCCGCATCATGACGGCCTTTGAGGAAGTCGTCCAGGAGGAGCAGCCGGACCTGGTGATCGTCGTTGGAGATGTCAACTCTACTCTGGCGTGCGCGCTCGTCGCCACCAAAATGCAGGTGGAGGTGGCCCACGTAGAGGCGGGCCTGCGCAGCGGAGATCGCCGCATGCCAGAAGAGGTCAATCGGCTTGTGACGGACCGTATCGCGGATTACCACTTCGTGACTGAGAAGAGCGGAGTCGACCACCTGCGTCGAGAAGGGGTTGCGGACGACAAGATTTTCTTCGTGGGCAACCTGATGATCGACTCCCTCGTGCAGTTTCGGGAGAAGGCGGCCGAGACATCAATCGTAGAGGACCTCGGGGTAGAAGAGGGCCGCTACGCGTTGATGACCATGCACCGGCCTGCCAATGTTGACCATGAGAAGGGCGTCTACAAGCTCCTGCGAATTATAGGGGAAGTTGCCGCCGATCGGCCCGTGGTGTTTCCGATGCATCCACGTACCCGTAACCGATTCAAGGAGTTTGGGCTGGAGGAGGCGCTAACGTCCATCGACGGGCTTCGGCTCCTGGAGCCGCTGGGATACCTTGAGTTTTTGCGGTTGATGGAGGGAGCGGCCGTCGTCGTGACCGATTCCGGCGGGATTCAGGAGGAGACGACGTTTTTGGGGGTGCCCTGCCTAACGCTCCGAGAACACACCGAGCGCCCAGTGACTGTCGAGCAAGGGACCAATGAACTTCTGTCGCTGGATCCGGCTCAGGTGGTACAGCGTGTGCGGACTGTGGCAGAGATCGAGCCGTCGTCCGAACGGCCGCCCTATTGGGACGGAGAAACGGCAGAGCGCATCGTCAACGTGCTGGATGGAGGCATCCATCGCGTTCCCAGTGTTGCCGAGCGCATCAATGGTCGCTCAACCGTTCAAAACGTAGGGATGGTTGCAGAAACGTAGGAACGTGTCAGGACAGCGTGTAGGGACGGCACATTTCCCCAGGGGTCGGGTGGCGAGATCCAACGGCTTGAGGAAAGCGCATGCCACGGGGACTCCCTCGGCTCGTCGTCGATTGCGCTGGAACAGGGCTGGAACCTGGTCCCTTATTTCCCTTCCTCGCCGCTCTCCGTCGAAGAAGCGGTTTCGTCCATCGCCGAAGATCTTGGTCCCGTGAAAGACGAAGCTGGCCGTGTGTACTTGCCGGAGGAGGATCCTGATGTTCTGGAGCGGATGGAGCCGGGAGAGGGATACAGGATCTACGTCCGCGAATCCACGACGCTGACCTATCCGGAGGGCAGCAACTGAGCGTGGTCGAAAGGAGTCCTTGATCCGCAGGTACTCGGGATTGTTAGGGGGAGCGCCCCGAGGGAGAACTTTGAAGCCCGAATGGAGAGTCCGCTGAGGGCCGGGCTTGCCCGCCCCGAAGATCATTCGTTGCAGTTTCTCCTTTTTCGGCTACGAAGACACTGTGTGGCCGCTGTTCGAGACGCGCCGGAGGTAGATCGTGAACGTCGCCAGTGAGGCCGCGATAAAAAGCGTGCTGATTAAACCCATCGTCGCTAGCTGCTCTGTGAAGGGACTTCTCGGTTGACTGATTTCCAGGAATGCTCACCGATAGTCAATCTTTGCATGACGAGGGGGCCAGTCATCCCAGATTCGGAGCGATGGCCAACAGACATTCAGAGCGCTTTCCATCCAGGAGGTAAGCATGTGGACAATGGTGCTCTGAGCCCTTCCTCGAACGAGAAGCCGAGAGGGTAGGGTCTCCCGTGGAGCAATTCCCGATGTTGAGTAGCGCGACGGTCGCTTCAGTTCCAGCCGATCCCTCAACGCCCAGCTCTTTCGGCTTCCAGTGCCAGAGCATCACGCCGCGTTCTAGGTGAAGGGGCTGGTCGGCCTCATCGGGGGCGTTTGAGGTGGATTGACTCTAACCGGCCAATTCTGCGCTTCGGTGAGAGAGGGACTGAGTGGGCGTCCCGAGCATCGGAGCTGGGCCGGGTGGAGGAAGTGTAGACCACTCGGTACAGAAGTAGCCGATCCGTCGTGGTGCTGGCGGATCGAGTGATCCGAACGCGAGGAAAGAGGAAGAGGCGGCGGCAGGCTCTACATTGGTCACCGGACCACCGTGAACTTTCGCGTCCGAGATGTGCCGTTCCCCCGCAGCCGGACGAAGTACATGCCTGGAACGAGGGAGGACACCGGGAGGAGTTCCGTGTGGCGTCCCGCATCGAGGTGGCCGTCCACGAGCGTCTTCACTTGTCGGCCCAGAAGGTCGTAGACTGCGACCCGTACCTCCGTTGGCCTTGGAGTTTCGAAACGGAGACGGGCTTGCCGACGGGCCGGATTGGGGAAGGGGGAATGGAGCGTCAGCTGATTCGGGGGGGCGAGCCGGACGACGGTCTCCCCGCTGAGGTTGGCGGTCCCGTCGATATCGGCCTGACGGAGGCGGTAGGTGAGCGAGTCGACCGCGTATGGCAGATCTGTGTCGGTGAACCGGTAGTCCCGGACGCCTTCGGAGTCGCTCGTGGTGCCGTCCCGAGCTTTGCTCTCGACGAAGCCGAGTCGCTGCCATTGGGCCTCCCTCTGTTTCCGCTGGACGTAGAAGCCAGCGTTGTTCGTTTCCGAGGCCGTCTGCCACGACAGGCGGACGGTCCCATCGGTGCGTTGGGCATCGAAACCGGTCAGTTCCACGGGAAGCGATTTGGGCTCGATCTTGACGATCGCATCCGGTGCTGGGGAGCTCACCGTGACTGAGTCGCTCTCGTTCATGTTCGCCGCGTATTCGTCTCCGCCGTACTCGTCTTCGATCGTGCCGGTGATCCCACGGGGCAACTCCCAGCTAATTGTGACGTCTGCTCCCAGACTTGCTCGAAAGCTGACTTGATACCTCTTCGGTCCAGTGAACTCGGTGGATCCCTGTCGGATATCGAAGATGACTCCGTTTCCAAAGCCCGACGCCGCTACGTCTTCGTCAATCAGTCGGGCGGAAAAACTGGAGGGGGAGGGGGGAGGTGGCACCTCATTGAACTCAGCGTCAACGCTGTCCGTGGCTGCGGGATCGAGCCCGAGTGTCAGTTTCTGGCTCCCATTATCCGTGCTCACAGTGACTGGAAACTGGATCTCCGCTTCCTGTGCGTGCGTCGGCTGGGGAAGGGCGAGTCCAAGGAAGCCAGGCAGCACGAGCACAAGCGTTCCGAACGTCACTCTCAGGTTGCGAGTGAACAGAGCAGCGCCCATCGTAACGAGAGGTTCCCTGAAGAAATGTGACTGAAGAGAAAATGCCGATCCGGGCAGAAGCCTACAAAGTTGGCTCTCGGATCTAGTGATGCGTACAGGCGTCCCGGGACGCCTCCACTGTAAAACTTCCTCACGCCTCAGTACTAGGAGCGCTCGCTAGACGCCGGGACAGCAATCTTGCTTCTCAAGATGGCGTTCTTACGTTCGCTGAGAGAACGGACTCCGGGTGAGGCCCGCATTGAGTCGTCCACTATAGTTAGGACACTTTTTGCGATAATGCTTTTCGTTTCCGTTCTACCTTCAGGGCAACGATTTCCCCGAAGTCGAGAGCAACAGATACTTCGCTATTGGGCGTTCCTCTTCCTCCCGACGGCTGGTACCTGTACAGCCTCTTCTCATCGGTCGCAGCCGGCTCGCGCTTGTATGCGGTGAAGTCCCTGGCCATTTTCCGGGCCGTGGAGGTCGGAACCCCTTCGAGGTCTCGACTATGGCGGGAGGAGGCACGAGAAAGATTCGTCCGCGCCGGGCTTTGAAAGGTGATATTAACAGTCGAAGCGGATTCGTTCATGGCTGATCAGTGTGGAGGTCAATTCCGGGTTACCGTGAGAGCGTCCCATGCACTTCCGCGATTGAATGAGAACCAGACGAGCATGGCTTTGTCGTCGGAGCCAAAGGGGCAATTGGCTTTGCGGTATTCCTCCCATCCCCGTCGGTATGCATCGCGCCCAGCGCGGCGAAGTCCAGGCGGAAGGTCATTAATTGAATGGCCCTCGGAATCGGAGTCTTGGCCGGAGCCAAAAGGAAGGAAGGAGTCGTTGCGAGACATTCGATACGGGTCGCTACAGTAAGTGCTACGAGTTTGGAACGTTGGTTCGTCCAGCGCCTGCGATTCTCACGCCTGCGATGGTGAACAGTGGGATGAGTTTAGATCCGCTAAAACCGTTCCAACGCTCTATTCTTGTCGCGACAGTTCCCGGAAATAGGGGCATTCTCCTCGGGCAAACGCCAGTACGATCGCTAAAATCAGATAGATAGCCCTGCATTTTGGCGACGTGCTCCCAAATTCAATGAGGCGCTCCCCCGCCACACGTACACGCACGTGGTTTCATTCCAAGTGGCCTATGACTATTGGTCCTCAGAACGTGGCACACAAATGAGCTGACTCCGGTTTTGGAAGCTCTGTGGGTGAGGACCGGACTCCATGCCGAGATGAGAAAGATCTACATCGCTGATTCAGCGGGGTGGAAAAATCTACAGCAAAGGAAGCCCCGCGCATTTTTCTGCACGAGAGCGTGTCAGTTTTCTTGCTGCGCTCCGCTGTCATCGTCGAGGGGAATGGTATCGACTCGTCGGGACTGTTGGGCGTCTCCTTTCTTGCCCATCGCTCCCTCGACGACCTCTTCGCCACTGGCTTGGATGCGGTCGGGGTCTACGCCCTCTTCCTTGTAGAAGTCCGTCACGGTCCGGGCTCGGGCCTCGGAGAGGGCTTGCGCGTTCGGTTCATCCGGCGAGGCAAAGCCCTCAACTCGAACGGATAGATTTGGGCACTTCAGGAGCACGTCAGTATTTTCCTGGAGCTTTTTCTCTGCAGAGCTGGAGATTTGGTTTGAGCCGTAGTCGAAGTACACTGGGTTGAACTCGCGAATCGTCTTGCAGATCGCCGGGAGAACTCGCTCTACTCGCATGGTGAGCGAGTCTCTCTCTTCGCCGTCTTCATTGGAGGCGACGAGGTGAACGGTGTATCGGCCCGGTTCGTCGTAGGTATGGGTCGAAGACGCGCCGACCCCAGTCTCGCCATCCCCAAAGTTCCACTCAAGCGAAACGGGGGAGGTCCCTTCGACCTCGCTTTCGAAGCGAACGAGCTCGCCTTCCGTTGCCGGGTTGGGAGTCGCGTTGACGGAGAGAATGCGCGCGGGACGAAGAGGAAGGACCTCCACAGAAAGGGAGTCGCGTGCCGTTCCGGCATCGTTGCGCGCGGTAAAGGTCACGTCATAGGTGCCGGGCTGATTGTACGTGTGAGACGAGGTGAGCCCGGATCCGGTGTGCCCGTCGCCGAAGGTCCACTGGTACGTCAGGGGACGGGTAGCTTCCGCCTCGTTGACGCGGGCGGTGAAGGTCACCGACTCTCCCACCTGCACCTCGGCGGGAGCATCCAAGGCAATCACGCGAGGGGCCACCGCAGGTCGTTCGAAGGTGTACTTGAGGCCGAGGGACGGCAGTGCACTGAGCGCATCCGACTCTCCTCCGGTGTTGATGCCATCAACAGCTTCGTCGCCGAAAACGACGTTGATGCGTGTCTCGAGAAACAGCGACGTGCGATCACTCAAGGATACGTCGAGTCCCAATCCGGCGAGTGGTCCAATCCCGGCGGTGTATCCGCCCAAAGATAGATTGAGACCTGCATCGAGGTACGGGCTGAAGGTCCACTCTTTCGCCCCGAACATGTAGCGTCCCAGCAGCTGGATCGTGTGTCGTACCGTCCCCAGGTCTCCGCCCTGCCCAATTGGATTTTCATCGATCGTAAAGGGAACGCCCGACGTGAAGGGGTACTGGCCGAACTGATACCCCAGCCCGACGCCGAGGGTGGGCGTGAACTGGTAGCCAACCTCTCCGGTGAGCGCATATGGAAACGGCCCTCCTTCGCTGAACTTTCTTGTGTCGAAAAGATCTTCGATTCCCGTAAGGGGATCGGGAGCGTTTGGGAGCCTATTGGCACCGAAGTCCGGGCCGCTATTGTCGCCCGCGTAGTCGGACAGACCTACCCCAAATTTTAGATAGAACGTGTCGCCGGCTCGTACAGGCTGGGCACTGGCTGGGGGGGCGAGCCCGGCCGCCCCGACCAGACACGCGAGCAGGAATGGAAGTATTTTGCGTGTGAGGCCTGAGGAAGTCATTGCCTCTCTGACGCGCATAATGGCTTCGAGAAGAATGGATCACTGCGTAGTGATTGCATAACAAGAAAGTATGCACTCGAGGGTATGGGAAGATCAAACCGATATCCAAAGGGTAAAGGAGAATGCTCGAAGAAGACTCGGGGGTAGCATTCTACGAACGGCAGCTTCCAGGAGGCGGCCAGAGACAATGGGCCTATGTCCACATCGTTTTTGCCCATTTCCGAAGATGGCGGGAGAATCCGAGTACTGCCAAGTGGCAGACGGGCTGTGGCCATTCCAGTACTCGATCGCGCTCCAGCAACGGTTTCTGTACTTGCCCGGCATCTACCGACGGCTGTCGGTGCTCGTTTGGACACCATTCGTGCACGTCGTCCGCTGTTTTTACTCGGCTACGCCTCGTCAGCACCGCAAGGGCATACCTTTCGCTGCGCTCGCGTCGGCATCTCATCCATCAGACAGGCTTTAAGCTTCTTGTCCCAATTGTCGGAACAGCATACGCGAGTCAACGATCATCTTTAGGCACAACTTGAAGAGGCAATTGGTATGAAAAGGACAGCGCTGGGGGCTCTCTTCCCAATCCGAGGGTGTGCCCCGGACTTTCTGCAACTTGAAGGGGAACGTGTATTACAAAATCAGACGACTCGACGCTCCGATTCCCTGTTCTCCGGACGACAGTTCCCAGCATTTCTGGTCCCTGCTTCAATATCGTAGTGCTTAGCGGAGGGATCTCCTCGGCCGCGAGGTCCCTGTTGTTTCCACCTCGTTCTCACTTCTTTTGTCTCCACAATCTCAGATCTCAACTCCATGGTCTCCGAAAACAGGCCGCAGGACGACCGAGAAAGCCGGCGTCCTGCACAGAACGAGCGGTTTTACATCGTACACTTAACCCCATCCTCGCGGGACAATCTCTGCGTTCTTGAAGATGGAAGCGCTGTGCTTTGCGCAATTGAGGACCGAGCCGATGCTCGGATTGCCGCGCTGAGCCACGAGAAGTTGGAGGTGGTCCCCCACTCCCAGTTGAGCAAAAAGGAACGCAGGCGAGTAAACGAAGCTCTGCAATGATGTGCGAGCGACAGGGGAGTACGGATCTCTCTTGGACCCCCTGGTTCGGGCTGCGGAGTTCGCTTACCGTCAAAGATTGTCGGTCGTCCTCCTCACTCCGAGGCGTTTGATAGCAGCCTCACTTCTATCGGTAGGTCCGTGGAGTTCTAATTTCGTCCTCCAGATCGTCAAAGCGCTTGTATCTTCCGAGGGGATGTCGCTCCCCGATGAGCAACGTTCCATCCCACTCGACCCACGCGTGGGCCAGGAGCGCTTCGTCCTCGCTTTTGCGATCCCGACATGCAGCTGTGCTATTTGGGACCGGCGAAGGACGAGCGCCTTGGTGAGGCAGGGTTGCTCGGGAAGCAGTTGCCGCACGACGGCACGAGCGGCCCATCGTTGGAGCGTTGCACTACAGGCCCAATCGTAAAAGACGGTACGCAGGGGTTTCGAAACGAAACCCATGGGGCGATAGAAGGCAGAGCGTCTTTAGAGGTCATCTCTTTTTCCTGTGTGGTATAATCTTATGGATCAATTCTTAGCGATTATGAGTCCAGTGGGCCCCCTTCCGTGAGGAAATGGATGATAGGCCTGGATTTATGGGATAGAACGCAGATTTTCGGTACGCCCGAGGACGCCTGACGCATCCCTCCCTTTTCTCCATATTCTCCCTCGAGTAATTTTTGGGAGCACGAGGAACAGATCTTGTGGATTAGCAGGATGAAGTTCAGTAATCCAAAATCCACAAGAGTCAATGCGAACTAAGCTCCTGCTCCCCGTACTGATTGCACTCATCGGTGTGAGCCTCTCATTGCCCACAGCTGCAGCGGGTCAGACATTTGTCTACGCGCAAGAGTGCATCTCCAATGTCAACAACGCAACGGTTCACATCTCCGCCGACGCGAACCCCTCCCTTCCAGACGGCACTCCGGTTGAGGCGGGGGACACGCTGGCTGTGTACACCGAAGAAGGAATCTGCGCGGGGTATGGGGTTTGGGAGAGCGGAGAAGGGGCTACCCTTGCTGCCGCCGGCTCAGATGCGGTCAACATTTCAACCGATGGGTATTCAGGGGGGGAATCTTTGAAGTTTGAGATCTTTGACGTTTCGACGGGGAGTGCCGCCGGGGTTGGCTCAGGGGCCACGTTTGCACCCTGCGATAGTACGGAGAGCTCTGTTTGCGCGGAGGGAGAATACGCAAACGGTACGCTCCATAAAGTCACAGACTTTCAGGCTGACTCGACTCCCCCCATCACGCGATCTCTCGCGCTGACAGATGGCTGGAACTTTATCTCGGTTCCCGTGCAGACAGACCAGTCATTTGAGACCTTGCTCCCGGAGTGCTCTAACGGATTCTTTTATACCCCGGGAGAAGGATATACGGCGATCGACAGCGATGAATCCCTCCCGGCCGGAAAGGGGACCGCTGTTCGATGTGAAGCGCACACGGCGAGCGTGACTGGACAGCCCGCCTCTCCGACAATCGAGGTGGAGGCTGGGTGGAACCTCATTGGTGCCATTGAGGATACTGTGGCCGTCGACGCGATTACCACGTCCCCGAGCGGAATTCTGGGATCGGACTTTTTCAGCCTGCCGCCGGACGAAGGATACAAGCCCACAACGAAACTTCACCCGGGAGAAGGTTACTGGATCAAAGCGACGGAGGAGGGGACGCTCAACGTATCGGGAGGATCAGATCCGCTTGCGAGCACGTCCCAGACCACCGCGAGCAACAGAGCGGATGTCAATCGCCTCGTGTTCGAGGATGCGAGTGGTCGACAATCCGCGTTGTGGTTGAGGGAGGGGATGACGAAGAAGCAGCGCACCCAATACGAGTTGCCCCCGGCTCCCCCGGGAGAAGTGTTTGACATACGGTTCGCAAGCGGGCATAGGGCTGCAACCATCGCATCGGACGAGGAGCTTGGACAATCAGCGACCGAGCACCGGGTGCAAATTCAGGGTGCGGACTTTCCGGTGGAGGTTCGTCTCGAAACGGAGGGGGCGGATCGGCGCTTCGCTCTTTCGGCCGGGAACGAGGAATTTACGCTTTCGAACGAGCAGTCGTCCGTTCAAATTCAGCAGTCGACCGATCAGTTTGCCGTGGCGACTGCGCCGAACCCGCGCGAATTCAAGCTCGGAAAAGCCTCTCCCAACCCGCTTCGGAATCGGGCACAGTTAGAGTACGCGCTTCCGGAAGAGGCTGAGGTTTCCATCGCCGTGTACGATATGCTGGGACGGCGGGTGGAGCGGCTCGTGAGCGGGAAACGCAAGACGGGCGTTCACCGAACGCGGGTGGATGCAAGTCGGCTCGCGAGTGGAAAGTACTTCGTCCGAATGAAGGCGGGGTCCTTTCAGAAAACGCGACCGTTGACCGTTGTCAGGTAGGCCATAGACGGTCCGCCAAACAGCACTGAGACGGGCCCTCGGTCTCGGGTACTACTGCTCCCGCACGTTCAGAACGACCGAGAGGGTGTCCCCGGCCGCGACCTCAACGGTGCGCGTCTGTTCCCCCAGCGACGGGTGGCGGGCGGTAACGGTGTAGGTGCCGGCCTGGAGTTCGGTCGCATACCAGACGTCCGAGTCTTGCGCGTGGCGCTCGCCGTTGATGTAGATAGAACCCCATGGGCGAACGAGAACGCGAAGGTGTCCGATGAGCGCCTCAAGCGACGCCTCTACCGTGAGCGTATCATTTCCCGTTACCTCTACGCGTTTGGTCACGGTCTCGTAGCCCGGGTGGCGAAAGGTGACCTCATGCGTGCCTGCGGCCACCTGGTCGAGCCTCATCGGCGTCGATCCAACCCCGTACCCATTTATTTCGACGGACGTGCTCTCCGGATCCGCTCGCAACGCCAAACTTCCCATGACCAACGAATCGGATTGATCTTCGCCGGAGGGCTCAGAGTTGGGATCTTGCTCCTGGCTGGTCCCCGAGGAGCTGCCAGCGTCGGTCGCCGGGTTGGGGTCCGGAACCGGTTCCCGTGGTTCATTCTGGGGCGGATCTGAGCCAAAGTCCTCCGTGGTCGACGTTTCTGGGGGCTCCTCTTGTCCAGCGATAGGCGAATCCTCGTCCCGGCGCAGGCGGGGGGTGTAGACAGTGGAGCGGTTGGCAGCCAGCTTCATTACAGTATCACGATCGGCGTAGTCCTCTTTTCTAACAGAGACCAGATACGCTCCCGACGGGACACGGTGTTTTTCGACGGGAGTTACGCCGACGGTGTCGGCCCCCACGATGACCGAGGCCCCGGTCGGCTCGGAATATACGGAAAGCGTTGAGTACTTGCTTTCAGACCCCGGGCCGGCGGAGTTTTGCTCGGGGGAAAGGCGCTGGGGCGAATAGTAAATGAGCGCTCCCACTGCGAGGGCCGCGACCACTACTGTGATTGAAAAAGAGTACCGCCGAAGTAGACGCAGAACGCCTCCCCTGCTGGTCTGCGGAGACTGGTACGGTTCCCAGGACGAGCCGCCGTACCCCGGGCCGCCTGTCGACCGATCTCCAAAAGACGGTTCGTCACCAGACATCAGTGAGCGCCGGTTGAGGCTTTGTCTGTGGGCAAGAGGACGAGCAAACTTCTACTCTAAGCGCGAGCGAAGGTTCTTTGGGGATCGTCAAGGACGAGTGCTGCTCTGATCGCGTGATTGTGACGAAGGGGGCGGGAGCGCCCCCTGCTCCTTGGGAAATTGCCAGGAGCGATCTATTTCGAGCATCGACGATCTGGGAAATGGCAGCGCCAGGCGTCGGAGTGGGACCACAGGTGCGCTCGAAGTTGGTTGGTGGTCACCTCAATTCGCCCCTCGACCTTCGAAAGTGCCTACCCCACCCGCGCAAAGCCAAGGCCGTGCTCGGCGTAGGAGTCCTCGTAGCGTCGGCGGAGCCGCTCGTGCTCATCGGCTCGCAGGTGTGGGTCCTCCTCAACGATCGTGAAGGCGGCGTCCCGGGCCTCCTCCAGGATGGCCGTGTCTTCCGTGATGTCGGCAATCTTGAGGTCGGGCATTCCGCTCTGGCGCGTGCCGAAAAAGTCGCCGGCACCCCGAATTTGTAGGTCCGTCTCACTGATCTCGAAGCCGTCGTTCGTGCGCACCATCGCCTCCAGGCGTTGCTTGGCCTCTTCGCTCCGCTTGTAGCTCGCCATGAGGATGCAGTAGCTCTGCTGCTCGCTCCGCCCCACCCGCCCCCGGAGCTGGTGCAGCTGGCTGAGTCCGAAGCGCTCGGCGTGCTCGATCATCATCACCGTCGCGTTCGGCACGTCCACGCCCACCTCGATGACGGTGGTTGCCACCAGGATGTCGATGTCGCCGTCCTTGAAGCGCTGCATCGTCTGCTCCGTCTGGTCGGACGGCAGTTGGCCGTGGGCGAGGCCGACATTGAAGTCCGGGAATTGCTCCTGCAGGTCCGCGTGGCCGCTCTCCGCATCCTTCAGGTCCATCTTCTCGCTTTCCTCCACCAGCGGGTAGACCACGTACGCCTGCTCGCCCTGCTCCAGCCGGTCGCGCAGGAAGGCGTACACCTCGCCCCGACGCTTCTCGGACCGCAGGCGCGTCTCGACCGGCTTGCGGCCCGGCGGCATCTCGTCGATCTTCGACA
>CAZBIB010000042.1:15337-17709 GCA_964491575.1 uncultured Salinivenus sp. | reverse complement strand
TAGACTGGAAGTAGTCGCTGGATTGCACGAGCTGCGCGTCGCTCCGCTGGTGTCAGTCGACGAGTGTTGCCTTCAGCCACGTTTCCGGGCGCACCGGGGTGCTGGCTGACATCCATTCTCGCTCAAATACGCCCGTGTTGTTATTGGCGATTCCTGCGGTTACGCCCCACTCGCTTCCTGAGGAGGGGCGACCTCCGATGTCCTCCCAGGCGAGGCCCACCTCCACAAGGTATTTGACGCCCTCAAATCCGGTCGACTGGAACGATTCCGTCTGCGAGACAGCAACGTCGATCATCGCCTCTTCGACGGGGGTCCAGTCTCCGTCGTCCCCTCTCCGCAGTTGGCTGTCGCCGTCGGACTCGACCTTCAACTGGAACGCTCCATCCGACGGCGTATTTGCGGGGAGCTTGCGAGGGGCGAACGCAAAGAGGACTGCATCGTCGTGCTCAGAGAGGCCGCTGGTCGTGACCGTTTCTGCGTCAAAGACCCGGTACCGAAGAAAAAGGCCCTCCTCATTCCAGGCGGCTTTCACTCGGGTCGTCTTGTCGCTGTGCGCGCCCACGAGTCCACCGGTGGCCTGCGCCCATACCGGTTCGTCTGCCGTTCCGTCTACCGTCACGGCTCCTGCGGGCACGCGCCACCCGGACATCCGATAGCCGTCAATGGCGTAGATTTGCTTAAAGCCCCCACCGCGCTCTCCATTGTAGGCGGAGGTGGAGGTGACGGCCGTTACGGTCGTGTCGCTTTTCCGAAACAGAGAGCTCCACTTCGCTCGGTTCCCTGCCTCGTCGGGCACCTTAAAGGGCCGAGCGCGATGGCGAAAGGACCGGGCCTCGTCGGTGCCCACCGCAACCTCCAGGGTCTGCCCGCCCTGCTCGCGGTCCTCCTGCGTGTGGAACGAGAGAACCGTTTGGCCCTGCGGAAACTGGACCAGGTAGGGCGCGGTGCCCCGGCTTCCGCAGTCGAGCTGCGCCGACGGGGCGAGCGCCCGCCAGCGGTATTGATCATCGTCTCCCAGCACCGGAGCGTTCGACCAGGCGTCTGCAACCGATGGCGTCCAAATGATGGTCGGCTTGAGCCGCCAGCACTGCTCGGTCCACCCGTTGCTTTCGATCGCGTAGGCAATGCCGCCGCCGTTTTGCAGGAGCACCGGGACCGGCATTCCGTCTCGCGCACCCTGGCGGTAGCTCGTCGTGATGAAGTCGTCCGACCAGGTCTGCCCCCGATCCGTAGACCGCCACATCGAGATCTCCTGATCGTCGTTGTTCACGTAGGGCTTCTCGTTGGCGGCATAGAGCTGCAGAGTGCCATCTGGGAGTTGCCGGATGACAGGCTCCCAGACGCCCTGCCGCCGGCTGGACCCGGCCTCGTAGACCGTTGATCGCGGGCTCCAGGTGTGTCCCCCATCGGTGCTCGCCGCCACGCGGAGCTCGAAGGGGATCCCGATCTCTCCCTGGGGACGACGACCGTGCGAGAGAAGCACGGTCCCGTTGTTCAGTTGGATGAGCTCGGGGTTGTTCGCCGTCACCTCCGTCCGCTCGTCCTGGACCGCCACGACCGGGTCGCTCCAGGTCCGACCGTTGTCCGTGCTTCGCTGCACCTGAATGATCGCCTCCCCCACGTAGTGGACGTAGGCGACCAGAAGGTCCCCGTTGTCGAGGCGAATCACGCGGGGATACGACGAATTTCCGTCGTACACCTCCGTTCGGGTGCGGGCATCCCATCCGAGGCGCACGCCTTCGCTGTAGGGCACGACCGTCCGGTCGGGATCGTCCTCGTCGGGGGGCACGTCCTCCCCCGTCGGTCCGGAGTCGCACCCCACGACAGCAACCAGGACGATCAGAAGGGGCGCGAGCTTCTTCATGGGGGACACCGAGCGGCGGGAACGGCCCGCGGGAGAGCCGCAGGTCTCCGAGTTAATTGTATCCCGAATTCTGCTCCAACTCCGGATTGGCGTCCATTGCAAACTGCGGGATGGGCATGCGCTGGCGGTACTGCTGGGCATTGACACCCCGTTCCTGCGCCCGCTCGATAAAGACCTCAAACCGAATCAGGTCTTCGCGCCGCAGGCCCTCGTGATAGAACTCCCATGCGCGCTCTTTGAGGAGATGCTGGCGGAACGACTCGTAATTGAAGTTGGCGAGCTCGAGCTGATCCTCGCCCGTGAGGCCGGCTCGCTCGCGGACGCGGTTCACGAGGTCGATGGCTTCCTGCGTCGGCCCGTCGTTGATCTCATTGATGGCCTCGGCGTGCATTAGCAGGATGTCGGCAAAGCGAATCCGCGGCACGTCATTGCCGTGCAGGTTGCCTTGCCCGTTCGGGTCGGGCCAGTACTTGAAGGACCGGATGTTGTCCTCGAAGTCGTTGAGCAG
>CAZBIB010000042.1:5005-15237 GCA_964491575.1 uncultured Salinivenus sp. | reverse complement strand
AAGTAATCCGGGTAGAGCGAAAAGTTGTACGTGGACCGGAAGTTGGAGAGAGTCTCCTCGGCCTCCTGGTACTGCTGCGTGTTCATGTAAAACTTGGCCAGCCACGCCATGGCTGCCGCACTCGTTGCTCGGCCGTACTGCGGCTGGTTTCCCGGATCGGGGAGATTCGGAATGACCTCCGAAAACTCTGTCTCGAGAAAAATCCGCATGCTGTCTTCCGAGGCCCGGGGCTGCTCGAGGTCCTCGTTGGTGGAGGTCCGAAGGGGAACCGGCCCGAACCAGTTGTAGAGATCGCGGTAGGCGAGTGCCCGGATGAAACGAGCCTCCGCTCGGAAGAGGGCCCTCTGTTCCTCAGAAATGTCCGCCCGTTCAAGGTTGTCCAGAACGATGTTGGCGTCCCGAATGGCATTGTAGGGCCGATTCCACGCCTGTCCCACATTGGTGGAGGGATCCCAGTTGAAGTTGATCATCAGCGAAGCATTCCGGTTTTCCCCGCCGCCGGTCTGCCACATGATTCCGGTCTGCCAGTCGCTCATGTGAAGCGTGCGGTACTTGGCCGTTCCGTTGCCCCACATCACACCGCCTCCGAAGTCGCCCGCATAGGCCGACCCCAGCGTGCTTCGCAGTCCCTGTTCGGTGTTCAGGTAGTTCTCCGGGGCGAGTTGCGAATGGACGTCCGGCTCCAGAAAACTATCGCAGCCCGTGAGCACGCCGATCGCCGCGACAAGTACGCCGAACGTGAAAGCTCGAAAGAATCGCATAAGAATGAGTTCTATCTTGGGATTGGAATCAACTTCGCTGAGATCGGACTCCCGTACTCGTTCTAAAAGCCCATCTGGACACCCAGGGTGTACGTCGTCGTTGACGGATACACGTTGTAGTCAATCCTGAAATTGGCATTATTATTCGGATTCACGGCCGGGTCAACGCCGTCGTACGACGTAATCGTGTAGAGATTTTCTCCCGTTGCGTACACCTGGAAGGAGCGGAGGAAGCTCGCCCCGATGAACTCCACCGGCACGTTGTAGGAAAGCCGAACCGTCTGAAGCCGGATGTACGAGGCATCCTGAACCGTTCGGGAGTTGACCGCATTGTTGCCCTGCGAGAGCGGGTTCACGAAGGACGGATACTTGTTGGAGGGGTTCTCCGGAGTCCAGCGATTGAGGTAGGGCTCGGCAAACTTATTCCGGCGGAAGTTAATGGGGAAGTACGTGTCGACGAGGTTGTTATTGAGCATCTGCACCCCGTGCTCTCCTCGAACGAAGACGTGCAGCCCGACTCCTTTGTAATTGAACGTGTTGCCCAGAGACCAGGAAAAGTCCGGAAAGGAGTCTCCGAGAGGAACTCGATCCGCCTCCGTGACCGTGCTGTCTCCATTGACGTCGCGAAACTTGAGATCGCCGGGACTCACGTTGTCTTTCGTCCCTGCGAAGTTGTCGCCTTCCTGCCAGACGCCCTCCACCTCGTAGCCGTAGTAGGTTCGGAGCGGAAGTCCCGGCCGGATGATCGAAATCTGATTCGTGAAGCCCGCACCACCCGTGATAATCTCCTCAACGGGGCCGAGGCTCTCGACCTCGTTCGACATGGTGGAGAAATTGGCATTCGTGTTCCAGGTAAATGCCCCGGTCAGATTCTGAGACTCCAGTGAGACTTCTAGGCCCGTATTCTGAATGCTGCCGACGTTGCTGAGGCGGGTGCTGAATCCCGTGGACGTGGGCACGGGAAGTTGCAGCAGCATGTCCTCCGTGTCCTTTTGGTAGTAGTCGACGGTCCCATACAGCCGGTCGTTAAAGAGCCCGATCTCAAGACCGATGTCGATCTGTGTAGTCGTTTCCCACTTGAGGTTCGGGTTGGGAAAGCGGGACGGATTCGTGGTCGTCACCTGCTGATCGTCGAACACGACCGACGGCCCCGGACCGAAAGTCGCCAGAGAGGGGTAATTGCCGATCTGCTGGTTCCCGGCCTCCCCCCAGCTCGCACGAAGCTTCAGGGTGCTAACGTCCTCGACGTCTTCCATGAACGCTTCCTGATGCGCGCGCCAGGCCACCGCGGCGGAGGGGAAGTATCCGTATCGATTGTTCTCTCCGAAGCGGGAGGACCCGTCGATCCGCATCGTTGCTGTCAGCAGATACCGGTCCTGGAAGGTGTAATTGATCCGGCCGATGGTCGACAGAAGTTGACTGGAACCTCGGAAGCTGTTGTTCTCGTCCAGCTCCGGATTTGAAAGTCCCAGATTGTCGGTTCCGGTCACGTCCGTCGGAAAGTCCTGTCCCCCCGTATTCACGTTGTCGAAGCTGCTGTGCTGGAGCGTGATGCCCGCAACCCCTTCGACGTCGTGATTGCCGAAGGTCCGGTCGTAGTTGATCGTCCCTTCGGCCAAGTAATCGCGCTGCCGACTATTCGTCACGTTGGCCTGCCCGTTGGTCGCCTGCCCGATCTTCGTCAGTTGCGTGATGTACGTGTTGTTCCGGGTGGTGAGCAGGTCGGCGCCCACGCGCACCTTTGCCGAGAGCGACGGAACGATGAAGTACTCCGCAAAGGCCGTCCCGTAGGTGCGATACGACGACGATGTCCGACGCTCCCCTTCGGCGATTGCCACTGGATTATCCGTTGTAATGGAGGGGGAGGTGACGAAGTCACCATTATCATTCCTGACCGGAAGGGTCGGATCAAAGTTGTAGGAGGCGTAGAGCGCTCCCGCATTCTCGTTGACCCCGAAGTTGTTACGAACCCCCCTGTCATTCCGCTGATGCGCGTTGAGCCGCACCCCGAGGTTGAACTCCTCCTCAATCTGGTGATCAATGTTGATCCGGGCTCTGTAGCGCTCAAACGACGAGCTTCGAACGATCCCCTGTTGGTCGAAGATCCCGATTGAGGTGTAGAACTGGGTTTGATCGTTCCCGCCCGAGAAGGAAATGTCGTGGTTCTGTACGGGGGCTCGCTGAAGAATCTGATCCTGCCAGTTCGTCCCGCCATTTGGGATGTCTCCGACCTGAAGTTCAGGATCGCCGCCTCCGTCGTCGATAATTCCATTCAAGACGCGCTTGTATTCCTGCGGGGTGAGCAGATCGAGCTTATTCGAGACCTCCTGCATCCCGGCCTCCCCGGTGTATGACACTTCCAAGTCGCCTGCTTCGCCGCTTTTGGTTGTGATGAGGATCACCCCATTTGCGGCGCGGGCCCCATAAATGGCCGTCGCGGAGGCGTCTTTGAGAACCTCAATCGACTGGATGTCCGAGGGGTCGGGGGGAGCGTTGCTGGGCAGCCCGTCCACGACGAAGAGCGGATCGTTGCCGGCATTAATGGAGCTGGCACCACGAATGCTGATGTCGGCTCCGCTCCCCGGCGTGCCTCCGCTAAACACGGCCCGAAGCCCCGGGACTCGCCCCTGCAAGGCCTGATCTACGGAGTAGGTCGGTCCATCCAGCTCGATGGCTTCCGCATCAATCGAACTCACCGAGCCGGTGAGATCCTCGCGCTGCTGTGTGCCATACCCGATGACGACGAGCTCGTCGGCCTTCAGCGAAGCAACTTGGAGGGAGACGTTAATCTCAGATCGCCCCTTCACAGGAATCTCCTTCGTTTCATAGCCCACGAACGAGAAGACGAGCGTTGCATCGTCGCTGGGGACCTCAATGGAGTATTCCCCCTGATCGTTTGTAGAGGTCCCGGTAGAGGTCCCCTGAACGACCACGTTCGCTCCGGGCAGGGGGTCGCCCGACTGGGCCTCCGTGACGGTGCCTTCGACGGTGAAATCAGCCTGCCCGTACGCGACGGAGGCTCCAAGAAGAAGAAAGACGAAGCAGGTGACGAACCGTTTAACCATTGTCTGAGATGCTGGAGTTAGGGGAGGGCGAACGAACAGGAGTTTTGCTCGAATCGCATCCGACCGGGAGAGAGGCGTCAACGGGTTCTTGTCCTCTACCGGGACAGACTATTATCAGAGCAGAAATATCAGAGCAGAAAGCGCTTCCGATTTCACGTCCACAATTCGCGGCTCAGAGAATCTCCTCGTCGCCACAGCCGAGTTGTCCTCGGCTATTTACTAATTCTAAAAAGTGATTCGAACAAAGTCAAATCGGTTTTATCACCAAATCGAAGATTCGATGAATGGACGTCAGTGTTTGAGGAAGCGGGCTTCATCCTCCTATTGGGGTGCCATCGTGATTTTCCGGAAACCGTAACTATAGATCCACCTTTAGGAGAGTTCCCCTAGTATCCGAGCGAGGCTCGACGCCCGTCAGGGTCTCCTGCCACGTCGCGTCGTCCCCGACGCGAATCGTGTGGGGGACCATGCGGAAGACCTTTGCCTGAACCTCCGATCCGTTGAGCCGCCTCGTGTAGACCACTTCGCCCTTTTCCTCGTCGACGACCTGAACCATCGGGTTTTCCTGACCGGTGACGGAGAGGGGCGGAAGGTACCCCGCTGCTTCACGCGCATAGTTGTCTTCCATGGCCACGGTCTTGGGCCAGCCCGCATACTGCTCCGATGCGCCCCCGGAGGGATCGCTCAGAATGGGCCAGCACTCCATAGTGATCTCACGGGCGTCTTTGTCGAACCGGACGACACCGTAGCCGCTGGACTTGTTGGCGAGCAGTTGGAGTGGGGACTCCGCCTCGAAGTCGCGCTTCGGATTGGCGACGGCGTAGACGGTCATCTTGTTGGCAAACCCGTCCTCGTACTGTCCCCCGTACTCCGGCATGTCCTCTTCGCGGTGGCGCGGCGGACGCTCTGGCCAAAAGGCGCGCGTCCATCCCACGGCAACGCCCGGCACGCAGAAGTTGTAGGGCGCGTCGTTCCAGTCGTCAATGCCGTAGCGCAGCATCATGGGGAGGTGCTGATCGCCCCCGATGTGCACGGCAAATCCTTTCCGCATGCGCCGCAGGGCGTTGTCGCGGGGCGTCTGGGGCCAGCCGTTCGAATCGAGGTCTGCGACGAGCTTCTTGAACTGGGGCCCGTGATGCGTCGGCAGCTGTGCAAGGGACGTTTGCGAAATGACGGCTTTCATGTCGGCACGCTGCCAGTCTTCCGCCCACTCTTCGAGGAAGGTGAGCTGACGCTCACCGAGGAGCTTCGCGCCGGGCGCATCGGCAGCTTCGGGATCGAAGTCTGGATCGACCACCCAGTCGTCCGGGGTATCCGGATCGGTGGTGAGAAAGTCATTGGGGCCCGACTTCCATTTCCGGTCTTCGAGCAGCGCGAAGCTGACCCGTCCATATACCATGTCGGTGTAGTAGACGGTGATGCCGTTCTTGATGGGACTGGGATCGTAAGGATCCGGCATGTGGGCCGTCTGCATGCGCTGCACGGCGTTGATCCACTCCACGGGCATGTAGAACCCGCCGTCCGCCATTTCTCCGTAGTCGTCAAAAGTATCTCCGCCCTCTCCCCACACGTTGGCGTGGAAGACGTCGTGGTCGTCCAGCAGGCACACGGCCGGTCGGTTGCGCGTGAGGTCGCCGTAGGTCCAGCCGTGGAGGTACCACCGGTAGAGAACGTCGAGAGTGGCCAGCGGCACGTTGTCATGTGCGCGGCGCACGTAGTTGCCCGACTCCTCGTAGAACTGATCGCCCGTAAAGGCCAGGAGGTCGGGATCGTGCGCGTCGAGCCCCCCGACGATGTCGGTGTTGGGAAAGGCGGTGGCTTTGGCGCACGAGAGGCCCCCGACGACGATCTCCTGCTTGTCGACGGGGTCGCGCCGGACGGTGCCCTCGTACTGATCTGTTGCCATGCCGTCGGCGGTGCGGTAGCGGTAGCGGAGCCGGTAGGGCACGTCCCGCGTGTCGTCCCACTCTTCGACGCGGAACGTGGCCGTTCGCGCCAGGTCGTGAATCCGCGCCTCGTCGATCGTCGTCCAGCTTCCATTCTTCTCGACCTGGAGCTCCACGGTGGATCCGTCCTTCGGCCCAATGGGAGGGAGCTGGGCCGTCATCTTCATGATTCCGCGGCTCAGCGTGTAGTGCGTAAAGAGGAGGGGCCCAAACGTGTGGTCGTCATGCGTGGTGAGACGACTGCCCTGCCCCTCCCAGTCTCGAAACCAGACTCGAGGCTCTCCCCATTCCCGCGTCGTCCCGTCTTCGTCCGACACGTCGGAAAACAGCGCGAGATTGCCGCCAAGCGCCTCCGCAGACACGCCGGTCCGTCGCACCTGTCCAATCTCGGTGTCCGTCGTCCCGTCGAGGACCGATAGCACGAGGGTCGTGCCCGATCCCTCCGGAGCCGCCGTCAGGTGGAGACCGACGCCGTTCTCTCCGATCGACTTGGAGAGGGACGCCGTTGCGTCCCCGATGAAGAGTGTGCCGTCGGCGGTCACGCCCGCCTTCAAGCCCTCTCCGTGGAGGGCGCTGTGTCGATAGTCGTCGAGGGCGCTTTCGACCCCCAGCTCCAGTCCCGCGCGGCCGGTCGACGCAGAGGCAAATCCCATCTGCACGCGCAGGTCCAGCGTCCCTTTCTGCTCCCCGATGCGACGCGTGAGGTGCTGCACGTTTTGGCTCCGATCGACCGTCCCGATGCACTCGATGCGGCCGTTCGCGATGCGCCATTCGCCGAGGGGATTGGCCCAGTACTGCGGCCCGATCCAGTACCGCTCCTGGCCCGTGGGCCACCGGCTTCGAAAGCTCGGGGCGGCCCGGCCTCGGGGAACGAAGCCCGTTCCGGCCAAGGCCCCCACGAGCAGCCCCGCGGCGGTGCTCTTCAGGAAGCGGCGGCGATCAACGGAGCCGGACCGGCCGGCCTCGTCGTGGTGGGGAGTGTTCATGCTGGGGGGAGAATTTGAGAATACCGTCGATCAACCGGGGGAGAGGTAGGCAGGTCTCTTCCCGGCACGTTCGCAGTTCAGAGCGGCTCGTCAGTCAGCCACTTCCAGGCCAACGCCCTTTGCCCACGCCTGCCAGTCGTCCTTCATCGCCGCCGTGCGATCGGGGTGCTCGTCGGAGCGATCGTCGGTTTCGGTTGGGTCCTCTGCGAGGTTGTAGAGGCGCCAGGGCGACTCTTCCTGTCGAAGCGTCACGAGCTTCCAGTCGCCCTCCAAGACCGCCTTGCCGCCCACGTGCTCAAAGAAGATCTGGTCGTGTCCCTCGCGCTCCTCTCCGTTCAAGACGGGCGTCAGACTCTTTCCGTCGAGAGGGGTGATTTCGTGGCCGTTGTACTGATCGGGGTACTCCACTCCTGCCAAATCCAGGCAGGTGGGCAGCAGGTCCATGACGTGACCCACCTGATTGGTAAACGAGCCCTCATCCGGGGCGAGGCCCGCGGGCCAGTGGGCAATCAACGGCGTGTGAGCGCCCCCTTCGTACTGCTCGGCTTTCCAGTAGCGGAAGGGCGTGTTCGTGGCGCTCGCCCAGGCCGGCCCGATGCCTGCGAACGTCGTCTCGCGCCCCGGCTGGTCGAAGCCTTCGTAGTGGATCGTGCGCCCGTCTCGCGTCTCCGACGGCCGATCGAGGCCCGGTCCCCATTCCTTGGGCAGTTCCGGGGAGCTTCCGTTGTCGGAGAGGAAGAGGATGAGGGTATTTTCCAGCTGGCCGGTTTCCCGGAGCGCATCGAGAATCCAGCCGGTTCCCTGATCCAGGCGATCGACCATCGCGGCGTGGGCCACCATCTTGTTCGCCTGAAAAGCCTTCTCGTCGTCGGAGAGGGCCTCCCACTCCGCCTCTCCGTCTTGGACCGGCGGCAGGGTGACGCGCGATTCGTCGAAGAGCCCGAGTTCCACCTGTTGGCGGAACCGCTCCTTGCGGAGCTGATCCCAGCCCTCCCGATACCGCCCGCTGTATTTCTGAATCTCCTCCTGCCGGGCGTGGAGGGGCCAGTGGGGCGCCGTGTGCGCGACGTACATGAAAAAGGGATCCTCGTCCTCGGCGTACCGGCGGACGGCCTGGGCCGCACGTCGATTGATGGCATCGGTGATGTAGTAATCGTCGGGCACCTGCTCGACCGGGTCGTACCCGTCGACCAGGGAGTAGGGATCGAAGAAATTCACGACCCCCCAGATGACCCCGTAGTGCTCGTCAAAGCCCCGAGCCACCGGATAGCTGTCCAGCGGGGCAAACGGGCGCTCCGGATCGTACTGGTGGTCGAGCCAGGCTTGATGTTTCTCCGGGTCGTCCAGGGGATCCATCACCGAGAGGTGCCACTTCCCGAACATGGACGTGTTGTATCCGGCGCGCTGCAGGGCCTCGGCAATCGTCACGCCGTTCCGGTCCATCGTCACCCCGTTTTTGCCTACGCCCACATTGTGCGGATACTGGCCGGTCATCAGGCTGGCTCGCGTCGGGCAGCAACGGGCGGCATTGTAGAACTGCGTGAACCGCATCCCGCCGTCGGCGAGGCGGTCCACGTTCGGCGTGTCAATCTCTCCGCCGTAGCATCCGAGGTCCGAAAATCCCATGTCGTCGGCCATAATGACCATGATGTTCGGTCGCTCGTCGTCCTCGTCTCGACGGGACGGCCCCGCAGTGTCATCACGAGTGCGGGGGGGCGGCCCCTCCCCGCCGGGCATCAGGCCGAGTCCCAGTGAGCCGGCGGCGAGGGTTTCGAGAAATGTGCGACGGTCTTGCGAGGCCATAGTCAAAACGAAGGAAGAACGAACAGACGGGTGCCGAAAGGACGGAGGATCGGGAGTGAAAGCGCTCCCAGGCCAAAACAAATACGAAGGACCTCGTTCCTCCATGCCCCTCACCCTAAGAGCGTTCGAACCGATTCGATCAGTTTCGTTTTGTTTTGATATCCAGGGTAGCGGTGACTATCCTCAATGTCAACTCGTTCCCGTTCTTCAGTCTTCCCCTTGGAGGATCGATATGCTCTCGCAGCGCTCTAGACAGACAATCGCTGTTGTCCTCGCTCCATTCAGCAGGAGCCCGAGCCAGATGGGCCGTGTGCCCTACGGATTGTTGATGATTGGACTCGTTGCGGGTGTGCTCCTGTGTTCGTCCCAGCGAGCGTGGAGCCACAGCATGGGACCGATGGGCGAGACGATCGACACGACGCGAACTCCGTACCTGTCGCGCCTGTCGGTCACGGCCGACGACCCTCTGTTTGCGACGTACGCGGCCCCGATGCGCCGCTCGCAGTATATCGTCGACGAGGGCTACCAGTTTACATTCTACAATCCGAACCGTCCGCTACACTTTGCCACGGACCATGCGGGAAACTGGGGCTTTGCCTTTCGAGTGGACGACCAGGTGCAGTATCGGCTTGGGGACATGGCCGAGCAGCCCGTCGTCACCACGTCCTACAGCGACCTTGCCCGGTACCGGTTCGAGCCGCTGTCCGGGGTCGAGGTTCAGGCCTTCTTTCAGGTGTACAGCTCGCGCTATGCCGTGCAGCGCCTGATCGTTACCAATCGCCGGGCCGAGACCTCGACGATCGACGTGGTCTCGTACGTGCAGCGGCCCGATTCCTTGACGGCTGTGGCCCCCGATGCCGCCGAGGGCGCGATCACATTCCGGCACCGGCATCCGCCCGATGGGTGGACCGAACGCAAGGACCAGGTTCCGCACGTCACCGAGCGACAGGATCTCCTGCGCACGCGAGGGCCGGCCCAGGCCGGTGTATTTGCGGACTCGGCAGCCTTCGCAGAGGCCCTTTCGACGACTTCTTCCTTTCAGGGTACCGCCGCCGACTCTGCTCGCGTCGTCGCCCTGCAGCGGCGAATCGAGCTTGCACCCGGGGCCACCGACACGCTTCGCATCGTCCGCGGAGTTGCGGACGTGCATACGTCCAGCTCGTCGTTCTACGAGCAGAGCTCCCGCCTCTTCCAGCACGACCTGACCGCGGCCCTGCGATACAATGAGCGGCTCTATCGCAGCGTCCCTGCCCTCTCCTTCGACGACCCGGATCGCAGGCTGACGTACTGGAGCGCCTTCAACCTCATGCGCCAGTGCATGCTGCCGCCGGAGGGGCAGGCAGAGCACAACTACTACGTCTACTCCCGCGAGCCGACCTGGGGGTGGGGCCACGCCGGGCAGGTTTTTCACGAGAGCCTCTCGATGCTGGCATACGCCTTCCTCGATCCGGGCAGTGCGCTCGATTCGCAGCGCCTCTACATGGACCGACAGTGGGCCAACGGCTACATCGAGTATCGAGCCGGCCCCTATTTCGACGCCACAAACTTCGTCCGGGGCGACTTCACGAGCTCGGCCCCCTGGTTCAACTACGAAAACTGGCACCTCTACCGACTCACTGGCAATCGCCGCTTTCTGCGGCAGGCCTACGACTCCGGACAGGCCTTCTACCG
>CAZBIB010000042.1:0-4905 GCA_964491575.1 uncultured Salinivenus sp. | reverse complement strand
AAACGCTGGAGACCGTCGAATCGTGCCGTCATCCCGCGTGTCTCCAGCCCCACGCGGGCAGCAGGCCACCGGCCCGGCACCCGCAGCACCTGTTCCCCATCTACGAAGAGAAGCACCGCGTCGGGCCGCTTCACCGCCCGGAGATTGTAGGTCGATTTGCCCTCGATCCGCGCATAGAGCGGTCCAAGCTCGGGGACATCGGTGCCGCGGTCAATCCGGAGTGCGTCCGCCCGAATGGGGCCTTTTTCTTCCGGCGACACCGATCGCCACTGTCCGTCTCGCCGACGCTCGACGATCCACGACGCCGGGAGGGGATGCCGCGTGGATTCGCCGTCCCCCGCATTCGTCACGCGGAGAGAATCGAGGAGGGTGGTCGACCGCAGCGTGTATCGCTTGGCGAACTGATCGGAGTAGGTGGCATCGGGGTAGAGGCGTTTCGTCTCGGCCAAGTCCACGGTCCAGCGCTCCTCGATCGTTCCGTCCCGCACCCGCTCCACGACGAGTCGGTGCCGGGCCGGGTCGATGGCGGCTCGCAGCCAGTTTTCCTCGTCGACGTAGACCGGCAGGATGCCCATGTGGCGGGGCTCGGAGCGGGCGGCGTCCTCTCGCAATTCGCCGTACAGTTGGGCACTGAACTCGTAGCGGGAAAGCGAATCGCCCTTTACGGTCCGCTGCACGCCTTGCGTCTGGATCTGGTGCAGACCGGTCGAGTCTGTTCGCCAGGCTCCACCTCCGTCCGGAGCGCGCCATCCGGAGATTTCGGCATCGTACTCGTCCCAGCCCCGCGTGTAGGTGGCACCATCGAAGGCCCCCGCTGCGCCGTCCGTAAACAGCCCCGGCCGCACTTTTCCGTCCAACTCGGTCTCGATCACCGGCGTGCCGGGCGCCGGGCGACCGTCGATGGAGATGCGGACGTGACCGGCATTTTTCGTGAGCCGGAGCCGGTGGTACGCACTGAAGTCGAAGTCGGAGGGGAGGGGGAAGGAGTGTTTGTCCGCCTCGCCCCGGCGCCACTCCCAGGTTCCCGCCGCCCGATTCAGCGCCACCGACAGCTGGCCGTCGCCGTCCGTTTCCTCGATGACGACTCCAACCTGACCTTCACGAGTCCCTGAAAACCGAAGGCTGGTCTGGAAGAGCAAATTCGTGCCAGCGGGCGCCTCGATCTGGGCCTGCTGTCTGCCCGTCCGGTGCGTCTGCCGAACCTCTCCACTTTGCACTCTCCACTTGCCCCCGTCCACCTGCCAGAACGCGCCCAGGCGGGTGCGATCCGGTTCCTCAAAGAGATCCCGGACCGTCGGGAGGCGGGGCGGCGGATGAAAGCCGGGCGTGCGGGGCGCCGTGGGGCCGTCTACATACAGTTTGTCGTCGAAGAAGTGGACGCGGTCGATTGCCTGACTCTTGTGGCTGCCGTCGTACCGGGCGAAGTAGACGAGCCACCACTCGAAGCCGTTCGGGCCGCGCACCAGGTTTGGTTGGCCCGGACTGAAAATGTACGCCTCTCCCGGATGGGTCTGCGGGTCGAGCAGGCCCACGTTCACGTACCGGCGGTCGTCCTCTGCCTGCCGGGCGTGGACGGCGATGACGTTCTCGCCCGCCCGAAACGGACGTACGTTTCCCACGTCGATCGTGGCGTAGTAGCGCGCCCCGTCGCTCCGGTGAATCCGCTCGCCGTTCACGTAGATGTCGGCCTGCCCCCGCAGCCGCATCAGAAACTGGAGGTGCTCGGACGGCGGCTCGTCGAGATGGATGGTTTTGCGGAGCCAGAGGTCGCCCGCCGACCAGTCGGTCGTGGTCCGGTTGGTGGTCGAATTCTCTACCGTTCGACTCCCGAACGCGGCCCGGCCCGTCGACCAATTTCTGTCGTCGAAGCCTCGCCTCGTCCAGTCGGTGCCTTCCGGCGGAGTCGTTGTGTAGCGCCAGCGGCTCGTCCCGATCGGCACGTGCACGGTCGCGGCGGCCGTGATGCGGTCCTCATTGGTGGGGCCGAGGACTGGGTGATCGTACTTCGTGGCGTTGTTGAATCCGAGCGGATGGTCGGCCTCGGCCGCACCGATTGCGTACTGCCCCCACTTTGTCCCCACGTGGTTCGCGGCGTACAGCATGTAGTACCGGCCCCGATACCAGTCGACCTCCGGCCCCTCGTTGATCGATTCTGCGCGCGTCTCCCAGGTGTTCGGATGGGCGGAAAGCAAAAACCGAGGCGTTCCCACCCGTGTCCACGGATCGGCCATGTTCTGGCCGTAGATGACGTTGCCGTCCGCAAACTTCACCGAGTAGAAGTACGGTGTCCCGTCCCGGTCCACAAACAGGTGCGCATCGATCCGGCTGTCGAACCATGTGTCGGGGACCGGCTCCCGGTACGGCCCCAGCACCGAGTCCGCGGTGGCGTGCCCGATGCGCACGGTCATCCTCGGCTCGCCCCAGTAGTTGACCGACCAGTAGTGATGGAACGTACCGTTCACGTACGCAAAGTCGCTCGCATGAATGCGGCGGTCCTGCGCGGCGGGGCCGGGCGTCCAGTCGTTGTCCATGGAGAAGGCGTGCGTGGGGCCGCGCCAGTCCACGAGATCCGACGTTTCGTACATGCCGCCGTCTGTGCCGACGCCCATGAGGTAGTACTCACCGTTGTACTTGAGGACCCCGGAGTCGGCCACGCCCTCAAGCACGGGATTGTCGATGGAGGTTGATTCCTGAGCATGGGCACTCAGAACCACCCCAAAGAGCAGGAAGACAAAAGACGTGTATCGCATAAAGTCTCCCATTCCCCCACGCTCGTTCAGGCACGACGAAAGAAAAAGCAAGAGAGCTTTCCATGCTCGAAAAATCCTGAGCGGGAGTTTCCGTCACCCCATCCAGCGCTCAGACTGTCGCTGGGGAGCATTTCGCTCCGTCTCGGCCCCTTTGTCGCCCTGCCGCTTCATCCAGGCGTCGAGCTCTTCTTTCAGGCGGGCGCGCACCGACTGGTACGCCGGGTCCTCGGCCCGATTGTCGAGCTCGTAGGGGTCGGCCCGTAGGTCGTAGAGCTCAAACTGAGGCCGCTTCCGATACCAGCGGACCCGCTCTCGGGCGAAGGGATCGCCCTGTTCGGCCTTCCGCTCCCACGACTGGTAGGGGTCGAACCCGGCCGTCACCAGGTTCTGAAATTCCTGCTTCCAGTTCAGATTCCAGATGAGCCGGTAGTGCCGCGACCGGACCGAGCGGATGCCGTAGGCCTCGGGGCCCTCGTAGATGCCCTTCGAGGTCTGCAGGCTGAAGGCGTACTCCTGATGCGTGTCCTGCTCGCCCGTGAGCACCGGCAGGAAGCTCTGGCCGTCGAAGTCATGCTCGCCGGGCGTCCCGCCGGCAGCGTCCAGCAGCGTGGGCAGCACGTCGACGTATTCTATGATCGCGTCGGACACCTGCCCCGGCGCCACCGTCCCCGGCCACCGCACAATGGCCGCCGAGCGGACGCCGGTGTCGTAGCAGGTCCACTTGCAGTGAGGAAAGTTGGAACCGTGCTCGGTGAGGAACACCACGATCGTATTTTCCGCCTGTCCCGTCTCGTCGAGGTGCTGGAGCACCTGTCCCACCTGCCGGTCCATGTAGGTGGTCTCGGCGTAGTAGCGGGCCAGCGCCTGCCGCGTCTCCGGGGTATCAACGAGGTAGGGCGGCAAGGTGAGTTTGTCGGGCTCGTAGGGGTGCTCAATGCCCCGATTCCATGGGACATGCGGCTGGTTCGAGGACACGACCAGGCCCCAGGGCCTGGACTTGTTTTCTTCCATGAAGGTCCGGGCCTTCGACAGCTTGAGATCGACGCCCTTGCCCGAGTCGTGGTGGCGCCCGCCCAGGTCCTCGAACGGGAAATTCTCAAGGGGTGCCTCGTGCCGCTTGCCGAGGATACCCACCTGGTAGCCGAGGTCGCCCAGGTACTGCGGCATGCTGCGAATGTCCGGATAGACGCGGCTGTGGTTCGGATAGGCCCCGTTCCGAACAGGGTGGATGCCGGTGTACAGGCTCATCCGGGTCGGTGCACACATAGGCGACGAGTTGAAGGCCCGCGCGAATCGCATGCCCTCCGACGCCAGCTGATCGACGTTGGGCGTCTCGACGTCCGGATTTCCGGTGCAGCCCAAGTCGTGATAGGTGAGGTCGTCGGCCATCACCATCAGAATGTTGGGGCGCTCCGGCGTTGCATCGGCGTTCTCGGCCCGCACGGAGGCTGGGAGGGGGGAGGCGGCCGCGAGCCCCGCGGTTCCAGCCCCAACTTTCCGGAGAAAATCGCGTCGGTTCATGAGAGGAGGTGTTGTATTCGATGGGGGATTAAGCAGGTGTCACGGGCAGCTCCGAGACCCGCAGAGTGGTGGCCCCGTAGGGAATCAGTTCAATCTCTTCGTCGGGGGCGTCTGGATGGACGGGGCTTGGGGGCAGCGGGCCGGCACCGCCGTGGTACTCGTTCCACCAGGAAAGCCGCTTGCCCGTCCCTCTGAGCCGGATCGGAGCGGCGTCCGCCGTCCACGGATAGGTGGGCACGTCGTCGGTCTGCTCCACCTCAAAGCTCCGGCTAGGATCGTCCTCGTCGAGCACGATGCTGTAGTTCCAGGGCTCGGTGGGCTCGACCGTCCAGGTGGGCACCTGGTTTTCGGTTTCCCAGGTCGGCTCGTAGTCGTCACCGAACTCCCGCCACTCGCCGCCCACGGGGAGGGCATACACGAGCGGCCCTCGCTCCACGGTAGCTGCGTCTTCGTGCCACCGCGACGCCTCCACGGTCATGGGCAACTGAAGTCGAAGCTCATCCCCGTCGCGCCAGGTCCGGCTCACCCGAATGACCTGCCCCGATCCCGGCGTCGACCACTCCGAGCCGTTCAGGTGCACGGTGGCCCGGCCGTCGGTCCACTCCGGAATGCGGAGGTGGAGGGGAAACTGGAC
>CAZBIB010000041.1:0-17938 GCA_964491575.1 uncultured Salinivenus sp. | reverse complement strand
GGGGGCGGTGGTGCTCGATCGCGTAGAGCCCCGCTGCGGCCAGGATGCCCGCCTGCCGCATGCCGCCTCCAAATTGCTTCCGGGTGCGCCGGGCGTCGTCGATCAGGGGCGCGGGCCCGGCGACGACTGAGCCGACCGGGGCGCCGAGCCCTTTGGACAGGGCGACCCACACGAGATCGGCGGGGGCGGCGAGCGTCCGCTCCTCTACGTCGAGCGCGGTGGCGGCATTCCAGAGGCGTGCCCCGTCCAGGTGCAAGTACAGGTCGTGAGCCCGGGCAACGTCCGCGATGGACTCGATCCGGTCGAGCGAATAGACCACTCCGCCGGCCTTGTTGGCCGTATTTTCGATCGACACGACGCGCGAGCGAGGCAGGACCTCGGCCTCAGGACGAATTGCGGCTTCTACCTGCGAGGCTGAGAGGCGGCCGCGGTCGCCATCGAGGGGATGGAGCTGCACGCCCGAAAGGAGGCCCGCCGCGCCGGATTCGTAGTTGAAAACGTGGCTCCCGCGTTCCACAATCACCTCGTCGCTCGGATCGGTGAGAACGTGGAGGCAGATCTGGTTGGCCATGGTGCCGGACGGCACGAACAGCGCATCCTCTTTCCCCAGCAGGGCAGCCACGCGCTCCTGAAGCCGGTTCACGGTGGGATCCTCGCCGTACACGTCGTCCCCCACCTCGGCCTCATACATGGCCTGGCGCATTCCCTGGGTGGGGCGAGTGATCGTGTCGCTTCGAAGATCGATCATCGGGATAGACGACGCATTAGCGGAGGTCGATCGAGTCTGCTCTCAAGGTTGCGGGGACGGCCGGCTGGACCGACACCGTGTCTGGAGGCGCCGGAGAGGGGGCGACCGAATCGTCCTGGGAAGACTCCCCCGACGTCGAATCTGTACGGGGCGGGTCGGTCGAGGCTGAGTCGGAGGCCCCCTGCTTGAGAGTGGAGGACGCGGGCCGATCGGGTTCTGGTTCGGGGGGCGGCGGAGTGCTCCCACGATCGGTCCCGGTATGAGACATGGATGTTGAAATTGGCAGCCGACCGAGCACGTCCATTCGGCCGAGAATGATGTCCCGGTACCATCCGACGGTCTGTGGACGCCGCACAAGCGGGTTGGGGATGCACGCGGCAAGGGCGGCGGCCTGGTAGCGAGTCAGCTGGGCAGCTGACTGACCGTAGTAGTACTGTGCAGCGGCTTCGGCGCCATAGACGCCCGGTCCCCACTCGATGACGTTGAGGTAGAGCTCCAGGATGCGACGTTTCGACAGGATCAGCTCCGCCATGTACGTGAGCGGGAGCTCCAGGGCCTTCCGGAAGTACGTGCTGTGGGTCGTCAGGAAGAGATTCTTGACGAGCTGCTGCGTGATCGACGACCCCCCGCGCCGCTGGGCATCCCCATCGCGGTTTTCCTCAATGGCCTCGCCGATGGCCTTCCAATTGATCCCGTTGTGCTTGAAAAAACGGGTGTCCTCAGCGGCCACGACGGCAATCGGAAGGTCCGAGTCGAGAGCGGAGAGGGGACGAGGCTCGTAGCGTTTTTCGTAGGAGGCATCCGCTCCCAGACGGCGCTGAATCTGTACGCCGGTCGTCCACGGGTCCACGAAGATATACGCGACGAGCGCCACCGCACACCCCCCGTAAAAGACCGCAAGGATCCACAGCACTCCCGCGCCAATCTTTCGAGCGGCCGTGAGGGCAAAAGACTGGTCGCGGGAGGTGGGGTCCTTGGAGGAATCTTCTTCGTCGGAGCTCGGGCCCATTGCTCTTGTAGATGGGGGCGTTCAAAGGAGCGTCTGGCCGGACCTGCAGGTCAATGGAGGCAACGGGAGCGTTCGCAACAGGGGGGATGCCCATAGATCGAAGAGGATTACCGGGAAATCTCCTTGACCTTGAAGTTGACGGTTCCGGCCGGCACGTCGATGGCGACCTCCTCGCCCTCTTCTTTGGCCAGCAGGCCTTCGCCGATGGGGCTCTCGACCGAGATTTTGTTCTGCGAGATGTCGGCCTCCTCCTCCGAGACGAGCGTAAAAGTGTGTTCGTCTCCGTTGTCAAGATTTTCGACAGTCACGTCGGAGAGGATATACGCCTTGCTGTCGTCGACTGTGGATTCGTCGACGATTCGGGCCCGGGCAATGGTGTCCTCGATCTGTGCGATGCGCGATTCGAGCTTGCCCTGCTCCTCCTTCGCCGCGTCATACTCGGCGTTCTCGGAAAGATCACCTTTGGCCCGCGCTTCGGCAATCTCGTCGGCGATGCGCGAACGTTCTTTGGTTCGGAGGCGGTGAAGCTCCTCTTTGAGGTCCTCAAGGCCCTCTTCGGTCATGTATACGGTCTCGTCGTCAGCCATGCTGCTGGGATCCATTGAAACAGTATTGCGCGAGTGCAGGAAGCCGCACCTGCAAAAAAGGAACGCCACGGCCAGAGGCGGCAGCGGCGCTGTCGAGAGGACTTCTCAGATACGGTTCCCATTATTCGCTCCAGTGCCGATAAAGTTCCGTCTTCTCGAAACTGTGCACTGGTGATGAAACTGGATTGTGTACTGACTCTCTCGGTCGGCTCACCCGCAGAATCTGGATGTGCCGATGGGGCGCTCGGAGGCCGATTACTGGTTGACGACCGGCGTCTGCGCCGTCAATGTGGCTCCCTCGGCAGTCGCGCGGAGCTGCACAGGAATGCCGATGGGAAGGGTGCAGCGGGGAAGAAGATGGCCGTAGGGAAGGCCATTGGCTACGGGATAGGGGCGATCGGAGAGATAGTCATCAAAAACGGTGCTCAGTGAAAGGGTCGGCTTGTCCGGGTCGAGCTCGCCGGTCGTAAAGTGACCGAGAATCACTCCGGCTACGGCGTCGAGCACCCTGGCGTGCTCCAGCTGAGCGAGCATGCGGTCCACGCGATACGGGGCCTCCTCAACCTCTTCTAGGACCAGAATGGCGCCAGCAAAGTCTGGCGCGAAGCGGGTTCCAATCAGCCGCGTGAGTACCGACAGGTTGCCGCCGAGCAGCGGGCCGGACGCGGTTCCCGGCACCAGCTGCGTAAGAGACGTGTCGAAGTCATCGACGAAGTCCGGCGTTTTTCCTTCACTCCAGTCCCGAAACGAATCGAGGGTGGCCACGTCGGCTTCGGCCCATTCGGTGACGACCGGGCCGGAGAGTCCTGGCCAGCCCGCTTTTGCGTAGAAGGCCAGGTGCAGGGCCGTCACGTCGCTGTATCCCACGAGCAGGGTGGGATGCTGGCGGGCGAGGTCCCAATCGATCCGATGGAGAAGCCGGAGGCTGCCGTACCCTCCCCGCACACAGATGATGGCTCGAATCTCGGGGTCCTCGATGGCTTGGTGCAACGCAGCTACGCGATCGGCGTCCGGGGCCGACAAGTAGCCGCGCTCCGTGCCTGAGGACCAGGCGGTCCGCACATCATAGGTTTCCCGAAGGTGCGCCAGTCCCTCTTCGTAGGGGGGCTGAGAACGGGGCGCGCTGGCCGGGGCCACGACCGCGATCGGAGCGCCGGGTGGGAGGGGCGGGGGGCGTCGGAGCACGATTCCTCGAACGATGGAAGCGATCTAAATCAGAGACCGTCTTTTTGCTACTCTGCCGAGCCGCTCGTGCCGCCGGTCCGGGACGATCCAGAGGGGGACTTTGGCGAGGGAAAAGAGGAGCTGGATTTTGCTTTGGAGCTCTCTTTTTTCTGAAGTTCGTTCAGCTTGCGTCGGGTGCGCAGCTGCTTGGGGAGTGTGCTCAGGAGGCCGACCAGGACTCCGGACCCAAAGGTTAAGATCAGAACCAGGGCTGTCGATCCCGTGGTCTCAAAGAAAATAAGATTCACATCCATCGGCTGGGGATTTAGGAGCGCAAAGACGACGGCAAGAATGGCGAGAATCAACGAAAAAATGAGACCGAAGCGCATGACAGGAAGGGAGTGTTCAAAAAGAGTCCGATCGTTTCTGAAAACGTAACGATCAGAATGGCGTCTGTCTACCCCGTCGGTTGTGGCGGGTCGGCTTCCGTGTCCACCGAAGATGCGGTGCGGGCGGAGCTGGGCACGGAGCGCCCCTTCCAGGTTACCCGGTCGATCCAGTGGTGTACGGCGGAATCGAGCTGCAGGGCCAACCCGAGTACGTACGAGACCGGTGCGAGGAGACTTACGGACAGGGGCATGCCGCTTGCCCGGTCGGTGACGAGTTTGAGACCGTAAAGGGAGGCCAGAAACCAGAGGGAGAGCAGCGGGGCCACCAGCCAGGTGAGGACGAAGCCGCTGTACATTAGGAAAAAGCGGGGGACGGTGCCGCCCAGGAGGAGATAGGCGTTTTTCCGAAAGCCCCGCCAGGCGGCTCCGAAGCCGTCGTACATGTGTACAGAAACCAAATCCTGAACGTCCAGGAGTGTGGGCGGCTCCCCCTGCCGTTTCAGATAGCGACCGATCGCCACGTCTTCAAGCACCGCATCGTTTACCTCGGCGTGCGGCTCGTGGGCGTGGTACATGGCACTGTCGATCAGCCAGCACTGTCCGTTAAGGGTGCTGAGCGACGGCGTGCGGGTGCGTGCGACGAGGGGCCAGGGGAGACTGCGGAGGAGCGCGTGCGGCACTAGGCTCACGAGCAGCAGAGCGGCGCCCTTCAGGTGCGGAAAGCCCGACGAGACGCTCGTCGTCGTGGCGGTGTGTCGGGCCACGAGTTGGCGGAGAGCGTCGGGGCGAAGCAGCTTCGCGTCGGCGTCGAGAAACAGGTAGCAGTCGCCGGACGCTCGGCGTGTGCAATGGTAGAGGGCATGCACCTTCCCTACCCAGTCGGCGGGCGGGTCCGTGCCCCGGAGCGGCTGGAGCCTCGGATCGTCGGCAGCCTCCAAGACGGTCCAGGTGTCGTCGTCGGATCCATCGTCCCAGACGAGAATTTCGAGGTCTGGGTAGTCCTGTGCACGCAGGGTCGGTAACAGCCGACGCAGATTCTCGGCCTCGTTGCGGGCCGGGATGCAGATCGAGAGGGAGGGGAGCGAATCGGGCGACGCAGGGCTCTGGCGTCGCAAGTATGCCAGGTTGCTCAGCAGAATTGTCCAGAACGCTGCATGGGCCAGCGCAAGAGGGGGGATGAGAAGCAGGCGGGCAAACTCCAACGTCATCGTGTGGGGACTGCTGAGGGAAAGCACGCATGCCGAGTTGACTACACCTCGGGCGGGTCCTTCAGAAATTGTTCGTAAAGAGGGGGCAGGTCTCGCTTCAGGAGACGAGCACGGAGTGCCTCGCCCGTCTGTGGCTGGTCCGCTTCCGTAAGCGCCAACCATCGCCAGACGTGGGCCTCGGTCTGAGAAATGCCCGAGACGTCATCCGCTTTCACAATTTCGGCCAACCGAGCAAACCGTTCGGCAGCGGCCGCAGGGTCCTTTCCCGCGATGGCCGGTCGGAAGAGCAGCGATTGTCCCTCCACGAGAAGCACAAATGGAGCCTCCGGTGCCTGCGCCTTGGCCGTTTCGAGCAGGTTCGTCGACCGATGACCGTACCGAATGGCTGAGAAAAAGGACGCTTCGCCCGCCCGGTACGCCCAGAGTCCCGAGAGCAACGCGTACTCGCGGGGGGTCCCGTCGGACAAGGAGGCCGGAATCTCCTCCAGAACCGTCTCGTCCTCCGTGAGGGGATACAGTCGGTAGCGAACCAGGAGGCTGTCGGATCGGGAGGAGGCGCGGTCGAACAGCGTCCGGAGTCGCTCGGCATCCTGTTGCGCGTAGGCCGTCTGTGCGGCCTGCGCAAACGGGGAGGACATCGTGGCAAAGAGGATGAGGAGAACCATGACCGGACTCAGAGATAGCGCTCGAAGAAGGGGGCCGCGAAGGAAAAGTCCCACCACTCCTCCAGGCTGCCATAGCCGTCCAGGAGCGTGCGGGTGGGGTCGTCGGTCGGAGCCTGAAGCTGATGATAGAGATCCTGGAGGCGGGCGCGCTCCTGCCCATCTGCCTCATGGGCCGATCCGCCCGTGAGAAGCGCTGTGGGAGCGGCCTCGTTCCGCCACGTCACGTGCACGGCGTAAGGCCACCACGCCGCCTGCGGGTACAGGTGCGCGAGCCGCTCCACTGCCGAGGCGTCGAATGCCCCGATCCCTTCTGCAGGCGGGTGGAGAGTGCCCGCCGGGTAGTACACGAGCACGGTGCGGGGCTGTGCCCGAAACCGACGTGCCGTGCGTCGGATCGTCGCGCCCCGCCGCGCCGGGTCGTCCGGGGGGAAGGGCTGGGCCCCCACCGCGGCGAAAAACGGGAGCCGGTCCCACTCGGCCATCCAGATCGTGGGCGACCGCTCCAACTGAGCGCGAAACAGCAGCCACGCCAGGTGCCCGTCGTAAAAATGATGGTGATTGGCATACGCAATGACGGGCCCGTCGGGGAGAGCCGGTGGCCAGTCCCCCACCCAGCACACCCGCCGGAAGGCCCGGCGGAGGCCAACACGAAGAAGGGCTGCGACGAGCTGACGCATAAAGAGCACGGGCGACACGAAAGGGTAGCGGGAGATACAGGCTCACGTCTCCGAGACCAGGCGGCGCTTGCGACGGTAGTATCCGTCATGGAGCATGAGGGACAGCTTGCGCCGGAAGGAGACGTAGGCGCGCCGGGTCAAGTTGTCGTAGTCATTGGCCCGCACCTCGTTCATGATTTCCCGGTACATGCGGGCGGCGGCACGAATGCCGTAGCGGGACCGAAATGGGAGCGCGGTCACGCCGTCGAAACTTTCCGTGTAGTAGTCCTCGGCAGTTTCCATCGCCTGCTCCAGGAGCTTCGGATATCCGTTCGAAATGCGGGCGGCCTGGAGATCCTCTTCGGGCACGTCGTGCGTGTCGCGCCACCGTCTGGGGAGGTAGACCCGGTTGAGGTCGCTGATGTCCTCCCCCACGTCCCGCACGATGTTCGTGATCTGCATCGCGATGCCCAGGCGTCGGGCGGCCGGCTCCAACGTGTCGTGCCGGCTGGGGGCCGCCAGGAAGGGCAGCATCATCGCCCCCACACTGCCTCCCACGAGGTTCGAGTAGTCAATCAGGTCGTCCTTCGATTTGATGGAGCGCCTCTCCAGGTCCCAGATCGCACCTTCAATCAGTTCGTACAACGGTTCGTGGGGAAGGGAGGCATCTTCGTTCATGTCGGCAAGGCGGCGCCAGAGCACCGTGTTCGGCGGCGGGTGTCCGGCCAGGGTATCCTCCAGCCGGTCCCGCACAAGCTTGACCTCATTGAGGGCTCGTTTCCGGCCGATCTCTAGCACGCGCTTGTCGGCAATTGAATCCACGTGACGGCAGTAAAGGTAGAGGGTGGCGACCGGCATCTGCACGGAGCGGGGCAGGAGATAGGTCGCCAGGGAGAAGGTCCGGGAGTGGTACCGGAACGACTCCCAGATCCACCGGTCTTCGTCGGCACGGCTGTTGAGGGAGAGGGAGGGCATGGGAACGTCCGTCCTGAGCAACGAAACGAGAACAGGAGCTACGCACGCAGAAGCGATGCAGCGCGCTTCAGTGATCCCGGATTGTACCTCCACAGCAGCAGAAAGGGAAGCAGGGCCGCAAGACCACCGATTACGGCGGCGAGGTACACGTCTCGGAGCAGGCAAATTGAGAGGGGGAAGAAGCAGTTAAGGGCGTATACCCACGGCGCCCAGTCGTTTTCAACCGGATGGGAGCCCCGAATATACTCGTAGCCGACCAGGATCACGAACGCAACGGCCGCCCATCCGCCCCAGTTCGAGAGGGGCATTCCGAAGAAGAATCCGTCCACTCCGTATTCCCAAAACGGGAAGGCTCGGTTCATCGCCGGATCCAGCGACACGTCCCAGAGCACCATGAAGAGGGTGCCGAGGAAAAGAGAGCCAACCCGCCGATCGGTCACTCGCCGCGCCAGGTCCAGGGAGATAATCGACATGGCGAACCACGAGGGCGGAATGAAGTACGGCACGTGGCCGGCAATCTTGGGCCCCAGCCACTGAGTGTACTGGTATTCCCCGAACGGGAGCGGAATGCCGCCCACTGTGAGCACGCCGGTTGTGCCAATGAGTTCGCTCGCTCCGCCCACGAAGCATCCCCACACGGCCATGAGGCTGATCCGCGTCCAGCCCAACTGGGGGCCATACATCAGAAACGGAAGAAGGGCGAGCAGGGCCATGAACGTCCACGTGGGCGTCTTCACCAGCTGCGTGTAGATCGGCCCGAACACGGACATCGTGGAGGGGACGAGCCGGAGGAGCAACATTCCCGCGATACTGAACGAAATGGTCCCCACGAACAGCCAGAACGCGAACCGAAACAGAAGGTCGTGAGTGCCCTCCAGTGTCGGCCAGGAGGAGTCTGAACTCGACATGTACCGCAAGGGGAAGTCGATGGGAGTGCGAACGCCGATCAGTTATGCTCGACGACGGATAAGGACCCCATGATTGCCGTCCGCCCACCGGAATATTTTCCACGTCTGCAATACATGGCCCTCCTTCAGCCCGTGGATCATTTTATTCTTGCGGACACGTTCCCGTATCGTCGGCAATCGTTCCAGAACCGTAGCAAACTCCGGAGTCCGCAGGGCTGGCACTGGATCACGATACCGATTTTTGGGCAGCGCGACGGGGCTCCGATCCGGGACGTGGAGATTAAGACGGAGGGACGATGGCTCGAAAAGCACTGGCGGTCGTTCCTCTACAACTACCGCACGACGATGTACTTCGACTTCTTCGAGGACTCGTTTCGACCATTTTTCGAGCAGACTTGGACGCACCTCAGCCCGTGCGTCTGCCGCTCCGTGGAACTCCTGGCGGAACTGTTCGGACTGTCCACCACCGTGACGCGCGCCTCGCAGCTCGACGGTGCTCCCGCCTCCCTCGCGGACATCGTTCAGGCAACGGGTGCGGAGATGATCGCGGTGCCGGAGCAGGACGCTTCTTCTGCGACGCTGCCGGCCGTTGAGGTCCAGGCCGTTGCGTACGAGCACCCGACGTACCATCAGAACTTCGAGGGCTTCGAGGCGGGAATGTCTGCGGCCGACCTCGTTTTTAACTATGGACGGGAAGCGCAGCGCATTCTCGCAAGCGGGATCGTTACGAAAAGTCCTGAGGACCTATCCTACGAATGACGCGAGGCTCGTCCGAGCTTTTCAGCGTTGGGACAACGTTGACGTTCGGTCCGGTTTTGTCGTAGCTTCTGCACGCGCCGAGTCCCTTTTCTGACGCCCATTCCCACTTGCTGTCTATGATTCTTCCCGACCACCACATCCGCACCCTCGCGACCGAGCAGGACATGATCGAACCCTTCATCGACGGGCAGGTCCGGGAGGACGTCGTGAGCTACGGACTGAGCTCATTCGGCTACGACATGCGGGTGGCGGGGGAATTTCGGGTCTTTACGCCCAACATCTACAACAGCGTGGTGGACCCGAAGCGGATCGACGAACGTGCCCTGGTCGAATACGACGTGGACGATCACATCCTGATTCCGCCCAACTCCTACGTTCTGGGTCGTTCGATCGAGTACTTTCGCATGCCGCCGGACACCCTTGGTCTGGTGTTGGGGAAGTCCACCTACGCTCGCTCCGGCATCATCGTGAACGTGACGCCTCTGGAACCGGGCTGGGAGGGACACGTCACCATCGAGATTGGAAACGGCACGCCCCTTCCCGCGAAGGTGTACGCCGAGGAAGGCATTGCGCAGGTGGTCTTCCTGCAGGGCGAGACGCCGGAGGTGTCGTACGATGAGAAGGAGGGGAAATATCAACGCCAGGAGGGGATTACCCTTCCTCGGCTATAGTAACGGTTTGTCTACGCATTTGCGTGATTTATCATGGCCCGTTCCTCTTCCTCCAACGACACGTCGTCCACACGGTCCTGGCGCAAGTGGATCGCGGCAGCCGTGTTTCTGGTGTTCTTCGGGGTAATCATGTGGGAGGTGATCAATCCGTATCGGGGGCAGCGCTTCGAGAAGATCACCCACGGCGACCACGTGCACTACCTGCCAAAGAATCGGAACCCGGACGTTCCGGCCAGCGAGTTCCCCATGCAAAAACCGGCGAAGGACGAGCGCATCACGCCGGACGGCAAGGTCGTGCCCATCCGCAATCCCGACAACAGGCCGTGATCCCCCGTTAGTGGGACGAGCCGGGGAGATCAACCGCATTTTGCAGGCGGTCGGCAATCTCGGCCACCGTGTTCTTCTCCTCCTCGGTGAGCGGTGCAAGGGGCGGCCGGAGCGTGGCCCAATCGGGATTCTCGTGCCGCTGCGCAAGGAAATGCTTCAGAGCCGGAATGGTGGGGACGGGGGCAAAGGCCGTGCGGAGTGTGGTGAGACGCTCCTGACTGGAGTCGGGGGCGGTCTCGTTCCGCCAGTCTGACAATACCTGCGCAGCCAAGGGAGCAGTCACGTTGGCCGTGGCGGAAATGCACCCGGCGCCGCCCGCCTCCAACACCGGCAGGAGGAGTCGCTCGGTGCCCGAAAAAACCTGGAGATCCGGAAATTCTCGGCACAGGGCCTCCGTGTGGTCCCACTCGCCGCTCGAATCCTTGATGCCAGCGATTTGCGCGGGGTAGGCGTCCTTCAGACGTTGAATGACGCTGAAGGGAATGGGCACGTCGGTGAGTTCGGGGAAGTGGTAGAAGTACAGTCGGAGGGTGTCGTCACCGACCTCCTGGATGAGACGGTCGTAGAATCGAAGAATCCCCTCGGATCGAATCTGGCGGAAGTGGAAGGGGGGCAGGACGAGTACGCCTCCGACATCCTTTGCTGTTGCTTTTTTTTGCCAACTGGACGGCGTCGGGCAGCGCCAGGGCTCCCGTCCCCACCAGAAGGTGCTCTGCGGGTAGATCCGTTGAGAGGAGGCTCTCCAATCCGGCCACACGCTCGTCGACCGTAAGCGAGAGCCCTTCGCCCGTCGTCCCAAACAGGAGCACGCCGTCGCAGCCGTTCGCGAGGAGCCAGTGGACATGCTTGGCAAACGCGTCCTGGTCGAGCGTGAGATCGGAGTGGAACGGGGTCAGGCTGGCGACCAGGACCCCGGAAGGAAGGTGGGTGGACATGAGCGAGAAATAGAAGTCGAAGCGAGAGAAGAATGTGCAGTGTGCATCTCACCCCAGGGCCACGTCGAGCACCATCATGATCGCGAACCCGCCCATGACGCCGAGAGTGGCGAGATCGGTGTTGTCGTGGCGTTGCGACTCGGGGATGAGTTCCTCAACGACCACGTAGATCATGGCCCCGGCAGCAAAGGCGAGGGCGTACGGAAGCATCGGACGGACGGTCAGTACGGCCGCAGCGCCGAGACCGGCCGAGAGGGGCTCCACCACGCCGGACAGCTGGCCGTACCAGAAGCTCTTGAGTTGCGAGACGCCTTCCCCTCGCAGCGGCATGGCCACGGCAATCCCCTCCGGAAAATTCTGGAGCCCGATCCCGAGGGCCAGCGCAATGGCCCCGGCGAGGGTGGCCCCGGCAGCCACCTCGAGTTGGATGGCGGCGGCGCCAAACGTGACTCCGACCGCCAGACCTTCGGGGATGTTGTGCAGCGTAATCGCGAGCACGAGCAGCGTCGCTCGTCGCCACGACGTGGAGATGCCCTCTGCCTCTGCCATCCGTGCGCCCGGATGCAGGTGAGGCAGCACGGCGTCGGAGAGCCGAAGGAAGACGCCCCCCAGCAAAAAGCCCACGGTGGGCGGAATCCAGATCGTGACGCCCTGCGCCTCGGCCATGTCGATGGACGGCGCGAGGAGGGACCAGAAGCTGGCCGCAATCATGACGCCCGCCGCAAATCCCATCATCGTGTCCAGCAGTCGCTGGTTGACGCTTCGGGTCACGAATACGATGGACGCACCGAGTGCCGTGACGAACCACGTGAAGCCACCCGCGAGGAGCGACTGAACAATCGGCGAAAGGCCTTCGAACCAGGGAGTCAGGTCGCCAAACACGAGCCGCTGATCTTTGGAAACAATCTGAGGAAACAGTATCGGGGGGAGCCGTGGAAAATGACAAGCCCCCATCGGCTTGCCGAGCACCGATGAAACCGCAGCTGTGCCGTCGTTAATGGACGCAACTTCCAATTGGCCTTGCCGTAGGAAGATTCGGCGGGTTGGCATTGCCTGCGCGGCCACCATCAACACACGACGGTCGTTCCCGACCTCCACGCTTTTCGTCTCGTTCGCACACCCCTTCCGAATTTCCCATGAGCACCCTCTCCGACGACAAATACCTTCTCACCGACGTGCAGTGGCGACGGCAGGATCGGGACGGGGGATTCCGTTCGCTGCACGGCTTTACGACAGGGCGTCTCGTGGTCGAGGGGGGGAGTGCGCAGGCCAGTGCCCGCTTTAACGATCAGTTTTTGTCGAATCGGCTCAGTGACCTGGAGCAGGACCGAGTTCCGATTGTGCTCCTCGTGGAGGTGCTCGAATCGGACGACGCCTACATGCTTTCCTGCTCGGCGCCGACCCTCGTGCGGGCCGGGGCCTCGTACCGGCTGGAGGGGGAGGGCGAGCTTTCCGACGTTGAGGCTGCCGCCCTGTAACTCGGAGCTGCGCTCAGGGGCCGCACAGCGACGTGATCCGACAGTGCACGGAACGCCTCCGGTTCATGGTTGAGATTGACGACTCTATGGGAGAGGGCGGAGGGCAAATTGTGCGTACGGGGCTTGCGCTCGCTCTCCTGGAGCGGCAGTCCGTGCGTGTGTCAAATGTCCGAGCCGGGCGCGATCCCTCCGGCCTGCGACCGCAGCACAAAACGGCCGTCGAGGCCGCGGCGGCCATCGGCAACGCAACCGTATCCGGGGCATCGGTGGGCAGTACCACCCTCACCTTCGCGCCTGAGGGCATTCATCCAGGCACGTATCACTTCGACGTAGGCACGGCCGGGAGCGCAGTGCTGGTCCTGCAAACGGTGTTGCCTCCACTCCTCACGGCGCAGCAATCGTCGCGGGTGACCGTGGTTGGGGGCACCCACGTCCGCTCCGCCCCGCCGTTCGAGTTCTTGGAGAAGACGTTCCTCCCCCTCGTCGAACGAATGGGGCCCGTGTGTCGAGCCCAGATGGACCAGTCCGGCTTCTACCCGAAAGGAGGTGGGCAGTGCTCGGTTGAGATCACTCCTGTGGCACAGCTCGATTCCCTCCGCCTGAAGCGGCGCGGCAAGGAGCAGCGGCGGCGAGCTCGCGTCCTCCTGGCCAATTTGCCTCGCCACATCGCCGAACGCGAGCTGGGGACGCTACGCCAGCACCTGCCCGGTGGGGTGGACGAGGAGATTGTCGACACGCCCTCGGCACTGGGGGCGGGCAATGCGCTCCTGATTGAGCTTCAGTTCGAATACGCGACCGCGGTGGTGAGCGAAATCGGCGAAAAAGGTCGGCCCGCCGAGTCCGTGGCCCAAGCCGCAGCACAGGCGGCCCGCTCGTACCTGGAGGCCGACGCGCCGGTCAGTCCCCACTTGGCCGATCAACTCCTGCTCCCCCTCGTCCAGGGCGGCGGGCAGTTCCGAACGAGCACCCTGACGTCCCACTTCCACACCAACGCCGCCGTCATCGGCCAGTTTTTGAACGATCCACTCTCAGTGCGGCGGGAGGAGGATACCTGGATCGTCGAAGCGCGGACATAGAGAAATGGAGAGGCGATCCTGAATAGAAGGCTTCGGCCTGTCCCCTTACTGATGGCGGTAATTGGGTGGGGCCTCGGGTTCGTTGTCAAGGATCGACTCGAGGTGGGCCTCCACGTCCGAGTCGATCCGATCCACCACGTCCAGGGCCTGCATGTTCTCCTCGACCTGCTCCGGCTTCGACGCCCCCGTGATGACGGTGCTCACGTTCTCGTTGAGGAGGCACCAGGCCAGCGCCAATTGCGCCGTCGTGCAGCCGAGGTCGTCGGCCAGGTCCGTGAGCTTGGCCACCTTCTCCAGCTTCTCCTCCACGAGGACTTGATCTTGCAGCCACTCGTAACCCTCCATGGCAAGACGGCTGTCGTCCGGAATCCCGTCGTTGTATTTTCCAGTGAGGAGGCCGCTGGCGAGCGGGCTCCAGATGGTGGTGCCTAGGCCCACGTCGTCGTAGAGCGATGCATACTCTCGCTCCACCCGCTCCCTGCGAAACATGTTGTACTGGGGCTGCTCCATGGTCGGCGGGACGAGGTGCTCCCGGCGAGCCACCTCGTAGGCGTGCCGGATCTGCTCGGCGCTCCACTGACTCGTGCCCCAGTAGAACGCGTATCCATTCACCACCAAGTAGCTCATCGCCCGCACCGTCTCCTCAATGGGCGTTTCGAGGTCCGGCCGGTGGCAGAACACGAGGTCGACGTAGTCCGTCTGGAGACGCTCCAGGGCGGCCGTCGTGCCCTCAATGACGTGCTTTCGGGAGAGGCCCTGATCGTTCGGCCCCTCTCCGCCCCAAAAGATCTTCGTGGAGATGATCAGGTCGGTGCGGTTCCAGCCCTTTTCCTGGATGATCTGCCCCATCATCCGCTCGGACTGACCCCCCGCGTAGGCTTCGGCGTTGTCGAAGAAGTTGACGCCGTGATCGTAGGCAATCTGCATGCACTCGGCGGCCCGCTCTGTGTCGATCTGATCCCCGAAGGTCACCCATGATCCAAACGAAAGAGCGGAGACTTTGAGACCGGACGTTCCGAGGTGACGATATTCCATATCGAAGAGAGGAATTGGGACGCGAACGAGAAGCGGCGAATTGCTTTGGCAAGAAGCATCTTCCAGAACGTGGACCCCTGGAGATGGTGTCGACAGGGACCGGCAGAGTTTCGGAATCTATCGAAGGTTGATCTCGAAGACCGATTCGGCGTCACTCTCTTGGACACACGAGGAAGGGCGTTCTTACTCGACAGCAGGCATTCCAAGGAGAGGCGGATGGCTGCTGGGGACGAACAGGAGGGTTGGACTGGTTTTTGCGATACAATCCAAGAGTTGACAGAGGCATTCCTCGAATATCTGTCGTCCTCATTGGCCTCCACTGGAAACTCTGCCCAGTTATGCGCCCTGCTCGCGTTTTTCTTACGACCACGTGCTTCTTTCTCCTCGCTGCTTGGTTGCTGGCGGTGCAGGGGGGGCTCTCTCTCGGATTGATGGTCGCTCAAGAGGGGGGTGCGATAGAGCGGAGAATAATCTTGAGACAGATCCAGCACCTGGGGGTTTTCGCGATTGGATGGGGGGTGGGCGTTACAGGGTGGCTGATTACTGGGCATCAGGCCACAACGTGTTTCTTCGAGTGCGTGCCTAGGGCTTGGCGCTTCTGGCGGAAGGATGTATTCACGAGTCCCCTTCCGGTCTTCAAATACCTGCTCGGCGGCGTTCTCCTGGTAGGATTTGCCGTCGTTCTGGCGCGGAAGCTCTGGGGGCTTTGGGTGGGAGCCTTCGACGTCGGGCTCATGGCCGGAGGATTCGTGGGCGTCCTCCATTCGTTATCGAGCGTTCAGAAAGTCGGGAATCTAATTGATTTCCTGGAAGCCAATCAGCGCTACGTGAACGAGGACGAGGTCGCGCTCTTTACGGAGTACGACAAGCCGTAAAATGTGTCGAGGAGGGTCTTCTCTTCTCCCAAGCCATTTCTCGCTGTTGGTCAGGGTCCTATTCTTCGCAGCCGGGAACCCAGTGAATCGGGAGTTCTGGGAAGGAGATTGACTCCGAGACTCTATTTGACTGACAGGGCGGCATCGGAGCTGGCGGCGTCGCCCCAGATCTCCCGCAGTCGCGCGTCCCGGCCGCAGCCGGTTCGGTAGCTCTTGTAGTCCTGCGGGTTCTTTTTGTAATAGTTCTGGTGATAGGTCTTCGCGGGATAGAAGGCGTCGAGCGGATGAATCTCGACGGCAATCTCTTGCTCGAATCGGGCCGCTACCGTTTCCTTCGATTGCTCCGCGAGCCGCTGCTGACGGGCGGTGTGCGTGAAGATGGCGGGCCGGTACTGCGAGCCGCGATCGCAAAACTGTCCCCCGCCGTCGAAGGGGTCGACGTTGTGCCAGTAGACGCGCAGGAGCCGGTCATACGACACCTTCGTTGAGTCGTAGATGATCTGCACCGTCTCCGTGTGCGATGTGGCCCCCATCGCCACTTCCCGGTACGAAGGGTCAACTTCCTCGCCCCCGGCGAACCCGGAGGTCGTAGACGCCACTCCCTCGATGTCGTCGAACGGCGGCTCCATGCACCAGAAGCACCCGCCCGCAAACGTGGCTGTGTCACTGACGGCCGGTTCGAGGTTTGGGGCCGGGGTGGGGCGGCTGTCTGTATCGGAGGACGACGGCGAGGAAAGAAGGAGTCCGCCCGCGAGAGCGGCGAGGAGGCAGATCCCAAGAATCCAGAAGGAGCGAGGGACGGAACGCATGATTGACGGCAGGAAGTGAGAGAGATCAGGAGGCTGCGGTCCGGCTTCTAAACATTCTACGGAGCAGAAGCAAGGAGGCTCCTCGGCGCGGTAGCTGCGCCCGGACATCCACTCGGAGAATCCACCTCCTCTGTTTCCCTAGCCCTCCTCTTCGTTACAGCGAGCCCCGCTCGACCTCCAGCAGGAGGGATCCGCCCCGAAAAACGGAAGACCGAAAATACGTGCATGAGGATGTCGGGGGATCGGCGTATTGAGCGGTGTGCAGGACCACAAGTTCGTCCACCGACTCGCTCACCTCCTCAATCGCGTCGTCGATGTACACGGGAATGAGGATCTCGTCCAGTGCCGATTGCAACTGATCGAATGCGTCGGCAAATCGCGTGCGGACCTCGGGCGGTCGCCGGTCCTCCACCGTCAAGTCGTTGTTCTCGACGCGGAGGGCACAGAGCGTCGTTCCGTCGGACAGCGAGGTGTCTACGATGGCGATCGTGTGCACCGTTTCCGTGTCGGAGCGGGCCGGGGCGCCGGAGAGCTGAAATGAGGACTCAGGGCTGCCAACAAAGCGAAGGGCAGGCGTCTCCTCGTCGACCTCGACGAACGGAGGATCGGGCGGAGACGAAACTTTCGTCCAGTCCACATCGCGAGGCACGTAGTGGCTCATGAGATGGATAAAATCTGTCTTATCGTGCGCCGTAGGTGTGCTCCGATCGCTCCTCAACCCGATCGGTGGCCGGCGGTGGAGTGGGGGAGAGTGCGCTGATTTCGGCTCGGAGATCGTCCGTCATGTCGATGTCAAGCGCGGCGAGGGAGCCCTCCAGTTGATCCAGCGTGCGTGCGCCGATGATGGGGGCTGTGACAGCGGGATGGTGTGCCACCCACGCGACGGCCAGGGCCACGGGATCGTACCCGTGCTCTTCGGCAAAGGTGGTAAATCGGTCGGCCACCTCGTAGTGCACGTCGGCACCGTAGCGGGTCTGGTACATTGGGTTTTCTACGAGCCGCCCTTCGTTCGGCTTCTGATCGATCCCGTACTTACCCGTGAGGAGGCCGCCGCCGAGGGGGCTGTAGGAGAGCACCCCGAGGTCCTCGCTTTGGGCCAGGGGCAGTAGCTCCACCTCCGCCTGCCGCTTGGTGAGGTTGTACATCGGCTGAATCACGTGGAAGGGCGTCCAACCCTCTGCGCGTTGCGTGCCGAGGGCTTTCATCACCTGCCAGGCGGCAAAGTTGGAGGCCCCGAGGTAGAGGACCTTGCCCTGACGCACGAGGTCGTCGAGGGTGCGGAGGGTTTCGTGGAGGCCCGTCTGTTCGTCGAAGCGGTGGACGAAGAAGATGTCGATGCGGTCGGTGCCGAGGCGGCGCAGGCTGTTCTCCACGGCGCGCACGAGGTGGTAGCGGCTGGCGCCCCGGGCGTTCGGATCGTCGCCGGTCGGGAAGTACGCCTTGGTGGTGAGCACGACCTCGTCTCGGCAGTCGGCCACCAGGTCGCCCAGAATTTCCTCGGAGCGGCCGTCCTCGTACACGTTTGCGCAGTCGAATGTGTTGATCCCGGCCTCGCGGCAGCGCCGAAACATGGCGGCGGTCGCCTCGCGGTCTGCGTCGCCGCCGAACATCATGGTGCCCATGCAGAGGGGGGACACCTTTACGCCGGTGTCGCCGAGGTAGCG
>CAZBIB010000040.1:0-17972 GCA_964491575.1 uncultured Salinivenus sp. | reverse complement strand
GCTTCCTGGTGGTGCTGGGCATCGTGGTGGACGACGCCATCGTGGTGGGGGAGAATGTCTACGAGTACCGGGAGCAGGGCATGGGGATCATGGAGGCGGCCATCGAGGGCGCGCGCGACATGGCCAAGCCGGTTACCTTCGCCATCATCACCAACGTCATCGCCTTCATCCCGCTCCTCTTCATCCCCGGCACCACCGGCAAGTACTGGTGGCCCCTGCCCGCCGTCGTCATCGTGGTGCTTCTCGTGTCGCTGCTGGAAGCTCTCTTCATCCTCCCGGCGCACCTGGGCCACAGCTCGGACTCCGACCGCGCGGAGATCGGCAAGCGGATACACCGCTGGCAGCAGGCCTTTGCTCGCCGGTTCAATCACTTCGTCGACACGTACTACCGGTCCTTCCTCGACACCTGTCTCCGCTACCGGTACGTCACGCTGAGCGCAGCCGTCGCGCTGCTCGTGGTGGTGGGGGGCTACGGCTACAGCGACCACATGGGCATGATTTTGATGCCTGAGGTGTCGGCCGACGAGATCGAGGTGGGGGCCTCCCTGCCCGTGGGCACCACTCCGGAGCAGGCCGGGAGCGTTGCGCAAGAGATCGCCGATGCCACGCATCGGATGTTCGACGAGCACAACCTGGATCGGGTCGCCGACGGCATCAAGGCCAATGTGCGGGGGCAGAGCTTTATCGACGTCGAGATCGTGATGAAACCCCCGTCCCAGCGCGACATGACGGCGCAGGAGGTGATCGAGATCTGGCGGGACAACATCGGCGACATTGAAGGTATCGATCAGCTCACGTTCGAGGCCGAGCGAGGACCCGCGGGCTACCTCCCGGACATCAGCGTCGACCTCAGCCACTCCAACATCGACGTGCTGGAGGAAGCCAGTCAAGCGTTCTTTGAGCGGGTTGAGTCGTTTGAAAACACCCGCGACGTGAACGACAACTACAACCGGGGCAAGACGCAGTTCGACTTCACACTCCTTCCGGAGGGGCGGCGTCTCGGGCTTACGCCCCAAATGGTGGGCCAGCAGGTCCGGAACGCCTTCTACGGAGCCCTTGCCATGCGCCAGCTCCGCGGCACCAACGAGATCGAGGTGCGCGTCAAACTCCCCCACGAGCAGCGAAAGGACATTTACCACCTGGAGGACTTCGTTGTCCAGACGCCCGACGGGATGGAGGTGCCGCTGATGGACGTGGTCCAGGTGGAGCAGGGCGAGGCCTTTACGACCATCAATCGTCGGGACGGGCGCCGGGTGGTGACCGTGAGCATGGACGCGGAGCCGTCCAATGCCGTGACGCGCGTGCTGGAGTCGATCCGGCAGGAGGTGCTCCCGCAGCTACAGGCCGACTTTCCAGGCATCACGTGGAGCTTTGAGGGGAGTCAGGCCGAGATGCGCGAATCGACGCAGGCGCTCTGGGGATGGTTTGCCCTGGCGCTGCTGGTCATTTACGCGCTACTCGCCGTGGCCTTCACGAGCTATCTGCAGCCGCTAATAGTGATGGGGGCCATCCCCTTCGGCATCGTCGGGGCCGTGATCGGGCACATTCTGCTGGGCTACGACCTGTCGCTGGTGAGCCTTATGGGCGTGATTGCCCTCTCGGGCGTCGTCCTCAACGACTCCCTCATCATGATCGACTACGCCAACAAGAAGCGTGAGGATCAGCCGGTATTCAATGCCATCCACGAGGCAGGCCTCCGGCGCTTTCGGCCCATCATCCTCACGACCTTCACGACGTTCGGCGGCCTCACACCCATCATCTTCGAGACCTCCCGCCAGGCCACCCAGCTCATTCCAATGGCCATTTCGCTCGGCTTCGGGATCGTCTTTGCGACCTCGATCATCCTCGTGATCGTCCCCTGTCTCTACATGACCCTGGAGGATCTCCGGTCGAGCGTGGGGGGCAGCGCGGCGTAAAACCCGATTTCGCGGAAGCACGCTCAGTACGTCCCCGTTCGATCGGTGACGATTCCCGGGAAACGGCCGTTAAGCGTATTCCGCAGCCGTGAACTCATATCCCTTCCCGTAGACGGTCTGGAGGTACGCGGGCAACTCAGGATTCTGCTCGATCTTGTTCCGAATCTTGGCGACGTGCCGATCGATGGTTCGAAGGCAGATGTCGTCGTTGTTCTCCCAAACGGCGTCGCGGAGCTCTTCGCGGGGGACTGTGCGCCCCCTTTGCTCGACAAGGTACTCCAGAATTTCGAATTCCAGGGAAGTCAACGGGACGCGTTGCCCCTCGCGGAAGCAGGTGTTCGAGGCAAAGTTGATCGTCAGGTCGTCGAGGGTGTACGTGTACGTTCCTTGCGACTCGGCGGCCGGGGCGAGACGCCGACAGAGCACGGCTTCCACTCGGGCTTTGAGCTCCTCCATCGCGCAGGGCTTCACTACGTAGTCGTCGGCCCCGAGATTGAAGCCGTGGAGCTTGTCCTCCAGGCGGTCTCTGGACGAGAGCAACAGAAAGGACGAATCGAGGGGCAGCGACTGGGCTTCTTCCAGTAGCTCAAAGCCACTCTTCCCCGGAAGGGAGATGTCGAGCAGAACGACATCGTAGCCGGGGGGGCGGGACAGATAGCGGAGGGCCGTCTCTGCGTCGCTGACGGTCGTCGTCGTGTACGGCGTTTTGGATCGGAAGTAATCGAGCAGGGAGGTACTGGTCGCTTCGGAGTCCTCAACGATTAGGAGGCGAATGGGGGACTGAGACGTGGCTTCCATTGTATCGACAGTCGTTTTGAGAGGAGTGAATGCAGTGAGGTGAGCTCCTACTTCCTCCGGCTGCGGTAATGCGCGGATCTTGACGACAGCCCACGACGGCCGGCCGGCCAACCAACGCGTGGAGCCGAAAAAGGAGAGGTCTAAAAGAGATAGGTCTCTCTGACGAAGGGAAAAGACAGGATCGTTACGTCCACGTATGCTTCATTCTCATCTGTAATAGCTTGGGCACAACTGTGAATATGAAGAAGAAAACGGGCGAAGGGGCCGTTTACCTTGGCGAGTGGGCGAAAGGTGCCCGACTCCAAGCACATCTCGCACTTTTGAATGCAATCCCGAACCATTATGAGTAGCCCATCCGAACAGCGCGCAGAAGGAAACTGGAAACAGTTCAAGGGTCGTCTCCAGGAGGCCTGGGGCGCATTGACGAACGATGAACTCGACCGCTACGAAGGAAAGCGAGAGCGGCTCGAAGGCCACATTCAGGAGAAGACCGGTGCGGAGCGCGAGTCCGTCCGAAAGAAGCTCGACAAAATTGCTAGAGATGTAAAGTATAAGTTCTAGCGGCCGGCTCCCTGTTCTCAACATCCCGGACCTCAGGTTCCTTTGGCCTGAGGTCCGGAGGAAGGGGGGTCACCTTTTCCTTTCTCGTCACCGACCCTCAAGACCGTTATGCTTCGCCTTGCCGTCCTATTTCTCGTTATCGCCCTCGTTGCCGCCGTTTTGGGCTTTGGAGGAATTGCAGGGACTTCTGCCGGGATCGCGAAGATCTTATTCGTCGTGTTTCTCGTTCTTTTCGTCGTCTCGTTTATTTTTGGTCGACGGAGAGCGGTGTAGCAGGGGAGGCCTTCGTTCCCCCGGAGGCTCCTCAAACCACACCAAAATAGGGCGTACGCAGTTGATTGGCGAAAATGCCCTTCATGAGCGACGAACTCATTCCCTCAGGTAGCGGGCTACCTCGAAGACGAGCTTCGAGGAGGTAAACGGTTCGCTGATGAGTCCGTCGATTTCCAGTTCTGCTGAGTCCCGTTGGTTGCCCAGGGCAACGATGGGGATTTCGCGGCTGTTCGTCCGGTCCTCAAGTCCTCGGAGAAACGCTTCGTCGGAGAACCGGTCGCCGCGTTCCACACCGAGGAGGACGAGATCGAAGGGAGAACCGCCAGGAGAGGCTGTGTTTGAGACCTCCCTTCGCTTCGAGACGGCCTCCAGCCCCTCTTCCGAAGAGCACACGGGCGTGATCCCCCACCGATCTTCAATCAACCCGCAAATAGCTCGTCGGGTATTGGGGTCTCCCTCGATGAACAGAATCTCTTTCTCGGACCCGGCGGACCCATTGGAAGATGCGGAGGAATGCGCCGGATCTTGTTCTGGAAAACAAGGAAGACGAACGCGAAATTGGCTTCCCTTTCCCTTCTCGCTCTCAACCTCAATTATCCCACCCATACGCTCGGTAAATCGTTTCACGAGCGCGAGCCCCAGTCCAACTCCTTTTGTGAATCCGTGACTTTCAGAAGGCTCCTGCTCGAAACGATCAAAAAGTTTCGGGGCAAACGAGTCGCTGATCCCAACTCCAGTGTCGGAGACCTCGATTTCCACCATCGACGATCCCGAGGGGGAGACGGACCGCACCGATACCTGCACGCTCCCTGTTTCGGTGTACTCAATTGCGTTCGCGATCAGGTTCTGGACGATGCTGGAGAGGGCTCCTGAATTGAGCGAAGCGTGGAGGCAATCGTCGGAGTCCTCTACCGCAAGCGTGTAGTCAAGGCCCTTCGATTCGGCCTGGGGTTCGAACGTCCGAAACACCGACTCCACCTCGTCCGGCACGCTCAAGGGTTTCATATCCAGGGAGGTCTGGTTTGCCTCTAGCTCCGCAAGCGTGAGAACGGCATCGAGCGTATCCTGAAGCTGCCGGGTGCTCTTCTCAATCAACATTGCGAGCTCTTTCCCCCGGCCCCCGGCACTACTGGAGAGGGTTTCGGCCAGCATTCCGATGCCGGCCAGCCGGGATTTGAGTTCGTGGCTCACTTCTGGAAGGACCGAGTTCGTCATCGACCGATGCCCGTTCCGATTCGCGCCGGCGAGTTCTTCCTCCAGCCGCTGTACCTTCATCTCCTGCGCCACCTCCTGCGCGGGCTGCGTGCGCGAGGGCGGCTGCAGTTTCGAGGAGTGCGGGCTTTCGTCGTCCGGGGGGAGGGAAGTCATAACGGATTGACGGGTCTCGTGAAAAAAGAAGACGCATTGGGGCTCGTCGCCCGGTTCCGAATCAAGGGCGAATGTGAAAGATTGTGCAGAGGAATCTGTTTTTAGGGGCGGCTGATGATTCCGGGAGAGACAGTTCTGGGGGAGAAAATGCTTCTTCTCACCAGCTTTACGATTGATCATCAGAAAAACCCCACCCTACGGTAAGAAATTCTGCTTCCTGCAGGGGTAAGAGGGAAGGGTAGAGAGAAGTGAGTCGGATCGCCGGATTCAACTCCTCACCTTCCCAACAAATGCGCCCTTACGCCCCCTTAGCCTCCCCACCACCTGACCAAGGTGTGGAGAAGTTCTTAAGGTTGAGATGTCCTGATAGAACGTCCTCCCGAATCATTGTACCCGATAGAAAATTTCAGAATTTTCTGAACAAACCGATACAATATTCGTCATGAGGATGCAGTTTTCTTCGATGGTGGGGGTCGTCGCCCTCGCAGGATCTCTCGCTGTGGGGGGGACAGGGATCAGTCCGTTAGCGTGCGCTCAGTTGCCCTCCTCGGCTCAGTCCACTTCGGGATCCCTGTCGTCCGACGTCATGAAGGTGCTGAGAGAGCACGACCAGTATTCGGTGCTGGTCGCGGCGCTCGATCGAACAAACATTGACCAGGGCCTCGCTGTGAGTCCGTCCTTCACGCTCCTTGCGCCCACCGACTCCGCATTTGCCGCGCTCGACGTTCCGGTTTCGACGCTGGAACGTGAGGAGGTTGCGAAAATCCTCCGCAACCACGTGATTCAGAGAGCCCTCACCATGAGTCAACTGCAATCACTCTCCAGGGTCAAGAATGTGCGGGGCCTTTCCCTCACCGTAGGGCCGGACGCTGCCACGATTGCGGGCACTGCCGTCGTGGAACCCAACGTGGAGATCGAAAACGGAATCGTTCACGGGGTCGACAGGGTGATCACCGCGAAGGTGCACGCGGGCCGAGCGGTCTCCTTGAAGTGATTCTCTTCTCCGCAGGGATCACGCGTGCATCGCCCCTCCCGAGACGGCAAAGTAGACCTGAGGTCTTTGCTTGACTCTGTGCGGAAGACTGCACAAGAGCGAACACTTCCACCATTTTGGCCAAGATCGACATCTTGGCCAAACTCGATTCTCGACCGTCGGCCCTCGAAAGTGCCCCACCAGTCTTTAAGAGAAGGGGCCACAGAATCTGCCGTGTTCGATCTGGGCCAGCGTATGAGGGAGGGCTATTGCCCAACGTTTTCCAGGAGCATCACGTCGCTTTCTCGCCGAGCGACCTGTGTGTACGCGAATGCGTTTCCTCCGGGACCGGCAGCAATGTGCCGGTCGTCGTGCCAGTCCGGAAAGGTATAGAGGGGGACCCTTTGTCCCGATGTGAAGTCGTGGAAGGTAAGCACCGTCGTTCGAAATCGGCGATGGCGCAGGAAGTAAATTCCCTCGCTTCCAACGCCCCAGTTCAGCCGGTCCTGGGGATCGAATTGTGCGACGACCTGATCGAAGGGGGACTCCCGGGTTCTATTCTGCTCAAAAAATTCCCAGGGAGCGTCCACTCCCGCTGGCGATGATGAAGCGCTGTTGGATGAAGTGCTGGTGTAAGCAAGGAGGCTGTCCTTGGTCCGAGTAGAGCCCGGCTCCGGATGGGTCCGGAGAGGGAAGCGAGCCGTGTCCAGCGGCGCCGTCCAAATTCCCATCGTGTCGGAGCGAACGACGTACAGGACCGATCCTGTGGGGGATTCTTGAGCGGCAACGGCTCCGCCTGTGGTGACCTGTTGGGTCTGAGAGGTTTTCGGGGATGTTCTCCAGATCTCCCAAGGTCCCGTTTGGTTGGAGGCAAAATAGACCCAGCGATCATCGCGTCCCCACTGTGGGGCGAGCACCTCCGCAGGAGTATCGGTGAGCTGCGAGAGGGGGCCGCCGGAGGCGGGCACGCTGAAAAGATTCGATCGTCCGTTTCTTCGAGCAACAAAACTTAGACGCGTTCCATCCGAGGACCACGTTACCGACCGGATGTCGGGGCCGTTCAGCGAGGTAATCTGAGTGGGCGCCGATCCGTCCATCTGCGCGACCCACACTTCGGGCGTTCCCGATCGGTCGGAGATGAACGCGAGCCGGGAGCCATCCGGAGAAATGCTTGGAGAGGTGTCTTCCTGCGTCGACGAAACGACCCTCGATGTCTGAAAGGCCTCGTATCGGCTCCCGCGGGAAAGCGACCAGATGTCGGCCTGGGCCGACTGCTGAGTATAGGCAAGTCGCCGCCCAGACACGGAGGGGTGGTTGAAGAAGGTGCCCTCGCTCGCCGCCCGGATTAGAGAGGGGGACCCATTGCCATTCGCATCGATCCGCCACAGACCATTCACCCCGCCTCGGCGAGCCGAGTAAATGATTTCGTCGCCGTTTTGCGACCACTCGAGGCCGTGGATCGTGGTGCTATCGGTGGTCACTCGCGACGGCTCCCCTCCGCTCGTGGGGAGCACGAAGACATCCTCGAGCCCCTCGACGCGACCCCGCACGAAGGCAATCCTGGATCCATCCGGAGAAAAAACGGGCGATCGGTCCCCCGTAGACCAGAGCGGGGGCTCCGTAATGGACCGCACCGAGTCGGAATTCGGAAAGAGGAGCGAGAGGCCGAGGGCGCGGTGAGGGCGCTGCTCGGCCGAGAGCGCAAGGGTGGTGTTCGTGGTATCGGGCGACCAGGCAACGCTGTGAATGCGCCGATCGGGCATGCGGGCAACCACACGGGTTCTCCCCCCGATGGAAGGCACGATCGACACCTGGTGCTCCCCGCCGGCCTCTCGAGCATACGCGACGTGCCGGCCCTGAGGCGACCAGGCAGGACTCCAGTCGACGGTCGTGTCTTCGGACAACTGGAGCGGCTGCTCGGCCCCGCGCTGCATGAGGTAGATGTTCTGATAGAGGCTGTCTGCGTTTCGCCAGGCGAAGACGACCTGTCGTCCGCTCGACGAGAGCGCAGGATCAAATTCCTCACCGGGAAAACTGGTGAGGGGAATCGCAGGCTTCGGCGGCTTAGCCTCAGTGTCGCCCTCCCCGTCCGGCCACGAGATGAGACTGATCAGGAGGAGGGCCCCAACGAGCACGCCCACCCCGACGATCCACTTTCGTTCGATGGTTCCCTCGGCGACGCCCCCCCATGAACCCCAGGCTGTGCTCCAGGAGGCCGGGAAAGTACTCGATATTCGGTCGGCCACTCCCTGCGGTTCCCGCGTTCCTTCCTGCGGTCCGTCCTCCTCCGGTCCGTCGAGCGAAGCCTGGGCTTCTGATGATGCCTCTTCAGCGTCCGGGGTGCGCACGGGCGCAATGAGGCGGTAGCCGGTTTTTCGGATGGTTTCGATGTACGACGGATCTCGCGAGTCGTCGTTGAATACCTTCCGAAGCTCCGAAATGCACCTCGATAGCACGTCGTCCGTGACGACGGTGTCGGTCCAGACCTCTTCCTTAAACTGCTCCTTCGTGACTGTCTTTTTCGGATGCTCCGCGAGGCAGAGGAGGACCTCCATTACCTTGGGTTCGAGTTGCACCTCGGTCTCTTCCTCCTCGTGACGGACGCGATTGAGCATTGGCTCAACGAACCAGTCCCCAACCCAGAATCCGTCTGCAAACTGGTCGCGAGATCGCCATTCGCCGGACATACGCGGGGCGCTGTAGGACGAGACAAAAGGAAACTGAGCCCGGGATACACGCGAGGTGCGGGCGTTATTTTGGAGTACTCGATTCAGCGGGGCTCAGTTCCGGAATATCGAAGACGGATCTTCGACCTTCAGGTGATCTTTTTGTCCAGCGTCATCCGCGAGTTCGTTCACGGCGCGAAGATAAGCGGCGCGGAGAAAAGGCTGCGTACAGAAGGGAATCCAGTTGGCGCTACGATTTCTTGCGTCCAACGTAGACGAGACCTCCTCCGATCACGATGGCAATGCCGGAGGCAAGCGGAGTGAAGGGGATGGTCCTTTGTTCTTCTTGTTCGACCTCCACGGGCCCGATGTCGGCCACGGTGTCCTCGGTCGTAAAGGAGATGCCCTCGAGGGCGAAGCCAAGGAGGCCCAAGCAGATGAGGACGATGCCAATGATCCGAGTGATCGTCATATCTGAACGGGAGTCAGGGGAAGGAACGGCGACAGGATGGATCCGGCGAGAGGATGTCATCCCAACAACTGCCAACAACTGTGCTCTCAGGGAGCTTCCTGCACAGGACAGCGAGAAGACCTCGGAGACCTCCGTGCGTCTTTCTTCATGAGAGCGAGCAGATGGATTCGTCAGGATAGCTGTAGCCCGGTCGGGCGTTTTGGTTCCCCCCGAAGCCGATCCATTTCCGTGAATGTCACCGCTGAGAAGAACTATGAATGCGTGGTCGGCGCCCGTCGATTCGGGGCGGATGGGCCTCTGCGGGCAAGTCACGATCTTCTTACGACTGTGCACGAATAAGAAGAATCCGTGTGAGGATGCTGCAGGTTTGTTTGGCTACAACGAATGCACCAACATATCGCCCATATCCCTGAATTGAACGAGTCCACGACCGATGAACACACACCGGATTGCGCGAGGCTTTTCCCTTCTTCTGGTTCCCGCACTGCTGTTGGTGTTCGGTGCCTGTACGGACCAGCAACAACAGCAGGCAGAAGAGACGGAACAGGCGCTAGAAACTGAACTGTCGGAGTTCAGAAGCGACTTCCAATCCTCGCTCAGCGAGGTCGACCAAGAACTCGACCAACTAGCCCAGAACATTGACACCACGGGCGAGGGAGCTCAGGCAGAGATGCAGGGGGAGCTCAAAGATCTTCGCCAGCGCCGGCAGAAACTTGGACGTCAGTTGGAAAATCTAAGCGCATCGGGACAGGAGGAATTCCAGCAAGCGCGCGCAGACCTGCAATCTCAAATGAATCAGATCGAACGCGACCTGATGGTGGCTCGACTTGAGACCGTCGAGACGAAAGAGAAGTTCGTCCAGGCCGTCCAGGCGGAGATGAAAGAAATCGACCAACAGATGAACCGTCTGGATCAGAAGCTGAAAGGAGCAGAGAAGAACCTCCAGACAGAGTACGAGGAGGAACTCACCACCCTCCAGGATGAGCGAAAGAAGCTGAAGAAGACCCTCAATGAACTGGAACAGGCCGGAAGCCAGGAGTTCGAGGAGATGAGAGCGGAAGTGGCGGAGGCTGTGGCTGCACTGAACGCAGAGCTCAATCAGGCCATGAACGAGTTGGGGCAAGCAACCAACCCGCAAACGGCGAGCCGAGACGGAAACGACGGATGAGGCTGAGGGTCGCCTGAAGTCTGAAATACAGGACTCAACATGAAGGGGGACGGCAATGCTGTAAGTTGCCGTCCCCCTTTGCTATGGTTCAGGGCGCTACTGGGCGGAGAGAAGTAGAAGCTACTGCCTGAAACGCCAGTTCCCAGAGGCGCGCTCGGTTTCGCCTTGGCGCTACTCTTCTACCGACGAGTCTGTCGCGAATACTGTCGGGAGACGCAGTGAATCTCGGGGGCCGGTATATTACGACCGGTATATTACGATTGGTCTCCCTCGTCCTCCGACCCAAGGACCCACCGAGCCGCGTGTGCAACCACTTCGTCGGTGGTCTGGTATCCGAGTTTCTCTTTGATCCGACGACGGTGGGTGTCGACGGTCTTGCGAGCAATGCCGAGCCGATCGGCAATCGCGTTTGCGGTCAGTCCCTGTCCCATCGTCCGGAAGACATGCAGTTCCCGCTCCGTCAGTTCATCGATCGGGAAATGGACCTCTTCCTCCCCATCGCTTCTCGTTGTTGGGAGCACGCGACGCTTCATCTCGGGACTCAAGTACACCTCTCCCGCCGCTACGCGACGCACTGCCGTGAGGACATCTGCCGTAGAGCCTCCCTTCATCAGGTATCCCGAGGCCCCGGCGCGCAACGCCCGCTCGGCGTAGACGGTCTCGTCGTGCAGCGAATACACCACCAGTCGGGTGTTGGGGTGCTGGGCCCTCACGCTTTCGACAAGCTCAAGGCCGTGGCTGTCACGGAGAGAAAGGTCTACAACAGCCACATCGGGCTCGTGCTCTTCAATGAGCCGGGAGGCCTCCCCGGCGGAACCCGTTTCGGCGACGAGCTTCGTGTCCATCGACTCTTCGGTCGCACGGCGAATGGCTTCGCGGATGGGTGGGTGGTCGTCGACGACCGCGATACGTATGACGTCTGTAGAACGGTCGGACGAAGTCGAAGCTGAGGGAGAGCGTAGCGACGGCATATTCGGAGGGGGAAATGGTGAAACGGGACAACGCGGAATAGCGGCGAATGAGATCGGGGAGCGGGCTGGACCGCGAGAACGGCTCGGTGAGAACGAGAGGGCGCAGGCAATTATTCTCGCCCCTGTCATTTCGTAACGCTGATCCTCAATTTCTGCTCATCCGTCCCCGCCGCTCCGGCAGCCGTTGGAGTAACACGGCCCCCCTCATCGGGCTGTTGCAGCTGCAGCTTCGGTAATGGGGTTGGCCGTCACGAAGAACAGCACTGATCGGTTCATCGAGCCGAGCATGGATGGTTAATGTTCACGGTCGTCTCTGTATCGACCCTTCACGTTCGGACGGCTTCACAGCGAGCATTCTCCTCTTCCGAACATGCCTAGCGAGTAATTCCCTCCGATCGACGCACATTCGGAAGGTCGTTCAACGCCTCCGCTCCCGGCCATGAGCAGAAGCGCGACGTTGTCGACTATGTGGGCAAATCCATTCGAGCGGGAGCGCAGGTACGAAACAACGAACTGGATCCCGAAGAGCATCGCAAGGGCGACGGGCGTGCTCTGAATCCATTCCAGGTTAATCATAACGTGAGGGGGAGAAATGGAAGAAAAGAAGTGGGGAATTCACTCTTAAGTTTCACCCCCCTATGCTGTTTCCCGTGAGAAGACGGCTGGCAGAGAATCGCATCTTAACGTCAGCGGCCTGTTCTCACCGTTCTACAGGGACGGAATCTCGGTGCCCCGCGCTCCCACGCCCCCATTCTCCCGTGCACACCAGCCCTGGTTCGCATCCTCAAAGACAACCGAGCCTCGGAGGATCGACTTGAATCTAACATACGCCCCCTGGGGTGCCCACGGGCGACCGGCAGTTGTCCCCGGAAAACGGGACGTGACCGATCTCTACGGAGGCATGTCTGGTTTTTCAGGAAGCAGAGGCATATCGTCAAGGATGCATGTTCGACACGGTCTCTTTGTCTCAATCCTGTATGCTCCGCCTTCTCCTCTACGGCCTCGCCACCCTCCTCGGTCTCGGAATTGTCGGCTACTTCACCGTCGCTGCCCCCATCGCGGACGCCTGGTACAACCCCGTTCAGGCCGAGCCGCCCTACGACGCGTCGGCCCGTGCGGAAGCGATCCACGACACCCTGATGGTGGCGGATCTCCACAATGACCTCCTCCTTTGGCCCCGCGATCCGCTTCAGCGCTACGACCGCGGCCACACCGACGTGCCGCGTCTCCGTGAGGGCGGGGTGGGCCTCCAGGTATTCGCCGCCGTCACGCAGGTGCCGTGGGGCCGCAGCTACCAGGGCACCGAGGCGGACGCGCTCGACCAGATTCCCTTCCTCGCCGCGGCGCAGCGCTGGCCCATTCGCACCTGGACGAGCCGCCTGGCGCGGGCCCGCTACCAGGCCCAAAAGCTCCGCCGCGCCACGGCCCGCGACGAGACCCTGATGCTGCTCCGCACGCGAGCCGATCTCGAACAACTGCTTGCGCGCCGAGCCGACAATCCCCGCGTGATGGGCACCCTCCTGGCTGTCGAGGGGCTGCACGCCCTGGAGGGGGAGGTCGCCAACGTCGACACCCTCGTGGCCGACGGCTACCGCATGATGAGCCTCACCCACATGTTCGACAACGCGCTCGGCGGCTCGTCGACCGGCATCGAGAAGGGCGGGCTCACCGACTTCAGCGCTCAAGTGCTCGAACGCCTCCAGGTCCAGGACGTCACGATCGATCTCGCCCACGCCTCCGAGGCCCTCATTGACGACGTGCTGGCGCGAACCACCGAGCCGGTCGTGGTGAGTCACACCGGCGTGCGCGCCACCTGCGACAGCCCGCGCAACCTGAGCGACCGGCACATCCGCGCCATCGCCGAGCGGGAAGGCGTCATTGGCATCGGGCTGTGGGAGAAGGCGGTCTGCGGAACCGGCGTGGCCGCCACCGCCGAGGCCATGCGCCACGTCGCCGACCTGGTGGGCGTGGAGCACGTGGCCCTCGGCAGCGACTACGACGGGACCGTGTCGGTGCCGTTCGACGCCACGGGCCTGCCCCTGCTCACGGAGGCGCTTCTGGAAGAGGGCTTCACCCCGCGCGAGGTCGAGCGGATCATGGGCGAAAACGTGGTTCGCGTTCTCCGCCGGACGCTCCCAGCCGCGGAATGAGCGTATCGAACATTCGAATCAAGAAGGGGCACCGTGCTTGGAGTTTTTTCGCCAAGGGCGAGCCGACTTGGCGGTTCACATCAGTGGGACAACTACGGTCCTCACAACCCGTTTATAAATCCATCTGACAGCTCAGTCACTATCTGCTCATTTCTCTCAGCAACGCCATGACATCCTTTCGCCATTCCACAACGATTGCCCTTCTCGCTGCAGCACTTCTCCTGGGTGGATGCTCATCTCTGAGCAATACGGAAAAGGGCGCAGTCATCGGCGCTGGCGCCGGCGCCGCCGGAGGCGCGGCCGTTGGAAAAGCGGCCGGGGGGACCGCTGAAGGTGCCATCATCGGGGCTGTGGTTGGAGGGACCGCCGGGGCCATCATTGGCAAGCGCATGGACAAAAAGGCAGAGGAACTCGACGAAGAGCTCGAAAATGCCGAGGTTGAACGCGTCGGGGAAGGCATCAAGGTAACCTTCGACGGTGGCATTCTCTTTGACTTCGACTCCTCAGCCCTGCGGGAGGACGCCCGCGATAACCTGAGCGAGTTCGCCGAAAGCATGGAGGAGTTTCCGGAGAGCAATATCCTTATCGTGGGCCACACCGACTCCAAGGGGCCAGAGGACTACAATCAGAATCTCTCGGATCGCCGGGCGGACTCGGCCGCGAACTTTCTCATCGAGCAGGGCATTACGGGGGGACGGATTACGTCCGTCGGACGGGGGGAGACGGAGCCGGTGGCGACCAACGAGACGGACGAGGGCCGCCAGCAGAATCGACGTGTGGAGGTGGCCATCTACGCCAGCAAGGAGTACCGGCAGCGCGTGAAGGAGAAAGCGCAGGGCGAATAAGCTCGCTCCCGAAACCGCAGTGATGGGAAAGAGGAGGGACGTTTCCACCCCTGGGGAATTGACCGAACCTGACAGATTCTATCCAGAGCGGATACGGGACGCCCTATGACCAATCAGAAGCGAGCCGATCACGAGGAACTCTCCAACAAGGTCCCACCGGGAGACATCCTCGCGCCCTCTCCGTTGCTCACGCTCGTAGCCTTCCTGGCCGGCGTTGGGATCGATCAGGTCGTTCCGATAGGACTCCTCCCGGAGCCCTGGAGTTTTCTCGTCGGCCTGCCCTTGGTCGTAGGAGGCGGTCTCCTCTTCGGCGGTGCCATCTGGACGATGCGGACCCATGGGAAAAGTCCCGCCCACTCCGACGAGCCCCCAGTGCTGATCACGGAGGGGGCGTTCCGGTGCAGCCGAAATCCGATCTACGTCGGCCACAGCCTCGTGCACGTCGGCGGCAGCGTGCTTATCAACAGCGCGTGGCCGATCGTCACGCTCGTGCCTCTTCTCTGGTACCTGCGCCGCGTCGTTCGGCGGGAGGAGGCCCGCCTGCAGGCGCTGTTCGGACAGGAGTACGAGCGGTACCGGGAGGATGTCCGGCGATGGCTGTAGAGGGGGCGTGGAGGTATGGAAGGGGAAGGATGGAAGTGTAGACGTGTGGGGGGAAGGAAGGGCACCGCTATCCGGACCGTCACCGTGTCGCTCGCTTCCCCTCTCACATTCCCCCATTCTTACGCCCCGTGCTCCTGGTTCGGCTCACGGAGCGTACGTGCTGAAGGACCCCAACCGCGCACCGGACGTTACTATCTACTGCCCCGGCTTGGAGGAGCCCTCGCCCGCAGCGCCACATCCGCTTCCGTTCCGACACGCATACCAAACGTCCACAGTACCATGCCCACAGCTCAAAAGACCGCCCAAAAACCCACGCTCGCTCTCCGCGATCAGGGTCAGTCCCTTTGGCTCGACTACATCCGCCGCAGCCTAATGGAAAGCGGCGAGCTCCAGCGGCTCGTCGAGGAGGACGCCCTGCGCGGACTCACCTCGAATCCTGCTATTTTCCAGAAGGCCATCGGCGGCAGCGACGAGTACGACGACGCCATTGCCGCCTTCCTTGGCGAGGATCCCTCGATGGAGCCCAATGAAATCTACGAGCGCCTGGCAATCGAGGACATCCGGCGAGCCGCCGACATTCTGCGCCTCGTCTACGACGAAGCGGGCTACGACGGTGTCGTGAGCCTAGAGGTCTCCCCGCACCTCGCCCACGACACCGAGGGCACGATCGAAGAGGCGCGACGCCTCTGGGAGGCCGTAAGCCGTCCCAACCTCATGATCAAGGTGCCGGCCACCGACGAGGGCATCCCCGCCATCTCGCAGTTGTTGAGTGAGGGGATCAATGTCAACGTGACCCTCATGTTTTCGCTCGATCACTACGAAAAGGTGGCCCACGCCTACCTAGACGGCCTCCGCCGGGCCGACGACCCGAGTGGCATCGTCTCGGTGGCCTCCTTCTTCGTGAGCCGCGTGGCGCGGGAGGTCGACAATCGATTGGAAGAGCGCGGCCTCACCGACGAGGTCGACTTTGACGGCAGCGACGTGGCCATCGCCAACGCCAAGATGGCCTACCGCCGCTTCCAGGAGATCTTCCACGGCGACGAGTTTGCCGACCTCCGCGAGCAGGGCGCCTTCGTGCAGCGGCCGCTCTGGGCCTCCACCAGCACCAAGGACCCGTCCCGCTCGGACGTGCTGTACGTGGACTCGCTGATCGGGAAGGAGACCGTGAACACCATCCCGCCCCACACCCTCGACGCCTTCCGCGACCACGGCACTGTAGCGGGCCAAACCGTGACCGACGACCTCGACCGCGCTGAGGAGGTGCTGGCACAGCTTGAGGAGGCGGGCATCGACCTCGACGACGTGACCGAAACGCTGCAGACCCGCGGCGTGGAGAAGTTTTCGAATCCGTTCGACGACCTGATGGAGACGCTGGAGGCAAAGCGCGAGGAGATTCGCGGCCAAAAGCCCGCTCCGATCTCCTTCCACCTCCACGACTACGAGGACCGCGTGGCAGAGCGGCTGCAGACCTGGGAGCACGACGACTTTGCGTGCCGGCTGTGGCGCCACGATCCCACGCTCTGGGCCGACGAGGACACCCCGGAGATCACCAACCGCCTCGGCTGGCTTGACCTGCCCGACTCGATGCAGGAGCAGGCCGAGGAGATCACGGCCTTCGCCGACGACGTGCACGCCGACTTCGACGACGTGGTGGTGCTCGGCATGGGCGGTTCCAGCCTCGCCCCGGATGTCTTCAGCAAGGTGTTTGAGGCGGCGGACGGGTACCCGGAGGTCACGGTCCTCGACAGCACGCACCCGGACGCTGTAACGGCCCTTGCCGACGACCTGGCGCTCGACCGCACGCTCTTTATCGTCGCCAGCAAGTCGGGTACGACGACCGAGACCCTCTCCTTCTTCCGCTACTTCTGGGACCGCGTGAGTGACGTCACCGAAACGCCCGGCGACCACTTTGTGGCCACCACCGATCCGGAGTCGAATCTGGAAGAGATGGGACAGGAGCGCGACTTCCGTGCCGTCTTCCGCGCCCCGAGCGACGTGGGCGGGCGCTACTCGGCCCTCACCCCGTTCGGGCTCGTCCCGGCGGCCCTGATGGGGCTCGACCTCAAGCGGCTCCTCGACCGAGCGTGGGCTGCGGAGGCCGGCTCCGACTTCTGCGTGGAGGCGCCGAACAACTCCGGTCTGGAACTGGGCGCCGCCCTGGGCGAGCTGGCCGAGGTCGGGTGCGACAAGGTCACCTTCGTCACCTCGCCGACCCTGGACAGCTTCCCCGCGTGGCAGGAGCAACTCATCGCCGAGAGCACCGGCAAGGACGACACCGGCATTGTGCCCGTCGCCGACGAGCCGCTCGCCGATCCCGATCACTACGGCGAGGACCGCGTCTTCGTCTACTTCTACCTCCACGGCGAGCAGGACCGAGACACGATCGGAAAGCTCGATGCCCTCGACGAGGCCGGGCACCCCGTCATCAGCGTCCGGCTCGACGACCGGTACGACCTCGCCCGCGAGATGTACCGCTGGGAGATGGGCGTCGCGGCGGCCGGGTCCATTCTCGGCATTCACCCCTTCAACCAGCCGAACGTGGAGGCGGCCAAACGCCTCGCGCGGCAGGCCATGCAGTCCGAGGACGGCACCGACGGCGAGATTCGCACCATCACCGCCAGTGACGTAGACACGTTGGAGAAAGAGCTTGCCGATTGGCTCGGTTCGGCCGACGACACGGGCTACTTCGGCGTACAGGCCTACCTGGCTCCCTCCAACGAGACGACCGCGGCGCTGACCGACCTCGTCACCACGCTGCGGAAGAAAACCGGCCTCGCCACCACGCTCGGCTACGGTCCCCGCTTCCTGCACTCCACCGGCCAGCTGCACAAAGGCGGTCCGCCCAACGGCCTCTTCCTGCAGCTCGTGGATACGCCGACCAACGAGGTGCCCGTGCCGGAGACCGACTACACCTTCAAGGAACTCATCGCAGCCCAGGCGACGGGCGACTATCAAGCACTCGAAGAAGCAGATCGCACCGTGCTTCGTGTGCGGGTGGGCGACGGCTCCCTCGACGATCTCGCTGAGGTAATCCGGGTGCGGTAGGCTTCTTCCGTGGTGCGTATTGCGTAGTGCGTGTTGCGTAAAGGATCGGACTGCCCTCTGCTGCATAACATACGAAATACGAAATACGCAATACGTTTCCCGATCAACTGGCGTGAGGCTCGAATGTCCCTCGATATACCAAACGACCCTCACCTCCCACTAT
>CAZBIB010000039.1:8703-18080 GCA_964491575.1 uncultured Salinivenus sp. | reverse complement strand
CACCCTGGTAGCCGAAGTGGCTGGGGTCGTAATTGAAGCCGAAGGCGGGGTGGCCGTCGAGAGCGTCGAGGGCACGCTGGGCCGTGCTGAGGTCGAACGCAATTTCGGTGGGATGCACCTCCAGGGCAAACTGCACGTCTTCCTCCGCGAAGGTGTCGAGGATGAGGCGCCACTGATCGGCAAACGTACGGTATCCCTCGTCGATCATGTCCTGAGGCGTGGGCGGAAAGGCGTAGAGCAGGTGCCAGACGGGCGAGCCGGTGAACCCGGTCACCACGTCGACGCCGAGAGCATCGGCGGCTGCGGCCGTCCGTTTTACCTCCTCGGTGGCGCGGTGCGTTACGCCGTCGGGGTCGCCGTCGCCCCAGACCCGCTCGGGGAGCACCTCTCGGTGGCGCTCGTCGACAGGATCGCTCACGGCCTGTCCCACCAGGTGCTGGCTGAGGGCCCACACCTCCAGGTCGTGCGCTTGCAGTTGCTCGCGCTTCCGGCGGACGTAGCCATCGTCATTCACGGCGCGCTCGACGTCAAAATGGTCGCCCGCGCACGCCAGTTCGAGGCCATCGTAGCCCCAGTCGGCAGCCTTCTCGGCGAGGGTGTCGAGCGGCATGTCGGCCCACTGGCCGGTGAAGAGGGTAACGGGGCGGTACGACATTGGAATATTCTGCCGTGGTTTGGAAGGAGAATTAGAGTGAGACCGAGCTATCGCAGCGACGCTACAGCGACCATCCCTCTCGGTAGTCGCGGCGGAGGTGCTGCTCGGCCTCCGGTGCGTTCGAGATCTCCATCGACCGTCCGTTGTACCGGATGGGCGTTCCGGCCTGCAGCGACACCACTCCGAGGAGCATCGTCTCGGTCAGCGGCACCGCGTACTCGAAGGGACACGAGGCCTCGGCCGTCCCTTTGCAGGCGTTCGCCCAGTTCATCTGATGGCTCGACTCGATGCGGGGAAGCTGCTTCGGCGCGTCGCTGTATTCCTTCTCCAGCGCCTTCGGGTAGAGCCGCGGGTTGCGGCCGTAGGTGTCGTGCATGAGAATGCCCTCTTCCCCGACCCAGATGGCTCCGCCCCACGACGGTGGGGGGGAGGTGTCCGTCTCGCGGACCAGCGGCACATCGTTCGGCAGAGCCCGGGGGCGAGGCGGCAAGAGTCCCCCGTCGTACCACATCAGCCGCACCGGATCCCGGCCCCCGCGTCCAAACTCATACTGCGTTGTGGTTGTCGTCGGCCAGGAGACGCGGGTGTCCCCCTCTGTGCCAAATGGAGAGGAGGAACTCCACACCTCTGTGGGGTAACCGAGGTCCAGCGCCCAGTAGGCGTGATCGATCAGGTGCGCCCCCATGTCGCCGAGCGCGCCGGTGCCGTAGTCCGTCCATCCTCGCCACCGGAAGGGATGATACGCCTTGTGGTATGGGACCTCCGGAGCGGGCCCGAGAAATAAGTCCCACTCAAGGTCGCTCGGGGCCGACATCGAGTCCTCGGGGCGAGACACGCCCTGCGGCCACCACCCCAGTGGGCGGTCCGTCCACGCGTGGACCTCGTGCACCGGCCCAATGGCCCCGGCCCACACCCACTCAATGGCGCGGCGCCCGTCGGAATGCGTGTGGCCCTGGTTTCCCATCTGCGTCACCACGTCCGTCTTCTCTGCGGTCTCGAGAAGGACCCGCGCCTCGCGGATCGTGCGGGTGAGGGGCTTCTCGACGTACACGTGCTTTCCCATCTCCATGGCCTGCTTCGCTGCGGTGGCGTGAAGATGGTCGGGAGTGGAGATGACCACCGCGTCGATCTCGTTGCCCATCTCATCGAACATCACCCGGTAGTCCGCGAAGCGCTCCGCCTGCTCGTACGCCTGGTGCAGGGCCTTGTACCCCTCTGCCACATTTCCCTCATCGTTGCGCAGCGTCTGGTCGACGCGGTCGAAATCGATGTCGCAGATGGCGACGATGTTCTCGCTGGTCAGGGCGTTCATGTTGGAGGCCCCGCGGCCGCCCACCCCGATGCCGGCCACGTTCAGGGTGTCGCTCGGGGGCTGGTGGCCGGGCCCGCCGAGCACGTGTCGGGGCACGACGCTGAGACCGGCTGCGGCCAGGGCCGAGCCTTTCAGAAAGCGGCGACGATCCATCTGTTCAAGGTCCATAACTGGAAGGGAGTGCAGAATGCGTGGAGGATTGATGGGGATTCCGGGGGGAAAAGGGAGGACTCACGTGTCCTGCGAGTCGTCGTCGAGCTCCTTGATCTTGATGTTGCGGAACTGGGCCGTCGTACCGTGATCCTGAAGGCCGATGTAGCCCTCGCGGGCGTCGCCGAACGACGGGTGGGGTTTAAACTTGCTGTCGCGCACCTTCCGGTACCACTCGGGGGTCCACAGCTCGTATTCCAGCACCTTCTCTCCATTCATCCAGTGCTCAATCTGAGGCCCATCGGCAACGATTTTGACCTGTTGCCACTCCCCATGTCCCGTAAATGTCTGAGGCTGGGCGGGAATCAGGTCGTAGAGCGATCCGGCCTTTCGGTTGCCGTTTTCTCCCCGATTCGCGTCAGGGTGGTTCGCATTGTCGAGCACCTGCATCTCGGGGGCCGACCAGTAGATGGCCACGTCCTCCTGCTCAATGGCGCGGTAGAAAATTCCACTGTTGCCCCCCTTCGAGATTTTCCATTCCAGCTTCAGGATGAAGTCGTCGTACGTCTCGGTCGTCACGATGTCGCCTCCCGTGCCGCTTACGTCTCCTTCGGCGCCCGAAATGAGGAGCGTTCCGTCCTCAACGCTCCATCCCTCGTCTGGAAACGATTCATCGTTGTATCCCCGCCACCCGTCGGTCGTCTCACCGTCGAAGAGCAGCTCCCAGCCATTTTCTTTTTCCTGCTGGGTCAGCGTATTGTGCTCCGTCGTGTCCTGTGCATGGGCGCCCATCGGAAGAAGGAGAGCAGCGGTGAGGAGGAGCGAGGCAGTGTACGTTAGGGCAGTGCTTTTCATGGCGATTTGGCGTTGTTGATGAGAGAAAATGCCGGCGGTCGCATTGCTCGAATGCCGGGCTACGCCCCCGGCGGAGTGTAAGAGGCGTCGACCCAGGACTCGGTGCGGCTGCTTTCGAGGGCCGTCTCGATGAAGTGCACGCCGATGGCCCCGTCCTGCACCGTCGGGAAATCGAGGGCCCAGGCCTCGGGTTCCTCCCCCGCCTCGCGGGCCGCGATCGTGTGCGCCACGCTGCAGTAGAGGTTGGCAAAGGCCTCAATGAAGCCCTCGGGGTGGCCCTGTGGCGTCCGGAGGAACGGCTGGACCGAGTCGTCGAGGGAGTCCCGACCGTGGCTGTACACCTGCTGCGGCTGATCGCCGTTGATGTCGGTAAGGAGGCGAAGCCGGTGCGGGTCCTCCTGTCGCCAGTCGAGCCCGGCGTCGGTACCGTAGACGCGGAGGCGAAGGTTGTTTTCCTCCCCCGCCGAGATCTGGGAGAAGTGGATGAGCCCGCGCACGCCGCCTTCGAACCGCGCCAGGATGCTGGCGTCGTCGTCAATCCCGCGCCCCTCCACGACTGTTCCCACGTCGGCACACATCCGCTCCAGGCCAAGGCCCGTCACGTAGCGCGCCAGGTGCTCGGCGTGCGTGCCGATGTCGCCCAGCGCTCCGGCCCCCGCCTTTTCCGGATCGGTGCGCCAGGAGGCTTGCTTGTCTCCCTCCGCTTCGAGTCGGCGGTTCAGCCAGCCCTGCGGGTACTCCACCACAATTTTGCGGAGCTCCCCGAGGCGGTCCTGCTCCACGAGCGCCCGGGCCTGTTTCACTAGGGGGTAGCCCGAGTAGTTGTGCGTGAGGGCAAACACCGCATCCTGCTGCTCGACGCGGCGACAGAGGGCCTCCGCGTCCTCGAGGGTCGTCGTCATCGGCTTGTCACAGATGACGTGGACTCCCTTTTCGAGAAAAGTGGAGGCCACATCGTAGTGTAGGAAGTTGGGCGTGACGATGGAGACGACATCGATTCCATCGGATCGTTCGGCTTCTCGGGCGGCCATCTCCTCGTAGGTGTCGTACACCCGATCCGGGTCGAGATACAGGTTCTCGCCCTGTCGCCGGGACTTTTCGGGAGAGGAAGAGAAAGCCCCGGCGACGAGCTCCATCTCCCCGTCGAGCGCCGCCGCGGAGCGGTGAATCTCTCCGATAAACGCGCCGGGCCCGCCGCCCACCATCCCGTAGCGAATCGGTCGGTCGAGTGCCATGGCAGTCAGTTTCGAGGATCAGTGCAGCAGTTCAGTGGAAGCGAGTGCATTCAAACTTCGTCTCTGGACGCGAAAAATAAAAGGGGACGTGGGAGAATGGGGGCGTGAGAGCATGAGAGAACGAGGGCGTGGGACAGAACTGCCATGATTTGTGCAAAGGAGCAGTCTTTTTTCACTTCAGCCCTCCTCTTCCTCTCTCCCCGATGGCGTTCGGGGCATGTTCTCCCATTCCTCCGCTCTCCCACTCCCCAGACATCTACATTGTTGGCATCGTCTCCATAACTTTTACGGCTCGGTGCAAGCTATTCCGCTTATCGGTCGGGGTCTCGGAGGGTGCGATAGCTGGACTCGATGCTCTGCATTGGGTTTTCGGGGTTGTCGTGCTCCACGAAGTAATGCTGGAAGTTGGCCTTTTGGAAGATCGATGCGAAGTCGATGGTGCCGTTCCCGACGCTCGTCATGCCCCCGTCCGGCCCCCGGTCCTTCACGTGGCACAGTGAGTATCGGTCGGGATTCTGTCCGATGTAGTCGAGCGGGTCGTGCCCGGCCTCAATGACCCAGTACAGGTCGATCTCCATCTGGACGTGCTTCGGGTCGGTCTCCTTCAGCAGCACGTCGAACGGCCGCGTGCCGTCCATTTCGATAAACTCGAAGTCGTGGTTGTGGTAGGCAAACTGGAGCCCGGCCTTCGTGCAGCGCTCGCCAAAGGCGGAAAACTCCTTGGCGAGCTGGCGATAGTCCTTCAGTGAGGCGCGCTCCGACTCCGCCAGGTACGGGCACACGACGTACTGGTGCCCGATGGTTTTTGCCGTTTGAATCACCTCGTCGGGCGCCTCCCGGATGCGCTGAAGCGGAATGTGGGTGGCGGGCGAGGCAAGGTCGAGGTCCGTCAACAGCGTGGTGACTTCTTCAGGACTCCGATCGTAGTAGCCGGCAAATTCGATCTCGTCGTACCCGATGTCGGCGACCTTCTCCACGGCCCCTCGGAAATTGTCTTTCATCACACTCCGGATGGTATAGAGCTGGAGGCCAATGGCCGGGAGCGACGTGGAAGTGGAGGCAGAGGAATCCGCTGCGGCGGTCTCTCGCTCAGCGGAGTCGGACGTGCAGGCGGCCAGGACCCCCCCGGCACAGAGAGCACCAGTGGCTTGTACGGAGGTCGTAAGAAACTGGCGTCGGTCCATGGGACGAGTTGTGCAGTGTGGAAAAGGAAAGGAGGGCTCAGTCGGTTCCGGCCGCCCATCGAAGCCCCCCGAGCAGGTGCTGGCGAAAGAGCGAGGCTCGATAGGCCGCTTTCGTGTGTCCACCAGCCGTGTACCACGCCCGTCCCTCTTCCTGCGTATGGCACCATGCGATGGGGTGATCGTCGCCCATCGTGCCCCCCTCGTAGGTCGCTTCGTCGAGGGTGAGGAGCACCTGCACCGAGTCGCGCGGGTTTGTGTTGAAGTTGTACCACTCGTCGCGTCGTGACCACTCGGGCGGGAGCATGGACGTGGAGGGATGGGTGGCGTCTTCGACGCGAACGGTGGCTTCCTGCACGTCCGGATGGCCGTCAAAATAGGCCCCGACGAGCCGGCCATACCAGGGCCAGTTGAACTCGGTGTCGGATGCCGCATGCACGCCGACAAATCCGCCCCCCTGCTCAACGAACGTACGGAGCGCCTCCTGCCCGGCGGATCCGAGCACATTGCCCGAGGTGTTCAGGAACACGACGACATCGAATTTGGTCAGGCGGTCGGGGCGAAACGTGGTGCTATCCTCGGTCGCCTCCACCCGAAATCCATGTTTGTCTCCTAGCTCTTTGAGGGCGTCTATCCCCGAGGGAATGGAGGCGTGGCGGTATCCGTTGGTTTTTGAAAACACCAGGATCGACACCGGGTCGCTGTCCTGTGCTGGGGCCGTGGGCACGAGCAGAGCGGTGCCTATGGCGAGGAGAAGCACATTCGCAAAGAGGCTTCGAATAGGCATGGGCGGGCGAAGACGATTACTGGTCATCGGAGGGGTCGACCGTGGTGTACGCGTCGACCACGGGCTGTTCGCCAACTTTTCCGTGCAGGACATGCTGTGCTCCATGCTCACGATGCCGTCGTAGCCCTTCTCGTGGAGATGCGCGAACACGTGCCGGTAGTCGATCTCACCGGTCGTCGGCTCGTTGCGGTCTGGGTGATCGGCCACCTGGAGGAAGCGGCGTCGATCCATCGCTTGAGGGATAGGGAAGAGGTAGGGGAGAAGCGTTAGAGATTGTCGCGCTTCATCTCCTTTACGGCGTAGTCGACGGCGCGGGCGGTGAGGGCCATGTAGGTGATGGAGGGGTTCTGGCAGGCCGAGCTGGCCATGCAGGCCCCGTCGGTCACGAACAGGTTGGGTACGTCGTGGGTCTGGTTGTGCGCGTTGAGGACCGACGTGTCTGGGTCGCGGCCCATGCGCGCGCCTCCCATCTCGTGGATGCCCTCGCCGGGCCAGTAGCGCTGCTCGTAGGTGTCGACCTCCGTGGCGCCGGCCGCCTCCAGCATCTCGGCCGCCTGCGCTTTCATGTCCTCGCGCATGGCCTTTTCGTTTTCGCCCAGTGACACGTGCGTGCGCAGAAGGGGAATGCCCCACTCGTCGGTTTGCTCGTCGTCGAGCTCCACATAGTTGTCGTCGTCCGGGAGCATTTCGCCGAACGCCGTGAGGTACATGCGCCACTGTCCCGGATCGCGGAGCTTGTGCTTCAGGCTCGCCCCGAATCCTTCTTCCCCGAGCGCTCGCGTCCAACCCTCGCGGTAGGCCCCGCCCTGGTAGCCGTAGCCGCGGAGGAAGTCGACATCGGAGTCCTGCCCGGACAGGTTGCGGAAACGGGGGATGTAAACGCCGTTCGGGCGGCTGCCGTAGTAGTACATGTCTTCCAGCCCCGGAATGGTGCCCGACGCCCCCACCTTAAAGTGATGGTCCATAACGGCGTGGCCGAGGGTGCCGCTGGAGTTGGCCAGGCCGTTGGGGAAGCGGGACGAGGTCGAGTTCAGTAGGATCTTTGTGGAGCCGAGCGCAGAGGCGCACAGAAACACGACGCGGCCCTCGTACTCGCGCGTTTCCTTGGTCTTCCGGTCCACGACGCGGACGCCGGAGGCCCGGCCCGTCTCTGCGTCGTACTTCACGCTGTGGACGATGCTGTTGCACTTGAGTGTCATATTGCCCGTATCGCGGGCGGCGGGGAGGGTGGAACTCAGGCTGGAGAAGTACGCCCCGACGCTGCACCCCCGCGAGCAGGGGCCACAGTAGTGGCACGCCGCTCGGCCCTGGTCGGGTTTGGGCTCGGTGAGGACGGCAGCCCGCCCAATTGTCATCATCCGGTCGTCGTAGGTACTCTCGATTCCGGCCTTGACCTCTTTCTCTCCCGCATTCATTTCCATCGGGGGGAGGAACTGCCCGTCCGGCAGCTGGGGGAGGCCCTCCTTGCGCCCGCTGATGCCAACGTATTTCTCCACGTAGTCGTACCACGGGGCGACGTCGGCGTACCGGATCGGCCAGTCGACGCCGACTTCCTCTCGGGCATTGGCCGTGAAGTCCAGGTCGCTCCACCGGTAGCACTGGCGGCCCCACGTGATGGACCGGCCGCCCAGCTGGTAGCCCCGCACCCACAGGAAGGGCTCCTCGTCGAAGGCGTACGGGTATTTGCTGTCCTTGACGAAGAAGTGCTTGTTGTAAGCATTAAACGGTCCCGCCATCGACTGTCGGGAGTAGTGCTCCTCGAACTCCTGCTGGTTGCCCTGCCCGTGGTAGTTCATTTCCCACGACGGTTTGTGCTCGGTGATGTAGTCTTCGCCGTGCGTAACGTCGCGGCCGCGTTCGAGCACGAGGGTGTCCAGGCCCTTCTCGGTGAACTCCTTGGCGGCCCAGCCTCCCGTAATGCCGGAGCCGACGACGATGGCGTCGTATTTTTTTCGTTGTGGCGCAATGTTCGGGGCGTCCATAGGTGGGGGAAAGGTCTGGAAAGAGCGGAAATCCAGTCGCTAGGCCCAGGCGCGGCCTACCTTTTCGTAGGGCACGTCGCCGTCGTAGTAGCCGGGAACAGTGTTCGTCTTCAGTTCCTGCGTCGCGCCGATTTCCGAGGTGTAGTAGCCGACGATCACCAGTTCCTTCATCATGCGGAAGAACGGCGGTGCGTCCCGGTCAAATTCGGATGCGTCAGAGCCAAAGGTTTCATCGTCCAGTTCGCCGACGAGGGCGCGCTGCTGTTCGTCGGTGCACTCCACGAAGGGAGCGTCGTAGTCGTCTCGGCAGCGAGCATCGAGCTTGTCGAGTCCTTTGAGGAACCGGTCGCGGTCTTCGGGCAGGTAGCTCTCTCCCACTATCGCGTCGATGAACCGGTTGACGTTCGCGGCGCTGGCGCCGGGGGTGTCCGTGGTGGGAATGATGATTTCGCTGATGGTGTCGACGATCTGATTCTGTGCGGAGGTGAGCGTTTCGGGCGACCAGTCGGGGCCCGTCATGCGCTCGCAGCCGCTCAGCACCCCCGCGACGGTCGGGGCCGAGACGATGCCGCCGAGCAGGGCGCCGACGCGACGGAGGGCCTCACGACGATTGATGCCTTCGGGCGTGCTCATACGGTGGGAGTCGATTCGCTGCGTGTGGAGAGAGTTCCTCGAAAACGAAAAGCGCTTTCAGGCGGGGAACGGGATGAGGAAAGAGTTCACCTCAGCCCAATACGCGGCGGAGGGCGAGGAGTTCGGCCTGCGCAGGAGCGAAGCCAGTGGATTTCCAAGTAAAGGAAGAGGGTGCTCCTTCGCAATAGTATGCTGTCACTCCGAAATCTGCACCCCGAATTCTGAGCTGCAGGGGCCCGCATCCGCGGGGATCGATCTGTGAAGGCTACTCTTTCTTAAAGCTGGCCTCCACAGCGTTCGTAAAGTGAACCGCCGCGTCGCTGTAAATGTTGACCTGGTGGGCCCGAAAGGCGTCACGGGCGATGATCTGTGATGCCTCGCTCCAGCGCTCGGTCGTGCGCAGGCGCTCCAGCACACGCCGGTACGCGTCCTCGTCGCCCTGGAAGAGCTTCTGAACATAGAGGTCGCGCTTCGGCAGATTCGCGGGTCCAAACACCTCGCGTTCGAGTGCAGAGAGGTCGTCGCTGCTCCCGGTAGAGAGTGAGGTGCCGTCCGACGGAGACGAGGAGGGTGTTGACGGAGACCCC
>CAZBIB010000039.1:0-8603 GCA_964491575.1 uncultured Salinivenus sp. | reverse complement strand
GGTAGAGAGTGAGGTGCCGTCCGACGGAGACGAGGAGGGTGTTGACGGAGACCCCGGTGCGGGCGAGGAAGGGCGAGAGTTCGTGTCGGAGGGGGAGGGAGACGTGTGCTTCTGGAACTGGGTCCAGAGGGGCTGTGAGCCGTCATCGTTTCCTGTGTTCGTCTCCGTACTTCGCCGCGGGATGTCCTGTTCAAACTGTTTCCACATCGGGGCCGCTTCGCTGGTGTCCTCCTTTGGAGAAGAAGGTTCGGCGCTCTGCACTCGCGCCGGCTCGGTCGATTCCTGGAAGTCGGGGTCGAAGGGAGACTCCGGGAGGTCGCGTCGTTCGAAGGAGTCTTTGCTCAGGACCGCATCGATGAGGCGTCGAAGCGTGTCGGGATCGGCCGCGTCGGCGTTGCCTTCGAGTTCGTGGGCCGTCAGCCGGTCGGCGATGCGGACGGCGTTTTTCTCCTCAAAGAACGCGCGCAGAAGGGGCAGCGGGACCTGTTTCTGGCCGGTGGCACGCTGGGCCATTTCGAAGAGGGGGTCGAGCAGGCGGACCCAGCGGTCCGCGTCAAAATCAGCCGTCATGCGCTCGTCGACGCGGCGGAGGACCTGTTCGAAGGCGTCCCGCTCAAGGGCCTCGCGGTTTCGTTTATTTGCGAAGGCCTGTACAGCGTCTCGCAGGTAGGCGTACGGTCCGAAGAATCGCATTCGCCACTGAATCTGAGAGACCGGGACCGCGCTGGAGGTGTCCTCGAAGACGAAGGATGTCAGCGTTGGAATGGGCCGCACGAGGTAGTCCGCGGTCCGGTGGGAGGCCGTCCGGAGCGTCTCGGTCCACTGGTCCTGCGGCACCTGCGTGTGGTTCTCGGCGGCCTTAAGGAAGGCGCGGACGGCCTGCTCGACCTCGGGGTGGTCGTAGTTCACCCAGTCGGTGCGTGCCCGGCGCAGGCGATTCGCCTCCTGCTTGCCGTGGTGGCGCACATAGTGGTCGAGATAGTGGCGCACCGGGCCCGGCATCGCGTCCGTGTTCCAATCGGCCGGCGTGTAGGCTTGGTCGGCGGGAAAGGACTGAAGCAGGCGCTCGTGAAGCGGCTCGGCGAGTGAATTCGTGGGCATGAACGGACGGCGGCGAGTGCGAGGGGACGTGCGACGGATCACGGCGTGTATACGCGAGACGATCGATAGGTTTTCTGCGGCGGCGTTTGGGAAAGGGGGAAGAGGTCAGGAGTGGTCTGCCTCGACCTGTTCGAGCAGGCGCGTCAGTTCCTTCCGGCGCGGCTCGAACCTGCAGCGGCGGCCGCGTTGGTTGAGCACGTAGATCCAAGCCGCCACGGCGAGAACAACTCCAGTCTGGAGAAGGGTCACCCAGGACCACCCGTGGTGCCCGAAAATGATGAGGAGCGCGCCCAGGACGATCGGTCCGAGGTACCACCAAAGGACATTATTAAGGAGTTGAATCTGCTCCTCTACCTTTGCCCGTTCGGTCCGAATGACCTCGGCCACAGGGCGGTCCGGGGACGGGGCGTCGTATCGGGTACGGGCTCGCCGCCGGCGCCAGTAGACGTAGGCGCTGCCCGCCATCACGATCAGGGCGCCGGAGCGGACCCACCAGGACGGGTCCTGGAGCAACCATCCGAAGAAGAAAAACACCACGAGCGCGGCGATCGACTCCAACAGGTCGCGGCGCCAGATCCGCCTGTCGAAGGACTCAGCCTTCTCTTTGACGATGCGCAGAATGTCGGAATCGGACAGTGTTTGTGCAGACATAGAAGAGGTGTCAGGGTTTTCGGAAGACCAGAGATCTTTCGCGTCGTCGAGATTCATGCCGGCGTTTCCTCCAGCCAGGAGGCCAGTTTGTTTTTGATCCGATGCAGCTTTACGCCCACGTGGTTTTCGCTGATGCCGAGCACGTCGGCCATCTCCCGGTAGCTTTTCTCGTCGAGGTACATCATGACGAGCGCCTTGTCGATCTCGTCGAGCCGATCGATGGCGGCATACAGCCGGTCGAGTTTGTCTTGCTTGTCGAGACGCTCGCTGGGGTGGGGTACGCCGTCTGTCCACACCGGATGGTCCGGGTCGAGCGTCACCTCCTCCCGCACCGCTTGCGTGCGATCGTGGCTCAGAGCGGTATTGAGCGCCACGCGGTAGAGCCAAGTGCTGGGGTGGCGTCGCCCTCGAAGGAGGGAAACGAGCGCCAGAGTTCCACGAGGATGTCCTGGTACAGGTCGCGCTGCGCCGCTGCACTGTCCGCGTAGACGCGGCAGATTTTGCGGAGGCGAGCGTCGTTCTCGCGCACCAGTTGTATGAACTCGTCGTCCCGATCAGGCATGACGCGGGCGATGCCGTCAGCACGTCGGTGAAATTCTCTCATGTAAATTGGTCTCCCGAACCCCGGCCGATCTTACAGCGCCTTTTCTTGTTTGTTATAATCTTCACATCATGGAAGGAGAGGTGTGCGGGTGCGCGGAGCGTTTCAGTTTTCCGGATCGCCGAGTCGTTCAACATTCCTTTCGGCGGTGGCATTTGGTCGGAATTTCCCGGGTCGTTGTGGATACGGAGGGCGGTTTGCCAATACCTTCTTCTACCCTCATGGATCATTGAATTGCTGCTGGTCGCTGTGTCGACTTCTCGTTCGCTTCCCGCCCCGGTCCGTCACAGCGCGGGTTGGGCATCCCGGCTGGCATACGGGCTCCTCCTCGGCGTGCTGAGCATGGCGGCGGTCTTGCTGGCGGCCGGGGCGGACCCGACGACGCGGGCCGCCGCGCTGCGGCTGTGGGCTTTCGTCGGGGCCGGCGTGTTTGCCGTGGCACCGCCGAACGTGCTGTTTCCGGACCCGAACGTCTCGATGCTGCAGCGGCTCAACTGGTCCCCCCCGCGTCTTCTTCGCTACCAGGTGCGTCGGCTGGGGCCGCTCGTTCTGCTCATCGCGGGGCCGGCGCTCCTCATGGCGTATGGGGATCCCAGCGGGCCGCTCCGCCGCCTCGGCCTCAAGACGGCGGCCCTGGGACAGGTGCTCGTCCTGCTCGTGGGAACCGCTCTGGATAGCTTCGTCCACTTTGCCACCCTCGGAGCCCGGTCGCAGGCCTGGCACGAAGGGCGGGCCGGGCAGTGGTACGCCCGGGCGGTGGAGGAACAAGGACAGGGCGTCAGTCTGCCGCGCGGACTGGTTCCGGCCCTCTTTGCCACCACGCGCTGCTTTACGGTGGGCATCGGGGCGGTCATTGCGACTGCGGCCGGGGTGCAGGTAGGGAGCGGACTGCTCGCATGGGTTCCGGGACTCCTTCTGAGTGGCTGGGCCGGGGCGCGCCTGTGGCGGTGCCGTCCCGCGTACGACCGGCATTTCTACCACACCACGGCCTTCTACGCGGAGGTGCTGGGGGGCGGCACGGTGGCGGCCACCGACCGCGAGCCGGTGCCCTACGACGCGCTCTACTGGGTGCCCTCGCGATGGCGCCCGGCCGCCTGGGCGAGTGTGCGACAGCTCGACCGCCGCCTGCCCCTCGGCCGCCTCGTGGCGGTAGCTCACCTCGGCCTCTGGCTCTTCTGCATCCGCGGGGTGGCTCCCGCCTTCGTCACGACATACCTGCTCGTGGTGATGACGGGACAGGTGGCCGCCTGTGCGGTGCTGGGTACGCCCTCGGTGGCGCCGCGTCCGTTCCAGCTTGCCCTGCAATCGGTAGGCGACTGGATCGGGACCCGCACGTTTGTGAACCTGCGCTGGTTCGGGCCGCACGTGGGAAGCCTTGGGCTCGTGGCGCTGTTTGGCGACGCCTACGGCCTCGCCTGGGTGGGAACCTGGGCCGCGGTGCACGTGGGCCTGTCGGTGGGGGCGGCGGCAGTTGTGACGCTTGCAACGGAAGGGGCGGCCCGCGCCGCATAGGAAAACCCGGATTGGTTGGGACACCTGTATTTGTAAAGCTGTCCCGGCGGGACGGCTCTACGTTGATGTTTAAAATCAACTATGCTCCATGGCTAACACGCTTGCGCTCAACGGTCTCACAAAACGATACGGCGATGGGCCACCCGTCATCGACGGCCTCACGCGGTCGTTCGAACCAGGCACGCTCACCCTGCTCGTGGGGCCCAACGGCGCGGGAAAAACCACGCTCCTGCGCCTCCTGTCCGTGCAAGCCTACCCCACGAGCGGCACCGTGCACTACGGCGATCTCGACGTGCACGACACGCCGTACCGCTACCTGCGAAAGGTCGGCCTCGTCCACGCCGGGCCCGAGTTGCCCGAGCACCTCACGGCCGTCGAACTGCTCGAATGGATCCTGCGCAGCCGCGGGCACTGGACGGACGACGAAGGCCCGGACCGCATCGATCAGTTGCTCAACCGTCTCCGGCTCGACGAGCGCCGATCCAACCTTATCGGCACCTATTCGAGCGGCATGGTGCAGAAGGCGCAGGTGGCCGCCGCGTTCGTGGCCGAGCCGGCGGTGGTGCTCATGGACGAGCCCCTCCGCAGCCTCGACACGACGACCACCGAGGCCACCGTCGATCTCCTCCGGAGCTTCGTTGAAGACGGAGGACTCGCGGTCGTCGCAAGCCACCAGACGGACGCCCTCGCGTCCCTTGCTGATGACGTGTTTTCCCTCGGAGACGACGTGTCCGTGTCCTCTCGGAACGTGGCCCAGAACCCGCAATAGAGGCGAGGGGCCCGACTGAGGGACGGCAAGCAACAGGAAAATTCGTCGGACAGAAAAATGCAGGTGCTCTGAAACATACGAAACTCTTCGTAGTAGGTACGAATGAGTTCGTAGATGGCGTCGACCGCTCGGCGCTCCCGACAGCAGTCAATCTCCACGATCAGTTGATTGTGATGCATCGAATCTGGAGGCAGTCCTTCCCTTTGTGCTGTTCGCTGAACAGTGTCGTCCTGGTCCTTGCGACGCTCGTTGTCTGGTCGTCGGCGGGACTCGTCGGCGTCTCTGCAGACGCGGGGCTCCAGGGCCGCGGGACGGCGTACGGTCCCGTTTCGGCACCGGACACCTCGGTTCGGCCAGCGCGGGTGGGAGCGCCGGTGCCGGACTTCGAGGTGGAGCATCTCCGCGATTCAACGCGTACCTTCGAGCCGTCGGACTTTGAGGGGAAGTACGTGCTGCTCAACCTCTGGGCCACCTGGTGCGCGCCGTGCGTTGACAAGATTCCCGCCCTCCAGAAAGCGCGCGAGCGCTACTCGACCGATACGCTCGCTTTCCTGAACGTCTCGTTTGACCGGTCCCGATCGGCGGCCATTGACTTACTGGAGAAGCGCGAGCTGCCGGGAGCTCACGCCTTTGTGGGCATCTCGAGTCTGGGGGGTGACTTCGGGGCAAAGTTTGCCCAGATTCCTGGTGAGGGACGATCCATACGGGGACTGCCGAATCTCACCCTTGTGGGGCCGAAGGGAGAGGTCGTCGAGATCCTTCGCCCCGCTGCCGAGACGGGACTCCTGACGATGTTGAAGTCGCACCTTCCCTGACGCCCATCAGGAGCTTCGACGAGAGCCTATTTTCATCTTGCTGTTCACCGGACGAAGTAGACTTCATGCTGCCCGACGCTCCGCTTCCTACTGACGCTGAGCTCGCCATCCTGCGCGTGCTGTGGGCCCACGGTCCGGCCACGGTCCGGGAGGTGCAGGATCATCTCGATGCCGATCAGGGCTACACCACGGTGTTGAAGCACCTCCAGATTATGCTGGACAAGGACCTCGTGACGCGCGACGAGTCGGGGCGGGCGCACGTCTATGCGCCGGCCGTGGCGGAGGCGGACACTCAGCGCCGCCTCGTCGACGACCTGCTGGACCGCGCCTTCGGGGGCTCCGCGCAGCAGCTCGTGATGCGGGCGCTCTCGACAGAGGACGTGACGCGCGACGAGCTCGACCAAATCCGTGACCTTCTCGCTCAGATCGACGATTCCGACCATGACGATGCCTAGCCTCTGGTCTCTCCTCCACGCGCCGACCGTTGAACTGCTGGGGTGGACCCTCCTGCACTTTGTGTGGCAGGGCGCCCTCGTGGCCGCCGTGCTGGCCGGGGCCTTGTCTCTGCTCCGCAGCCATTCGCCGCGGGTCCGCTACGCGGTGAGTGGCGCCGCGCTCCTCGGGCTCTTCGCATTGCCCATCGGGACGGGGGTATTTCTGAGCGGAAGTGTTCTTTCGTCGGCGTCCGCACCGTCTCCGTCGATGATCGTCGTGGAGAATGGGGCGGAATTGACCGCGGCGTCTCGGGCTTCCGTCGCGGAGCCCGCCGCTGCGACCGCCCCGTCGTGGCGCGCGTGGGCCGCGGCGCGGGTGCAGCCCGCCCTGCCGTGGGTCGTGCTTGCCTGGAGCTTCGGGGTGCTCGTCTTTGCCATGCGGCTCGGGGGTGGGGCGTGGCGCGTGCGTCGGCTTCGTCGGACCAGCACGGCGGCACCGTCCGAGTGGCAGGATCGTCTCCAGGCGCTTGCCGACCGGATGGGCGTAGGGCCGTCCGTGGCGCTGCGCCGGTCCGAGCAGGTGGAGGGACCGGTGCTGGCCGGATGGTGGCGGCCTGTCATTCTCGTGCCCGCGGGCTTTCTGTCCGGCCTTCCCCCGGCCCAGGTGGAAGCATTGCTTCTGCACGAGCTGGCCCACGTCCGGCGTCACGACGTGCTCGTGGGGCGCCTGCAGGCGGTCGTGGAGACACTCCTGTTCTTCCACCCGGCCACGTGGTGGATTTCGAAACAGGTGCGCCGGGCGCGCGAGGCATGCTGCGATGATCTCGTTGTGCGGGCCGGATCGGGGCGGAAGACGTACGCGCAGGCCCTCACCGCGCTGGCCGAACGAACGGTTGCTGGATCGACGACCGCCTGGACCCCGGCGGCCGCTGACGGGTCGCTGCTCGATCGGATTCAGCGTCTGGTGGCACCCCCCGAGGCGCCGTCCACGGCCGGCCGACGACTCTCGATGGTGGTCGCTGCGGTGCTGATGGTGACCGTCCCCGCCGCGCTGGCTGCCTGCGCTTCCCAGCAGTCGACGACAGCGGCAGAGTCTCCGCAGGCGACCGTCCAGACGGAGCAGGACACGAAGGATTTGGGTGAGAAGGAGACACCGGAACCGTCGGAGGAACTTCCGGCAGCGGCTGAGGAAGAGATGGTCGTCGTAGTCCGAGACGACTCAACAGAACGCAGCGTCGTTGTCGGCCCCGACAGTTCGAGCAAGGTCGATGGTCACGAAGAGAATGTTTTTGTCGTCCGAGAGAATGCTCGAGTCGATACGGTCGATTTTCCTGAACTGGAGGACCTGAAGCAAGGTCTCTCATTTTCCCCCGACAGTTTGGAGCGAGCCCTCCGCATGCAACTCGATCCAGACAGCCTGGAGCGCGTCATTTTGGGCCAGATCAATCCGGATAGCATCGAACGCGCCGTCCGGATGCGCTTCGATCCAGACAGCCTGGAACAGCGCGTCCTTCGAATGCGGCTGCACGCCGACAGCCTTGCCCAGCGGTTTTCCGAGCGGTTTTCAGACGACTGGTCCGAGCACTGGCAGGATCGGGGCTTTGCAGACAGCACCTTTGCCTTCGAGTTCGACGGGTTCGATCCCGACGATTTCAATCGCGAGGACTTCGACCGCGATCTGGACGTGGACAGCCTGATTCGCCGGCACCAGAAGCACGCTGACAGCCTCCGCCGCCACTTTGAGCAGATGCATGAGCGCAGGGCGCGGGAGGCGCCGGAGCAGCTGCGGGAGGAGGCGCGTCGTCTTCGCGAGCGGGCCGAGCGGCTGGAGGAACGGGCGGAGGAGATGGAGACCCCGCCCGACAGCTCAGGGTGAGGAGCGAGAAGGGAGGGGCCATCCGTTATCTGAAGTCGTATGGATCAAACCCATCGTCTTCTGCAAACGCTTCTCTTTCCTCCATACTTCCACCTCTCCACACGTCCAATTTTCCCCTACTCGCGGCCGAAGAGGAAGTACAGGATCACGCCGCCCACGGGGAAGAAAATGATGAGCAGGGCCCAGATAATCTTGCTGGTCATGTCCCGCGCTTCGTCCCCGATGAGGTCGACGAGCGCCACGAGGTCGAGAATAATGATGACGGTCCCACAAAAGCCCCAATACGGAGCGCTCATTCGCTCGAAGAGATTCGGCCCGCCGCAGCCGGTGAGGAGAACCGCAAGCGGAGCGAGGACGGCGAAGAGAAGCGGACGAACCGCGGACGAGAACTGATTCTCAGTGGGCATGAGAGAAAGGGGTCAAGGAGAAAGAGCTTGTGCATTCAAGGTACGGACGAGCGACCGGAATGGGTACAGGGGGTGGGAGAACGGGTCAATGGGGGAATGGGTGTGAGGGAAGCGAAAGCAAAGGGAACCAGCGCCCACATCCGATGCGTTTTCCAATATCTCGCAACGCACCGCTACAAATCGGATCGATCCTGCCTTGATGCGCATCGGCCATCTCGACTTTGACGATCAGCCCCTATTCCTTGCCCCGATGGAGGACGTGAGCGACCCGCCGTTTCGCGTCCTTTGCAAGCGGTACGGGGCCGACATGATGTACACCGAGTTCGTTTCCTCTGCAGGGCTCCTCCGCGAACAGGAGCACGAGCAGCAGAAGCTCGAGATCTTCGACGAGGAGCGGCCCATCGGCATCCAGGTGTGGGGCGGCAACATCGACGAAG
>CAZBIB010000038.1:13261-18221 GCA_964491575.1 uncultured Salinivenus sp. | reverse complement strand
TCTTGGTGGAGGGGCGGTGGTAGCGGTTAAAGATCTGGTGGTCGGTGTAGACGGCGAGCTTTGCGCCGGGCCACTCGAAGCCCTCGTGCAGCGACTCCACGACGAGCCGCGCCCAGCCGTGGTCGATCTCCGACTCCAGCAGGTCGCGGAGGCGGGAGCTCTGGCCGTGGCTGTCGCAGAGGATGAACGTGTCGAGGTCGCGGTCGCCGTTCTCTTTGAGCCGCTTCCGCACCAGATCCATGTCGCTGTTGAAGGACGGCTGCGGATCGGCCTCCAGATCGAGCGTGTCGGTCGGCGTGCCGTTGGTGCGGGTGGCCTCCGTGAAGGTGCCGAATTGCAGTCGCGGGTGCTGAATCAGGGCGTCGGTGAGCTGCTCGCCGTCGAGGAAGCGGTCGTCCGGCGGCGTAAGGTCCTCCGGCGTTTCCTCCGCCTCGTCATCCTCGTCGAGTGCTGCTCGACGCTCGGTGTACGCCTCCACGGCCTCGTCGTACTGTGCCTGCGCGCCCTCCCGCACCTGCGCCTCGTCGATGGTGGCGAGCACCGTGTCATTGGGCAGGTACTCGAAGAGAGGGATCGATCCCCGTGCTGCTTCCTCACGTTCCAGGTTGGGCACGAGGCGGGCCGTGGTGAGGCGGCTTACCGAGCGCTGCGTCTGCGGGTCGAACTCGCGCAGGCCGTCGATCTCGTCGCCAAAGAAGTCGATGCGGATCGGGTAGGTGCCGGCGTAGGGGAAGACATCGAGGATACCCCCGCGGCGCGCAAACTCGCCGGGTTCCTCCACGAACTCGACGGGGGAGAAGTCCTGTTCCAGGAGCCGGTCAGCCAGGGCCTTCAGCGAAATTTCCTCGCCCTTCTCCACGGTCAGCGTCTCCCGCTGCACGGCCGCAGGGGGCGGCACGAGTTCGCCGACGGCCGGCACGCTCGTCACGAGGATGCCCTCGAAGCCTTCCGCAAGCCGCTGCAGCGCGTCGGCCCGTTCGATCAGCGGCGTCGAGTCCGTCATCTGCTCCGGATCGTAGGGCTTCTTCTGCGTCGCAGGGACGCGCAGAATCTCGTTTTCCGGCTCGCTTACCAGTTGCTCCAGGTCGCTCTGCAGGTACGCCGCGGCGTCCTCGTCGGGCAGCAGGCAGTAGAGCGGTGCGCCCGGCTCGCGGTGGAGGTGATAAAGCAGGAACGCCGGGAGGGAGCCGGCGGCTCCTTTCACGTGGAGCACCGGTGTCCGATCGCCGCGCTGCGCTTCCGCAGTCCAGGCGCGGAGACGCGTCACGGCTGAGGTGGTCTCGATGCGGTTGGCGATGGAGGAAAGGGACACAGGCAGTCGTGGAGTCCTGATGCGCGAGAATGTTCGTATCCGGGTGTTGGCGAAAGGGCGAATGGGGGAGAGGGCGAGTCGGTGCATCTTCGGTTTCGCTCTCCCTTTCACCCATTCCCAAACTCTCCCATTCACAGACCCCCAAACACCGAAAGCCCGACGCCGCGACATCAGCGGCGGTCGGGGGCAGCGGGGCGGGCCCGGTAGCAATTGGAAAGAATGTTCACTTCAGAAAGGTCAACGGGGCATGTGAGCCGGGAGGTTCCTTCGTCGCGGCGTGTCGATACGAGTGGCGTCGAAGAGTCGCAGACGTTTCACGTGAAACCTGTTCGCGATCTAGCAGCATTGGCAGCAAAGAAACCGATGCTATGGAAGGAAGCCAGAGCGGGGGGTATTGCGATGAAACAGAAACTACCAGAGTAGTATTTAGTCGTATTCCAATTCGGTGAGTCTATCAGTCGGTCTTCGCCCATCCATGTTCGGACGCCCATCCGCCTATTTTTCCTCAGTTGTCGGCATTCTGCTTCTCGTCGCGACGGGCCCGATACAGGCACAGCCGACGCAGGAGGGATCCGTAACTGTCACCTTCGAGGTGGTCGTTCCGGATGAGACGCCCGCTGGAGACACAGTATTCTGGGCAGGTTCTCTCAACGATTGGGATCCCGGGCGCGAAGCCACCGGCTTCAGCGCAACAGACGCGTCCCGGGCCGCCGAAAAGATCGAAGGGCAGTGGCAAGTACACCTGACAGCCCCGAAGGGAGAAAAGGTGTCGTACAAGTATACCCGAGGATCAATCTTCAGTGTCGAGGAACGTGCTGACTACACGTACCGGTCCGTGCGCACGGTCCAGTTCGACCGTTCTAAGATCATCCGCGACACCGTTGCTGCGTGGCACGACCGCCCCGCCGAGCCGATTGCAAAGCGATGGCCGACGGTGGATCTCTGCCCGTCGGAGGTGACCCTCGTTCAGCGCGGGGACGAATGCGACTCGTTCGGGACAATTCTGTACGATGAGGCCAGGAGCTCGAAATTTTATGACCTGGGCGGTGCAGCGGAGAGGAATCTCCAGTTTCCGGATCGGCTGCAGGATCCAGTGGTCTATTACCTGCGGGTGGCAGAGGCTCCACCGAGCTACTTAATCGTGGTCGCGGAGGCACGGTCCCGAAATGAGTGGAGCGTCTATGTTGACCGGAATCGAAACTGGCGCATTGGTGCGTCGGAAAAGGCGTTTCAGATCGAGCACGATTCGGCGGAGGTGGAATGGGCGGGGGCCGTGGCCCTCCCTCCGGACGCTCGGGGCCTTCACCCGCGTGAGGCGGATTCGGTACAGGTCACCCTTCGCCACGTGCCGGATCCACCCAGACGCCGCACCTCTTCTGTTCGGGCCGACGCTCCGGATCTGGTCGGATATCTCCCGCTCAAGCACCGCACGGCAACGCTCAACGGCCGTTCGTTCCACGTGTCGACCCCATTTCCGATCCGATTCACAAACTACTTCTGGCTCACTGTCGATCGGGATGGAGATGGCTTGATGGACATTGGGTCGGGCTCCGACGAGGTGGTGGAGATCAACGCGGGCAAAATGCAGCGCCGACAACGGTTCTACATTCACCCCACATTTGAACTCGGTGACCGGACTTGGGAAGTGGCGTCCATCGACCCAGCGGGCACAGAGCTCCGCCTCCGCCCGACGGTCTCGCAGGAGCAGAGAGCGATTGAAGTAGGGACCATGGTGCCGAACTGGGAAGCGACCACGCTGGAGGGGCGACGGCTGAGTGCATCGTCGCTGGAGGGAAAATACATACTACTGGACTTCTGGGGAAGTTGGTGCGCGCCGTGTATTGAGGCGATACCGAAGCTGAAGGCGATATACGACCGATACAAGGATCAGAATTTTGAGCTGGTTGGGTTTGCCGCCGAAGGGGAGTCATCCCTGCGAACGGCGGTGGACCGGTTCGAGATTGAGTGGCCGCAAGTCGTTGACAACGAAGTAAACTACAGCTCCACGTTTTCGGTGCGCGGATACCCCACGTACTATCTGGTGGGGCCCAGCGGTACGATTGTGGCGACGGGGGACCGGCTCCGTGAGGAAGGTTTTATCCCTGTTCTGGAAGAATATCTGGGAGAATGAGAAATTGCGCGCTGCGACGGCCGCAGGGGCAAGGCTGAGCGGAAAAAGGACGTTCGGGGGAGTTGACGGGGGGTACGGCAGTTCAGCGGAGAAGCTGAAGGTTGCGATCGGTTCGGTCGCTTTCTTCTTCCTGATGCCCATACGCCCAAACTCACCTACCAGAGCCGAAGTCACTCGACGGATCGAATCATCTTGGAAGGCACCCATGCCCGAACGATCAATCCGCGACGCCTACGACCGCTGGGCGACGCAGTACGACACCGACGCAAACGACATCCGCGACCTGAACGCATAAGTCCTACGAAAACAAGAGTTTATCGGAGCGGACGACGCCGTGCTCGAACTCGGGTGCGGCACTGGACTCAACACCGAATGGCTCGCCGCGCAAGCGGGGCACGTCGTGGCGACGGACGTGTCCGATGAGATGCTCGCTCAGGCCCGGGAGCGCCTCGACACTAATGTGGTGACACTCCGGCAACTCGACATCACGGACCCGTGGCCCTTCGATGCCAACCGCTTCGACGGCATCGTGGCCACGCTGGTGCTGGAGCACGTGGAAGCTCTTGGTCCGGTCTTTCGGGAGGCACGCTGCGTGCTGCGGGACGGGGGCACGTTCTACCTCGCCGAGTTGCACCCCTATCGGCAGATCGAAGGCACGCAGGCGCACTTTGAGGATGCGGCTACCGGCGAGACCGTCGTGATCGACGCGTTTACCCATCCAGTGTCGGAGTTCGTCAATATGGGCGTCGAGGCGGGGTTTCCCGTGCGGGAGATGGGTGAGCGACGGGCGGAGGGGGATCAGCACCCGCGGCTTTTGACGATTCGCTTCGACGCGGGGCCTAACGCAGCGAACTTGTAGCGAAAGGATTCATGACCAGCCGAAAAAGAGCGGATCGAGTCGAACTCTAATGGAAGACAAGGATACAGAAAAAACAAGATCTGAGCAATTTCACTGAAGCGCTTCGCAGAATGACCTCCTCCTCCCCGGCCCCTCCGGCGACACGAGCAGACGTGCTTGCGATGCTCGCCCGGCGCTTCCGGAAGCACTACGACGATCGACTCGTGGGACTGTACGCCACACAGGAGGATCCATACGAGCCAGAGCAGGGAGAGGAAGAGGTCGGAACGCACGTCGTCGTCGTGCTTCAGGGGCCGTACGAGTACTGGAAAGAAACGGATACCGTGACGGACATCACGCACGACGTTCTAGATGAAACAGACTGGGTGGCGCCCATCACGTCCCACCACGTTGCCCACGACTCCGCAGTCGCGACACGAATGAGGAAGAAAGGAGTACGATTTGACTGAGGTTCGTCGACGACTACAGAGTGCTCGGGATCGATTGGCCGCTGCCGAGACGCTTCTCGACGGTGGACACGTCCCCGACGCCATCAGTCGGGCATACTATGGGGTTTTTGAGGCAGCACGTGCACTTCTGCTCGTCGAGGATGTGGAGGCGTCGACACACGCAGGCATCGGGAATCGTCTCGGCTTTCACTACAGAGGCGATATCGACA
>CAZBIB010000038.1:0-13161 GCA_964491575.1 uncultured Salinivenus sp. | reverse complement strand
ACAGAGGCGATATCGACACGAGAATCTTCTCACGGCTTCGAAAAGAACGCGAAGGCTGCGACTACGAGCTGAGTGAGCCAGGTGAAGAACGGGCGCGGACTTGTCTTCAGCAGGCGCGATCGTTCATTGATGCCGCTAGGCCTCTCATCGAATCGGTCTGAGGGGAGAGGTTAATCTTCCACGGTCAGTCTCCCTCAATCGCCGGCCGAACGAAGCCGTCAGTGTCCTCCAGCCGCTGCCGGGCCTCGTCCGCGTCCACGTCCGCGAGAATCATGACGATGGCCGTTTTCACGTGCCCGTCGCACCGGTCGAGCACCGCGTCGGCCGCGTCGTAGTCCACGCCCGTCACCATCATCACCGTGCGGATGCCGCGCTCCACGAGCTTGTCGCTCGTGCGCTGCAGGTCCACCATCATGTTTTCGTAGACCTTGCCGAGCCGCACCATCGCGGCAGTGGTGATCATGTTGAGCACGAGCTTCTGGGCCGTCCCGCTTTTCATCCGCGTCGAGCCCATGATCACCTCCGGCCCCACCACAGGACAGATTGCTACATCGGGGGCCACGTCGAGCTCGTCGCGCGGCACGGTAGTAACGAAGAGAGTCGGGCAGCCAATCTCGTCGCGGGCGTGCTCCACGGCCCCCACTACGAACGGCGTGCGCCCGCTCGACGCGATGCCGCAGACCACGTCGTCCTCAGTCACGCCGCGCTCATCCAGCGCCTTCGCCCCTTCTTCCGGAATGTCCTCCGCTCCCTCCTGCGAGCGGAAGACCGCCTTGCGTCCGCCGGCGATAATGCCCTGCACCATCTCCGGATCCGTCCCGAACGTTGGGGGACACTCCGAGGCGTCGACGACGCCGAGCCGCCCGCTTGTGCCGGCCCCCACGTAAAAGAGCCGCCCGTCGTTCTGGAACGCCTCCACCACAATCTTCACCGCTTCCGTCACATGCGGGAGCTCCCGCCGCACCGCAATCGGCACCTGGTGGTCCTCGGTGTTGATGACGCGCAGAATTTCCTCCACCGACGCCGTGTCGATGTGCGTGGAGTGGGGATTTTTTTGCTCCGTGGCGAGGTCCTGAAGCTGTTCGAAGAGAGAGGGATGATCGGGCATTCGGATGCAGAGAGGATGAGAAGAAACATGTACGCCCCCAACAAACGGGTAGCCTCCATCGTCGTCAAGCCGGGACCGACGCACGACTGCTCCCCATTGCAAATTACGAGGCGGACATTCGCAAAGAAGAGCCGGCAGAGCGGGGGAAGTACCAGAGAGAAATACCCGTCAGCAGAAGGAGGAGACCAAGAACCGGAGGCCATCCGAGCCACGAAAGGAGTCCGCTGGAGGCCGCCTCCAGCGGCACGGGCTGAGGCGAGCCGTAAAGCACGGCGGGAGCCCAGAAAAACGGACTGGCCTGATCGGGATGATTCTCCAAATACGTGAGCTTCGCCTGCCGGAGCGCCCGATCCTTCGGCAGCCCCTCCTGGAGGTTTCGGTAGAAGTTCCTCATAAGTGCCGTGCTGGGCTTGTCGGCTGCCGGCCACAAGTTGGAGACGGTGGACTGCGTGCCCATGGCCCGGAAGGCGTATTGCAGGCCGGCCATGCCCTCCCCGCCCCGCAGCGTGCCGCGGGCGGTGCTGCATCCACTGAGAACCGCGAGCGGAATGGTGCGATCTTGAGATTGCAACTCATGCAGAAAGAGGATCCCGTCCGAGGTTGAGTCAGGATGAAGGAGGAAGGCATTCTGGAGCGGAGAGGACGGATGCACGAAGGCATGGGACGCCAGGTGGAGCACACCGGCCTGCTGAGTGGCCGCCGCGAAGGCCGATTCCGTCGCAGCCTCGTCGAGAAACGTCTCCACGTCGCCAAACAGCTTGTTGAGCGTATTCATCTCGGACCGGACCCCCGGAAGGGGTGGCAGGGAAAGAGCAGAGTCGGACGCTGCCTCGGGAAGGGAGGCCCGGAGGGCCGAGGGAATGGTGCGGAGCGTGTCGAACTTGGACACCCCGAAGGCCGCCAGATCGGGAGCAAAGGTCGTCTGGTCGAACGAAGGGGGCGACGCGTCGCCTACCATGGAGGTCGCCAGCTCGGTCGTCGTTGGGCGCTCGTGGAGCACGAATCGGGCCTGGGCGTGGCCGTAGCGTCCGCCCGGCGTGGCCGTGGCCAGCATCGAGAAGGGCACGTGAAACATCGGCCCGTCGGGGACGACGGTGAGGGGCTGATCGGCAGGAAGATGCTGCACGACAGGGGCGTACAGCTGATCTTGGAGCCGGCGAAGCGGCCGGAGGTCGAAGTGCATCTCGTTGATGCGTCCCGACTTGCTCCGCTGGGCAAACAGGGACGAGACGGCCCGCACCTGGGTCCGCACCGAATCTTGGGTGAGATCGGGAAGAGGAAGAACGCGGAGCGTATCGGCCGTGAGGACGAAGGCCGCCGAGCGGGGCGACCGGTCGTAGACGGGCCATGGGTCATCGAGAAAGTAGGAGACCAGGGCCCGGTCCCGTTCGCCGAGGGCCTCGGCGGTCTCCTCGATCGTCGGACGGGCGGCCACTGTGGAGTCGGTTCGCAGGAGTTGCTGCCGGGCCGACATGAGGGCCGCTTCGCGGGTGCGGAGACGTGTCTCTTCGTCGTCGGAGAGAGTCTCCGTTCCAAGCCGGGTGCGCACGTCGGAGAGCGCGCGACTGAGGCTGTCGAGTTGGGCGCGGGCCGTCGCAGGCAGTTGATTGGCGACCCGGGCCCGGGTGCGCAGGTCTTGAAGGTGGCGGGCCCGGGTCCGATCGAGGGCAGCCAGGGCCTCCCGGGGCCGGTCCTGCGCCAGGAGGGTGCGCACGAGGCCGCGGTGCACGTCGCGCCACTGGGCGAAGGCTGTCGAGGACCATTGGGTGGCCGTCAGCGACTCGCGGTATTTCTCGATCACGGCCACGCCCTGCCGGTAGTAGGCTTCCGCCTCGGTCCAGTCGGTCTGCAACTCGTGGAGGCGACCGAGCGCACGGAGAATGCGACGCTGATAATCGAGGTCGTCGAACGCTTCGGCCATCGTGAGCGCCCTGCTCAGGGCCGATTCGGCCGGAGCCCAGCGGCCGGTTTGCATGTGAAGCACGCCGAGCTTGAGAAGCGCAAAGGCATGGAACCGAGTGGCATCGTTCGTGCGGGCATACTGGCGAGCCTCTTCGTTCAGCTGATACGCCCGCTCGAAGTGCCCCAGATACCCGAGGGTTTCAGAAAGGGTCAGTGTAACGCTGGCATGCTGCTCGCTCCCCGGTTCAGCGACAGCTCGACCCTGACGGGCCAGGTCCTGGGCGCGCTCCAGCGGGTCCCGTTTGAACCTGGTGTTGAGCGTTTTCTCCTGCAGAAAATCGGCCTTCGTAAGCAGGAGACGGCTCCACCGGTGTGGGTGCGTAGTGGGAGTCAGTTCGCTCTCTTCGAAGAGGCGCGTGGCCCGATCGTAGTAGCGCCGGGCCGACCGGTAGTCCTGCGTGTGCTGATGCAAAACCGCCACGTCGATGAGGTGCATGACGCGCAGGCTGACGTCCTCCTCGGGTGTTTTCTGAAGGGCCTTGAGGTAGTGATTGATGGCCGAGGAGAGGTCTCCGAGCATGTAGTAGAGGAGTCCTTCGTTTTGATAGAGGCTTCGGGGCCATCCGGTTCGGCCCGCCTCAGTGGAGGGAATGGGCGGATCCGACTCGAGGTACGAGTGGGCCTTTTCGAACGTGTCGAATGCCTCGGGAAACCGGCGCAGGGCCGCAAGGAGAGCCGCCTCCACGTAGAACGTGCGCATGACGTTGCCGAGGTACGGTCGCTCGATCTTTTCCGGATCGAGGGCCAAAAGACAGGTCCGCGCCGCGCGAACTTGAGACAGAGAGGCCCGGACCGTATCGGGGGACACGGGCGGATCGCCATACCACATCCGCTGGATGTCCTCGTTCCAGATGATGGGGGGAGGCGACTGGACGGGCGCCCGGCGGAGGCACGCGTCTAGGGAGTTTGTAGAGTCGGCTGGAGTCGTGGCGAGCAACACGCCGAGAAGGAAGGCCAGCATTGCCGGTGGGGGTGCTGGAAAAAAGAGGGTATGTTTGTTTTCTTTGCTAAACAAAGGGCAATCGTTGCAGAGAGCCCAATCGCCGCAATCCTCACAATGTACAGTCCTCAACTTATGACCATGCCAACCCAGAACGCTCGCGCAATTTTTCAATCACGAACAGCCTCCCGAATGGTGGGGGGCGGCGGTGATCCTTCCGGAGGGGGAAGTAGCGGTGGTGGGGGAGGTTCAGGCGGCAACGGCGACGATGAAGAGGAGTTAGAAACCTAAGCACGTGTGCCGTCCATCGCAAAAGACCGGGGGCGAGTCCATCGTTGGATTCGCCCCCTAGTCTATGAATTCGCGTATCGAATTGGCGAATCGGTCGAAAGGGGGTGCGACACGGAATTCCATTCGACCGGGAATCCTGGGGAAGTGGTCAGTGGGAGCTGGGCCGCTCCACGGTGCGGCCGTAGAGCGAGGCGGTGCACGTGCACGGGCCGGTGCAGACGGGGCAGTTCGGGCGGGTGCCGGTGCGGGTGTAGTAGCACTCTACGGTGGCCAGACGGGTAAAGTCGTATTTTTCGAACAGCACGCGGCTGTCGATGGGGGCAGGCCGGTGCCACGCGATGCCGAACGCGCAGGAGACGTCCTGATCGGCCAGCACCTGGAGCCTGCGCTCGTAGAATGCGGATCCGATGCCGCGCCTCTCCCAGTCAGCTCGCACGCAGGAGAGATGAAAGATGCCGTTCTGATCGGCGAGCGTCACGTCTAAATCGAGCACGTCGAGCCCGAGGTACTGGCGGGTGTACGGGCGACGCCCCACGTCGAGAAACGACACTCCAACGATCTTCTCTTCCGGAGACGACACGGCCACAAATCCGGCAGCCGTGTGGGACGGATTCAAGACCGCCTCGATCCAGTTCTTCTGCGTGGACGAGTCGCCGCCGAATCGGGCCGTCCAGAGTTGCTGCACGGTGCCCCGACGGCTGTCGGGGGACCTCAGGGGGCGAATGGTGAACGACGCTGCATCGGGCATAGGAGAGCGGTAAGGACGTGCGTGCGCCGCTGACGAACGAAGGACCCTCCCCCATCGTATTAGATAAACACTCGGCCCCGACGGCTGCCGGGACCCGTATCCAGATCTTCCAGGTGGCGATCGCCCCCGTTCATGATTCTCCACACCCTTCGCCTCCGGTCGTTCCGCGCCCATGCGGAGAGCGAGTTCGAGCTCGCGCCGTCGATCAACCTGCTCTACGGGTTCAACGGAGCAGGCAAGACGAATGTGCTCGAAGCGGTCCACTACCTCTGCCTCACCAAGAGCTTCACGGCCTCGCGCGACCGATACGCCGTGCGGAAGGGCGCGCCCTACTTTGAGGTAGAGGGCATCGTCGAGAACGTGCGGGAGACGCCCATGACCGTGCGGCTGGCGTGCGTGCCGGGGGAGGGCAAGTCGATCTTCGTCAACGACGTGGAGCTCGATCGGCTGGCCGACATCGTGGGCACCCTGCCGGTCGTGGTCTTCTCGCCGGAGGACGCCGACCTGACGGCGGGCGGCCCCAGCGAGCGGCGCCGGTTCGTTAACAACATCCTCAGTCAGGCGCGGCCCGTCTACATGGACGACCTGATGAAGTACCGTCGGGCGCGTCGGCAGCGCAACGAGGTGCTCCGCAGCTACAAGAAGCGTCCCGACCCGCCGCCCGCCGAGCTAATCGAGCCCTGGACTGAAGAGCTCGTCACCCTGGGCAGTCGCATCGTGCACCGGCGCCAGCAGTTCCTGCAGGCGTTTTCGGACGACCTCGCGGACGCGTACCGGCGCATCGAAGCGGTGGCCGAGCGGCCCAGTATCGAGTACGACACGATTGCCGACCTCGATTCTGACGCTACGACCGACGACGTGGCCGACGCCTTCCGCGCGGCCCTCGATCGGAAGAAGGAGCAAGAGCGGGACCGGGGCACCACTCTCGTGGGCCCGCAGCGGGACGAACTCATTTTCCGCCTCGACGACCTGGAGGTGCGCCGTTACGGCTCGCAAGGCCAGCACCGCACCTTCGCCATGGCACTCAAGCTAGCGCAGTATTTCTACCTGCAAGCCCGGAGCGACACCGAGCCCCTGCTGCTGCTCGACGACGCCTTCGGAAAGCTCGACGCGGATCGGACCGAGGTCTTTCTCCAACTGCTGCGGTCCGACGCCGTGGGACAAAGCCTCGTCACGGCCACGCGCCGCGGCCCGTTCGAGGCTGTCCTCGACGCCGATCCCAGTGCCCATCGCGCCTTCCGGGTGCAGCGGGGAGACGGGGCGGCCGAGGTGATCCCGGATCCGGAGAGCGCCCAGATTGAGGCGTCGGGCGCCGATGCGGCCGCACCGGAGGCGCCGGTGCCCGAGCCGCCCAATCCGGCATCGACACCTGACTGAGGCAGGAGGACTCGATTCACATCTCACATCCCACATCAACAGATCCCCTTCATCGAAATGTCTACGCTTTCTGCACATCGTTCCGCCGTTCTTCGCAAATCCGTCCTCTGGGGCGTCGTCCCCGCGCTTTTGCTTCTCCTGTCGGTGTCCACCGGCTGCGTCTCGACGGGCACCAATCCGGTCTCGGGCAATACGCGAGCCTACGGGTACTCATGGCAGGAGGAGGTGAAGCTCGGGAAGGAGGCCGACCAGCAGATTCAGAACCAGTACGGGGTGTACGACGACCAGCAACTCCAGCAGTACGTCGACGAGGTGGCACAGAAGGTGCTGGCGGAAAGTCACATGCGCCGCTCTGACACGCAAGAGAAGTTTCGAGAGACGGAGTTTCAGTTCCGCGTGCTCGACAGCCCCACAGTGAACGCCTTTGCGCTCCCCGGCGGTTACGTGTACCTCACGCGGGGCCTCCTCGCGCACCTCAACAACGAGGCTCAGATGGCCGTGGTGCTCGGCCACGAAATTGCCCACGTCGCCGCCCGGCACGCCTCGCAGCAGGCCGCCCGGCAGCAACTCACACAGGGGCTCCTCATCGGGGGAGCCATTGCCGGACAGGTGGCATTCGGGGGGCAGGTGGCAGAGAACGTGCTAGGCCTTGGGGGCACGGCGGCCCAGCTGCTCTCCCTCAGCTACAGCCGCGACAACGAGCGCGAGTCCGACCAGCTCGGGGTCCAGTACGCCGTGCGGGCCGGGTACGAGGCGTCTGAAGGCGCCGACTTTTTCGCAACCTTGGAGCGAATTCAGGAGCAGAGCGGGCAGTCGATTCCGACGTGGCAGTCCACCCACCCCGATCCGGGGGCGCGGGAGCAAAACATTCCGAAGATTGCGCAGAAGTGGCAGAAAAAGATCGAGGGCACGCAGTCTATTGTGGATCAGGAGGACTACTACGATGCCCTCGCGAACATCATCCTCGGCAACAATCCACGTCAGGGCTTTGCGGAGGGGGGAGTTTTTTACCATCCCGAGCTGGCGTTCCGCTTTTCCATCCCCGGCGAGTGGACCGTGCAGAACCAGCCCCGCCAGGTCGCGATCATTCACCCCGACCAGTCGGCCTACATGATCTTTGGCTTTTCTCAGGCGAACACTCCGGAAGCCGCGGCACGCAAGTTCGCTGGGCAAGAGGGACTTTCGGTCCTTGAGCGCCAGGCCACCACCGTGAACGGGTACGACGCTCGGCGCGTCCTCGCAGAAGGAAAAACGCAGGAGGGACAAACGGTTCGGTTGCTGGTCTACTTCATCGCCTACGATGGGAACGTCTATCAATTCCAGGGGCTCTCCCCCGCCGGGGAATACAACACCTATCGGGGAACCTTCCGGCAGTCGATGGAGAGCTTCAGTCGGCTCACCGACCAGCAAATCCTGAATGTAGAGCCCACGCGCATCGCCATTCGTTCAGCCGACCAACAGGCCGCTTTTCGCACGTTCGTCAACGAGGGGAGCTTGCCGGAGGGGATGACGAATACTGACCTCGCCATCCTCAACCAGCTCAGTCTGGACGAAACCGTGTCCTCGGGCCGCCCCCTGAAGCTCCCTGACTGATTGGGAGGAGGTGTTCGGAGGCCCGGAAATGCGAGCATGGAGAGATTCGTTATGATCGACGGGCGCGGTGGGGGTCGTCCTCTTCTTCCGTGGGGGGGATCACGCGGCCCTCACCGCCGACCACCATCTGGCCGTCCCGGTAGATGTAGGTGCGCACTTTGACGTGCTTGTTCTCCTCGATTTTCTCCGAGACCTTGATCTGTACGCGGACCTCTGAGCCCACCGGGACCGGGCGTAGAAACCGGCACGAAATGCCGACCGCAATGCTCCCGTGGCCGGGAAAGTCGCGGCCCAGGACCTTTGAGATGAGGCCCAGCAGGAGCACGCCGTGGACGATGGGGCGACCGAATCGCGAATGCTCCTCCGCGTAGTCTGGGTCGACGTGAACGGGATTGTCGTCCCCGGTAATGTCGGCGAACTTCTGCACGTCCTCCGCCGTGATCACCCGCGTCCATTCGTGGGAGTCCCCAATTTCGATCGATTCATACGTGTTAGCCATGAGCTGCGGGTTGTTGCGGATGCAGGCGTCTCGATAGTGGAACGGCTCGTGCCGCAAAGGTAGGAAGAAAAGAGGGAAAAACGCTACCGACCAGTACCGCCGACCATTCAAGCCCATCTGCGAATCGTTTTTCTCGGTGTTTTGATCGGAGCGGTGCGTCAATCGACCCGGGGGAATACGTTTTGCAAGTGCCCACCACCCAAGCTCGGGACATCTCCCCAATTCGGGAGGCGCTGTGAGGCCGATAGTCCTTCGGGCCCGCCCGGCGCTGGATCCGTCAGCAGGGGGGACACCCGCTCTATTCTATCCCGCTTGATTCGTACGCTCCATGACTCGACTTTTCGAGGCCCTCCGTCCGTTCATCAGAGGCGTGGTGCAGCGTGCGGCGTGGATCGTGGCCATCGCCATCGTGCTGTCGGGCGTGGGAGGATACCTGGCGACGAATCTGACCATCAATACCGACATTGCGAGCCTCCTCCCCGAGGACTACGACAGCGTGCAGGCCCTCGAAAAGCTGCAGCGTACCGTGGGAGGCGAGAGCGACGCGGCGGTCGCCATCGTCAGTCCCTCGTTCGAGGCCAACAAGCAATTTGCGGAAGATCTCATCCCAAAGGCCCTCTCGCTGAAACGGGACGCGGACACGAGCGAGACGTACTTCACGCGGGTTGACTACAGGCGGGAGGTCGAGTTTCTGAGGGAAAATGCGCTCTACTTCGCGTCCAACCAGGAGCTTCGCCAGGTCGAGGAGTTCCTCCAGGAGAAGATCGAGGAGGCGAAGCAGGCGCGCCAAGAGGCCAATCCGTTCTATTTCGAGCTCGAGGAGGAGGAGACCGACACGACAGCGACGGAGGAGGACACGGGCCAGCAGCTGGAGGAGGTGTACGACCGGCTCGTCGGCACGCGCTACCCGATCTCCGACGACAGCACCACGATGGTGCTGCGGTTCTACCCGTCGGGATCGAGCACGAACATCGGATACATCGAAAATCTGTACACCGATTTTCGGGCACTGGTCGACCGGATGGATCCGGCGTCGTACCATCCGGAGATGGAGGTGGTGCTCGCCGGGCGGCTGTACCGGCGGCTCGTGGAAGTGCGCACCATCTGGCGCGACGTGGCGGGATCCTTCGGGGCGGGTGTGGGGACAGTTCTGCTGGTGGTGATTCTGTATTTCCTCTACAAGGCCTGGCAGGCGCGGGGCGGAGGAACGCTCGGCCGCAGGGTTCTCCTCCGAGAGCTGGTGCGGGCTCCCGTCATGGGCCTCGTGATTGGGGTGCCGTTGCTCATGAGTCTGTTGTGGACCGGGGGCGTGGCCTATCTGCTGTTCGGGGCCTTGAACCTGATGACCTCGACGCTTGGCCTCGTGCTCTTTGGGCTGGGCATCGACTTCGGCATCCACTTCTACGGACGGTACGCCGAGGAGCGGGCCGAAGGGCGGTCGATCGTCGACGCGGCCGAGATCACCTTCGTCAGCACCGGTCAGGCCATTGCCGCGGGGGCCTTCACCACGGCCGGCGCGCTGTACGTGCTCATAATGGCCGACTTCAGAGGGTTCAGTGAGTTTGGGGCCGTTGCAGGGACCGGAGTGCTCTTTGCCCTCTTTGCCATGATCATTGTGATGCCGGCGCTGATCGCCCTTCTCGAACGGACTCGACTGCTTGTCCTGCAGCGGGCGCCCGGCATGGGGACGGAAGCGCCCAGTGTGGAGCGGCGGCGCTATCCGGCGGCGCGGCCCATCGTCGTTGGGGGGCTTCTCGCTGTGGTCGCGGCCCTCGTGATGGCCCCGCGGGTGGACTTTCAGTACGACTTCGGCATCCTGGAGCCGGAGTATACGGAGTACGAGCAGAAGGCCAAGTACGTGGGGCGGGTGAACGAAGGATCGGGCGACCGGCGCAATCCTGCCTACATCGTGGCCGACAGTCGGAAGGACGTGCCGGAGATTACCGAGGTTCTCCGGGAGAGGATGCGATCCGACACCACCTCTCCCACCATTCTCGCGGTCGAAAGCCTCCAGGAGCGGTTCCCCATCGCGGACTCGGCGCAGGCGGCCAAGCTCGAACGGATCGCTGAGATCCGCGAGACGGCGACCGAGAACCGATTTCTGAAAGACGAGACCTCCGACGCCCTCCAGCGGCTCCGTAGCGCTGCGCAGACCCGAGAGCCCATCCCGCTCGAAGAGGTGCCGAAGTCTCTCCGAAAGCAATTCACGACGAAGGAGGGCGAGGTCGGCAGATTCGTGATCGTCTACCCCTCCGTCGGCCTCTCCGAGGGGCGCAAGTCGATTGCTTTTGCCCGGGACGTGGGCACTGTCACGCTCGACAGCGGCGAGACCTACCACGCGGGGTCCACGTCACTCGTGGCGGCGGACATGTTGCTGCTCCTGCAGCGAGAGGCTCCCTGGATGATTGCGGCCACCTTCCTCATCGTCGTCCTGCTCATGCTGCTGAACTTTCAGTCGGTCCGGTGGGCCGGGCTGGCCCTCGTGCCGCTCGTGGTGGGTCTGCTGTGGATGCTGCTGGTGATGGAGCTCTTTGGGCTCATGGTGAACTTCTACAACATGATTATCTTCCCGGCCATCCTGGGCATCGGCAACGACGCGGGCGTGCACATGGTGCACCGGTACCGCGAGGAGGGAGCGGGGTCGCTCTGGGCGGTCCTGCGCTCGACCGGGGAGCACGTGACGATGGGCACCCTCACGACGATGGTCGGTTTCGGTGGGCTGCTCCTGAGCTTCCACCCCGGCCTCAACTCGATTGGGACGCTCGCCGTGGTGGGGCTGGGGACGACCCTGCTCGCGGCCATCGCTTTCCTACCGGCCCTGCTGCAGTGGTTGGAGGACCGGGGAGCGACGCCTCACGGTCTGGAGAAAGAGAAGGAGGAGAAGCAAGTGGCGACGGGCAAGGGATGAGAGGCAAGGGGGGTGGAGCCGGACGTCTTCCTATTCTCCATCGAGGGTGTCAAGCGGGCTCGTGAGACCGTCGCCGCTCTGCTCCAGGACGTGGACGTACTGCATGGTGGTGCGCAGCTGCTCGTGACCCAGCAGCCGCTGGATGGTGCGCACGTCGGTTCCCTCTTGCAGCAGGTGTGTCGCAAACGAGTGGCGCAAGGTGTGGCAGGTGGCGCGCTTCTCGATCTCCGCCGAGTCGGCGGCCTTCTTAACGGCCCGCTGCACCGCCGAATCGGAGCGGTGGTGGCGGCGGACGGCCCCGCTGCGCGGGTCCTCCGACAGCTTCGTGGAGGGAAAGACGTACTGCCACCGCCACTCGGTCGCCGCATTTGGGTACTTCTCCGCGATCGCGTTGGGCAGGTAGACCCCGCCCACGTCCTCGGCACAGTCGTTCTCGTGCTGGGCCTTCACCGTTTTCAGGTGGCGCCGAAGGGGATCGTGGAGGCGCTCCGGCAGCACCGTCGTCCGGTCTTTGCCGCCCTTGCCGTCCCGCACGAGGATGCGGCCGTGATCGAAGTCGAGCTCCTTGACCCGGAGACGCAGCGCCTCCGAGAGACGCAGTCCGCTGCCGTAGAGGAGATGTGCGATCAGGCGATTTGGGCCGGGGGACAGGGCCGCGAACAGGCGTCGCACCTCGCTGAGGGAGAGCACCGTGGGAAGGCGTTTGGGACGGTCAGCGCGGTCGACCGGGCCAATGTCCCCGAGCTCCATCTCCAGGACCTGTTCGTAGAGGAACATCAGCGCATTGAGGGCCTGATTCTGTGTCGAGGCCGCCACGTTGCGGTCCGACGCGAGGTAGCTCAGAAACGCCCGGACATCGTCTTCGTCGAGATGGCGCGGATGAGTTGTGTCGTGGAAGCGGACGAAGCGGGTGGCCCAGCGAACGTACGCTTTCTCCGTATGATAGCTGTACTGGCGGCGCTGGCAGGCTTGTCGCACCCGGTCGAGGAGCTTCGGTGAGCGGTCGCTGGACCCGGACATGACGGAGGGAGCAGGGAGGGCATTGTGATGTATGGTTTGACAATAAGATCGCTAATATTGAATATGTCAAGGGGTTGGACATATTCCGCAGATCGAAGTAGTTTGACATATGCACAGGTGCCCTTGCGCAACCCCTTGCATTCCAGAGGGTTACAAAGCGCAGGATGTCCATATCCTGATCCCCTTGATATAATTTTAGGATATGCTGAGCTCAATATTGCTCCATCCTTCAGCAACGCTGCCCCAATTTGAGACTTCCCTTGCCTCCTATGTTGCGCTACTACGCGCTCTTCTGCTTCCTCCTCACACTCCCGACACTGACAGCTGGAGCCCAGCCGAATGGATCGAACCCAAGTAAACAACTGCCAGGTCCTCTGCTTGAGCAACAACCGATGGCATCCGAGGTGAAGGCCCATGAAATGAACCTCGGGAGCAGTCTTCTTTCAGACGACAGCGGTGGAGACTCGGGCATCAGTATCGAGATAGAAACGGTTTCTGTGTCTGACGAAGTATGCCCTCCGGTCGACAAATTTGTCGTAGCTCAACCCTTGCGCTACGAGCGCCCGTCATCGCTCGACCACAGCGTAAATTACTACTTCGCAGAATCGGATTCTCTCGTATACTGTGCCGTGCACCACTTCAGCGGTCCAGATCGGTCTGTTACAGAAATGGCAGAGGCAGCAGACAAGGGTGGAAACGTCCAAAAGTGGGCGGA
>CAZBIB010000037.1:6598-18403 GCA_964491575.1 uncultured Salinivenus sp. | reverse complement strand
CGGCATCGGCGACTACGGCAACTCGTTCGGCGTGCCCACCGTGGCCGGCGAGGTGTACTTCGAAGACGCCTACGAGGGCAACCCGCTCGTCAACGCCATGAGCGTGGGCGTGGTGGACACCGACCGCACGGCCCGCGCCGCCGCCGACACACCCGGTCACTCGGTCCTGGTAGTAGGTGCCTCCACAGGCCGCGACGGTATCCACGGGGCCACCTTCGCCTCCGCCGAGATCGATGAGGACAGCGAGGAGGACCGCCCGAGCGTGCAGGTGGGGGACCCCTTCACCGAGAAACTGCTCCTCGAAGCCACGCTCGAAGCGATCCGCGAGGAGGCGGTGGAGGGCATTCAGGACAAGGGGGCGGCCGGCCTCACCAGCTCGGCCTTCGAGATGTGCGCCTCCAGCGGCACCGGCATGGACCTGCACCTCGACCGCGTGCCGACCCGCGAGGAGGGCATGACGCCCTACGAGATCATGCTCTCGGAGAGCCAGGAGCGCATGCTCGTCGTCTGCGAGCCGGGGGCTGAGGACGCTCTCGCAGAGATCTACGGAAAGTGGGACTTGAATGCCCAGCACATCGGTACTGTCACCGACAGCGGGCGCGTCCGTGCGTACTGGCACGGCGACGAGGTGGCCACGCTCGACCCTGCGCACGTGGCGGGCAACGACGTGCCCGTCTACGAGCGGGACACCGAGCGGCCCAGTTATCTCGACCAGACGCGTGCGTTCGACACTGCCGACGTGCCGGACCTCGCCCCGGATGACGTGGAAGAAACCCTCACGACGCTTCTCGGCAGCCCCAACATCGCCTCCAAGCGGTGGGTACACGAGCAGTACGACACCATGGTGCGCACGAACACGGTCGTGGGACCGGGGGCCAGCGACGCGGCAGTGATTCGCCTGAAAGGCACAGGGAAGGGCCTCGCCGTAAAGACGGATTGCAACGGCCGCTACGTCTACCTGAACCCACGGCGCGGCGCCCAGATTGCCGTCGCGGAAGCGGCTCGCAACGTGACCTGCGCGGGCGGCATGCCCGTGGCCATCACCAACTGCTGCAACTTCGGCAATCCGCACAACCCGGAAGTCTACTGGACCTTCGCCGAGGCCATCGGCGGCATGGGCAACGCTTGTCGAGCGCTCGGCACGCCGGTGACGGGCGGCAACGTGTCGCTCTATAACGAGCATCCGGAGGGCGCCATCTTCCCCACCCCCACGATCGGCATGCTCGGCCTCGTCGAAGATATCGAGACGCAGCCCACCACGGCGGCCCTCCAGCAACCGGGCGACGCCCTGTTTCTCCTTACGCCGACCGGCTGGACACATCCGACCTCCATCGGTGGCACTGAGTACCTTGCCACCCTTCACGACCGCACGACCGGCGACGCGCCGCACCTCGATCTCGACGAGGAAAAAGCAGTGCAGGCCGCCACGCAAGCACTCATTCGCGAGGGAATCGTCCAGCACGCCCACGACGTGTCCGACGGCGGATTGGCCGTGTGCCTTGCGGAGTCCGTCATTCATGGCGATGAGGTCGGACTAGAGGCCGACCTTCCGGCTCCCAATGGTCGTCTCGACGCTACCCTCTTCGGTGAGGCGCAGTCGCGGGTCGTCCTCTCGGTGCAACCCGACGATGTGGCCTCGCTAGAGGCGACACTCTCCGAACACAACAGCGTGCAGGCGCACCGCCTGGGCACCGTTACGGAACGTGGAGTGCAGCTCTCTGCGGACGGAACGCCGGTCCTCGATACTGATCGGGCTACCCTTGCAGCGCCCTACGAGGAGGCGATTCCTGCCAGTGTGGCGTGATGAAGAGGCCTCCTCGTGCGATGAGAAAACTGTCAATTGGTCAGGGTATCAATAGTATCCAGCCCTGCCGTCCGTAACACCAGCGGGGAATTGTGCTCCGTAGTGCGTCCCGACGACGTGGCATCCTCTTTGTGACCTAATTCACCGAACGCGTCGGATCGCGCCCCGGCAGAAAGAAACCGCTAGGAACCCCAGCGGTACAGGGTTTGCGTGGCAACGACGCTCGTTTTTTCACTACAGAATGATCCTCCACTATGGCCGAGAACGCCAACATCACGACCCTGACCGACGACAACTTCGAAGAGGAAGTCCTGAACGCCGACGAGCCGGTGCTCGTGGACTTCTGGGCCACCTGGTGCGGCCCGTGCCGCCAGATCGCCCCAATCGTCGAAGAGCTCGCGGACGAGTTTGAGGGACGCGCCAAGGTCGGCAAGGTCGACGTCGATGACAACCCGCGGACTGCGCAGGAGTACGGCGTACGCTCCATCCCGACTCTTCTCTTCTTCAAGAACGGGGAGGTGCAGGAGCAGCTGGTGGGCGCTGCCGGCAAACAGCCGCTGAAGGAGAACCTGGAGGCGCTCGTTGGCCAACCCGCCTAGCACAGTTTCGAATTGCGAATGGCGAATGGCGAATGAGGCGCCCCCTATTGCCCTCTTCGGCACTTGCCATTTCTAATTCGAAATTCGACACTCGAAACTCGACCTTGTCCACATGCACGAAAACGGAATCCCTTCAAACGATCATCCCGACCTTTCCGCCTTCGAGGGCATCGACTTCTCGGAGGCGGAGGCCCGCGATGTGGTAGTGGTGGGAACCGGCCCGGCCGGCTGGACGGCGGCGCTGTACACGGCCCGCGCCGATCTTGAGCCGCTCATCTTCATGGGCCCGGAGCCGGGCGGCCAGCTCACCACCACGACCGATGTGGAAAACTACCCTGGCTTTCCCGACGGTCTTCTGGGACCGGGGATGATGGATCGCTTCCAGGAGCAGGCCGAAAAGTTTGGAACGGAGTCGCGCTACGGCACGGTCACGCACGTCGACTTCCGCGAGCGCCCCTACCGGCTCCTGGTCGATGCGGAGACGCCAGTCTACGCGCAGACCGTCATCATCGCTACCGGCGCTTCCGCTCGGTACCTGGGGCTGGAGAATGAACAGCGCCTCATCGGCAAGGGCGTGAGCGCCTGCGCCACGTGCGACGGCTCCTTCTTCCGTGGCGAGACGGTGGCCGTTGTGGGTGGGGGCGACAGTGCGATGGAGGAGTCCACCTTCCTCACCAAGTTTGCCGACAAGGTCTACGTCATCCACCGCCGCGACGAGCTGAGGGCCTCGAAGATCATGCAGAAGCGGGCCTTCAAAAACGACAAGATCGAGTTCCTCTGGAATACGGAGGTCATCGACGTGCTCGGCGAGAATGCCGTCGAGGGCATCGAGGTGATCGACAACGAGACGGGCCAGACGCACGTGATGGACGAGGTGACGGGCTTCTTCCTGGCCATCGGCCATACGCCCAACACGGGACCGTTCGAGGGATGGGTGGAGATGGACGAGAACGGATATATCCTCACCGAGGGTGCCACCACCTACACGAATGTCCCCGGCGTCTTTGCGGCCGGCGACGCGCAGGACGACGAGTACCGACAGGCCGTGACGGCCGCAGGCACCGGCTGCAAGGCGGCGATCGACGCGGAGCGGTGGCTGAGCGAACACGGCGAGGCGAAGGTGCCGCGCTCGGAGACGGACCGTCGCCCTGTGGAAGCATAACGACACACTGCTGCCTCCTCATGTGTGCCTCCCTCTCGGATCCCTCTTCGATCCTGCCACCACGCATTGCCGTTGTGTGCCTCGGCGGACTCCTGCTCGGAAGCCTTCTGGGAGCAGGCTGCACCCCAGGCTCCTCCGGCCCCTCTCCAACGCCCGACACGACGGCGGTGACAACCGCGACGACATCCCCCGCTGAGGAGACCACCGTCGAGCCCACCTCCACTCCGTCCGCCGTCCCGACAAACTCTGACGCAGCCTCCCGCACCGTGGCCCAGCGCCTGGACGACGCGAGCGTGGAGGCCCGCGTCAAGCAGGCCCTCGTTCGCCCCCGGGCGCTTCGCCGCTTCGACTTCTCCCCCACCGTTGTCCGGGGGCATCTCACCCTCCGAGGCGATGTGAACACCCGCGAGCAGTACCGCCGGGCCGAACGCATCGCAACGAACGTGGAGGGCGTAACGGCAATCACGAACCAGGTGACGGTCGAGGAGCGAGTAGCCTCCAAAGCAGATGCCTCTGGGAAGGTCGCCTACCACACGGTCCGCCGGGGCGAGACGCTTTGGAAGATTGCCCGCGCGTACGACGTGTCTGTGCGTCAGATTCGAGCGCTCAACGACTTGTCGGGATCGCTCCAGCCCGGCGATCGGATTCGTGTGCGGTAGGGGATTGAAGGGTGCGCGTTTTGCGTTGAGGGTTTGGCGTTCGGCTCTTCTGTAGCTTGTTGCAGAGATGTTCTCGAGACCTCGGAGGTCTCGAGGCGCCTGCCACAACATGCGTCCTCGTCGCCCCTGCACTGGTTCCAAATCGGAAACGCGCAACAAAGACCTCCGAGGTCTTGCTTTGTCCTCCCAGTGGCGTAGACCCGCATCGCCATGCGGCCCTCCCCCATTTTCCCACTCCCTTTCCCCCATGCTCCCAATGCCGGCCGGTTTTCAGTCCGCACGCTAATTCATAGATTGCGCGGTCCACCACCTTTTTGCTTACCTCCTTTTTTGCTTACCTCCTTCCCCACCATGCGCCGATTGTGCAGGGCCATTCTCCCACTCGTCCTCCTCGCTTCTCTTTTCGCCGTGCCCGCCACGGCGCAGCCTGACGATCCGGCCGACCGGGGCGGGGATCGCATCACGGGCCCCCGCTACGCTCGAAGTCCCGTGATCGCCCAGAACGGTATGGCCGCCACGAGTCAGCCGCTCGCCTCCCAGATTGCCGTCGACATCTTGCAGAAGGGGGGCAGCGCCGCCGACGCCGCCATTGCCGCCAACGCCGCGCTGGGCCTCATGGAGCCGACGGGCAACGGCCTCGGCGGCGACCTCTTCGCCATCGTCTACGATCCGGAGACCGATTCTCTCTATGGCCTCAACGCCAGCGGCCGCTCGCCGAGGGGACTCTCCTACGAGGAGATGCAACAGGCGCTCGGCGACCGCGACGAGATCCCCCTGCTCGGTCACCTGCCGGTCAGCGTACCCGGCACGGCCAGCGGCTGGGGCAAGCTGCACGAGCGATTTGGCCAGCTGCCGCTGGAGGAGGACCTCGCCCCCGTCATCGAGTACGCGCGGGAAGGGTTTCCGCTCTCGCAGGTCATCGCCTACTACTGGGAGGGCAATGTCGAGGCCTTCCGCGAGAACAGTGACGTGATCCCAGGCGACAACTGGAAGGAGACATACCTGATCGAGGGCGAAAATGGTGAAATGCGCGCGCCGAACGAGGGCGAAATCTTCCGCAACCCCGACCTCGCCAACACGCTGGATACGATCGCCCAGAACGGCACCGATGCCTTCTACAACGGGCGCATCGCCAAGACGATTGCCGACTATGCCCAGCGCACCGGCGGGTACCTGCGCATGGAGGACCTCCAACAGCACGAGGCCAACTGGGTGGATCCGGTGTCCGTCAACTACCGCGGCGTGGAGGTCTTCGAGCTCCCGCCCAACGGCCAGGGCATCGCCGCGCTGCAGATGCTCCAGATTCTGAAAGGATTTGACGTGGAGGAGATGGGCCTCAACTCCACCGACTATCTCCACGTGCAGGCCGAGGCCAAGAAGCTCGCCTTTGAGGACCGTGCCCAGTTCTACGCCGATCCCGCCTTCGCCGACGTGCCGGTGCAGAAGCTCATCTCCGAGGAGTACGGCACCCGACGGCGGCAGTTAATCGAGATGGATGAAGTGCTGTCTGCCCCGGACGCTGGCACCCCCCGCTCGGTGACGACCTCGGACCTGGATCCGACCATGCGCAAGCGCCTCAACCAGGGCGACACGATTTACCTCACGGTGGCCGACTCCAGCGGCATGATGGTCTCACTCATCCAGAGCAACTACTCGGGCATGGGCAGCGGCCTGGTGCCCGACGACCTGGGCTTCATGCTCCAGGACCGCGGGGCGCTCTTCACCATGGAGAAGGGCCACCCCAACGTCTACGAGCCGGGCAAGCGCCCCTTCCACACCATCATCCCGGCCTTCGCCATGAAGGATGGCGAGCCGTTCCTCAGCTTCGGCGTCATGGGCGGCGGCATGCAGCCGCAGGGGCACGTGCAGGTGCTCTCGAACATTGTGGACTTCGGCCTCAACGTGCAGGCAGCGGGCGACGCGGCGCGCTACCGACACTACGGCAGCAGCAGCCCGACTGGCGAGGAAATGGAAGGGCGAGGGTTGCTTCGGGTCGAGAGCGGCGTGCCGGAGACGGTGGTACAGTCCCTTCGCGGACGCGGCCATGATGTGAGCGTAGGGGACGGCGGGTACGGCGGCTACCAAGCCATCCGGTGGGACCCCGAGGAAGAGGTATACTGGGGCGGCACCGAGATGCGAAAGGACGGCATCGTCGTCGGCTACTAGGGGTGGAGGGCTGGAAGTGGATGGAAGTGTGGAGGCTACATCCATACATCCCTCCTTCCAAACTTCCACACCCTACCGCATGCCGTCGAGCAGCCGAAGGACGACGGCGTTGGTCCAGCCGAAGCCGATGACGTTCTCGCTGTAGCCGTACTGGATGCCTGCCGACACGTCGGACTCCCGCTGCACGAGGTCGTACTTTTCCAGGATGACCCCGTGCTCCTGAAACTCCTTGCTCACGAGGCTCACGAACTTGGCCGAGAGGCGGTCGGCCCCCTGAGTGTAGCCGTAGCGGCGCAGGCCCTCCACGGCGATCATCTGGAGCGGAGCCCACCCGAAGGGGGCATCCCACTGGTTGCCCGTCCGGTGCGTGCTGGTGAGGATGCCGCCCGGCACCTCCAGCTTCCACACCGTCCCGGCCGTGGCGGCAGCCTGTGAATCGGACGCCAGTCCCACCCAGAGCGGCGCCAGGGCCGTGGCGAAGTGATAGTCGTTTTGCGTGTCGGTGCGGAAGTTGTAGTCGCGGTAGCGACCCGCCTCGGCGTCCCACATGAGCTCATTCATGCGGCGTTTGCGCCGTCCGGCGCGGAGGCCCCACTTTTTGGCCGCATCGGACTGCCCCAGCGTGGCCAGGAGGGCGGACATGTCGCGCTCGTACTGGTAGAGGAAGCTGTTGAGGCCCACGGGTGCGTAGTGGATGATGCCCACGTTGAAGGGGCCAAACCGGTTGGAGGGGTCGAAGCCGGACTCGCGCATCGACCGGTCGCTCTTGTAGAAGAGGGCGGTCAGGGAGTCGGCCTCGGCGTCGTAGAAGAGGGACTCGTCATAGGCGGTGACGTCGTTCTTACGGTAGTAGGCACGGATGCGATCGTAGTGGGTCTGGCCCTGTGTATCCTTCTCTCCCATTACCACCTCGGGGGCCGGGCCCTCCCCCAAGCCGTAGTACCGAGAAAGGCCTGTGTCGCCAGCCCGGTGGGGACCGGTCGTCCAGTAGTCGTAGTACGTCTCGAGCTCCGGCACCGCGTCGGCAAGCCACGCCGTGTCGCGGGTGGCGCGGAAGACGTTGCGGACCATGGTGGCCAGGAACGGCGGCTGTGAGCGGGTGAGGTAGTAGGTGCGATTGGCGTTCAGGACGGTGCCGTAGTGCCGCACCTGGTAGAGGTGGTTGTCGGCCATGTGCTTGGCAAGCTCGACCTTCCCCGCTTCGAGCAGGCCCACCGAGATGAAGTAGCTGTCCCAGCCGTACATCTCGTTGAAGCGGCCGCCGGGGACAACGTAGGGATGCGGCAGGTAGAGCAGCCCGTGCGGGTCGATCTGGTCCATGTGCTGCCGCGGATTCTTGGGAAGCACCTTCAGGTCCACCTGCGCCCACTCGTCCGCCGTCAGCGACTCGCGGAGGCGCTGGCCCACGCGGGCGGTGTCCACGTCGGCGGCCACGTAGAGGGGCCACGGCGTGCCGGGCTCGTGGTCCACTTTGGGGTCGGGGAGGGCCTCGATTAGGTCGTCGTGCGAGCGGGTGAGGGTGGTCCAGGTGCGGTTGATGTAGGCGCGGAGGGTGTCGAGGCGCTCCGGGGCCGGGAGGGCGACCTGCGTTGTGGGATCGGGCGCCTGCTGGGCGACGGCCGATCCAGCTCCGCTCAGCAGGAGTACAACGAGAAGGGCGAGGAGAAGACGGGAAGCACGCAGAAAAGGACGGCGGGGGATCGGCATAGACACGGAAGGTTGGCGGGATCCGCCATGAACGATTGGGCGATCTCGTACGGTCTCTGAGGCACACCGACCACTCGCCGCCCGGTTCTCCCCCAGCGCCTGCGTCTCACTCCAAAGCCCCATGAAAGAGGAAGCCCTCGAAAACGTGTTCGCCTCAGTCTCCCGACTCCGATGCCTTCCGTGGTCGAAGCACGAAGTCGACACTCCGCGAGACGGTGGCCCCCGACACCTCGTCGGTCACACGCACCGTCACGCTCACGTCCTGCGGCTCGTCCCGCTCAATCTCCGAGAGGTCGAGCAGGATCGTTTCCTGCGTGCGGCGATCGGTGCCCTCCATGGTCATCTCGGTGCTGGTCCGTTGCGTGTCGGTGCCCCGAAAGAGCTGGGTCCAGCCGCGCCTCGTTTCGCCCTCTGCCTCGTAGGCGATGGTGTAGCGCGTCCGGTCGTCGGCCCCGTAAGAGAGGTGGTACACCTCGAACGACAGCAGGAGGGGCGTGTCGGCCGAGAGGGTGCGGAACGGATAGGGCGTAGCCCGTTCGGCCGGATTGGCAAGGGTGCGGGCGCTCGTGTCCGGCAGGGTCATCACCTTCACGTCGCTCATCTCCATCCGCGGCCCCTCAGCCCGGAGCGGCTGCATGGAGTCGGCGCGGGCTGTGGCCATGCGGCGCTGCGGTCCGAGTCGCTTCTCTCCGGGAGCCGATGAGTCGGCGGGCCACAGCTGGTACTGTCCCCACTGCAGACCGAGGTGGTAGAGGTCCGTCGCTCCGCGGAACGTGAGGGGGGGCGGCACAATCATCCGGGGGTCGTCCCTCGATTCTACTTCGACTCGGTACCGTCGCTGCCGCCGCTGCGACGACTGACGATCGGCCCCGTACCGGACTACCGAGAAGTGGAGGAGGGAGGACGCGAGCGAATCGTTCTCGCTCAGGGGAAGCTCGGCGGCGGGCACACCCCAGTAGATCTCCGTGCGGGTGGTGCCGTCCGGGTCGAGGAACCGCGCCGTCCGCACTGCCACCGGGATCTGGGCGGCCCCTTCGAGCAAAGTGGTGTGCTGGCGGGGCATGGCCTCCTCGCGGCGCTCGGCCGCCCTCCGATCCGCCTGGCGCGCTCGCGTTGTCATGCGAGACACGAAGCGGTTGGGAAATTCGTACCCGAGGGCCGGATCCGAAAAGACGCGCCGCGTCTGCCCCACCCCTGCCCCCACCACGGCCGATCGCCCGGACGCCGCCCCCTGCCCCCCCATTTCCGCGGCCATGGCCTGCATCTCCTGCCATCCTGCGTAGTCGGCAATCTTCGAGTATCGTGAGCTAAAGTTGATGTGGTAGAGCGCCAGCTCGCGGTAGATGGCCCGCATGGCCATGAGGCCCGAGTAAGCAATATTGAGCCCCCGCTCCGTGCTCGATCGCTGCCGCGTCAGATAATCGGGCATCAGCTCGTTGGCCTTCGCGATTGCAAAGCAGTCCGACGTGTCTTCCTCGGCGAAGAGGTAGAAGCCGGAATCGTCGATGTGGGTATACAGCCAGATTTCGCTCTCAGGGAAGCTGGAGGGCGGCACGTGGACCCCAAACCGGTAGACCTCGCGGAAGAATTTTCCGTCTTCGTAGTTGAGTTCCCGTCGCTTGTACGGATTCCCGAAGCGGAGCTGCACGATGCCCCGATCGTCGAGGGCACTGACCCGCCCCGAGCACCCGTAGTCCTGCCGGACCTGCACGAGCCGGGTCAGGTGCTCCTCCAGGCGCTCGTTCGCGTCGGTGGCCGGATAGGGGTCGAGCCCCTCCCACCACGTCGCGAGCGCCGAGCCAGCTCCCGGCCGAAAGGTCCACGTTTCGGTGTCGGCGGAGCGATCTTGCTTGATGACCCGGGCCAGCGCGGAGTCGGCCATGAGCGGAGCGATCTGGGCGACACGCCGACGGAAGAGGGCCTGTACGGCCTGCGAGGTGTCGGGCCCTACGCTGCGAAGAAGCGATCGATATACGTCCGTTGCGTAGAGCCGCTCCCCTGGGAGTCGCTTGGGCGTAAGTTCTCGAAGGTAGGCGTCCGCGAGGCGCGCGTCGAATCGCCCCGCCGCCCGGAGAGCCCGCAGTCCCATCCGCCAGGTCGACCGTGCCTTGGCCGAGCGTCCGGCCCGGTCGTGCGCCTTCCCCAACCAGTAGGCTGCCGCGCCGTGGGAGGGGGCCATGAGGGTCGAGTCGGTGCTCAGCGCCGAGCGCAACAGGGAGACAGCATCTTCGACGTACCCATCCCGCAGCAGTTGCACCCCCGCCCCAACCTGGGTCGACGAGGAGAGCCGCTGGATATCGGGGACCTCAACTTGAGCCTGGGCGGAAACGAGCGTTCCGCAGAGGAGAAATCCGCTCACAATCCAGAGGACAACCAGGACCACTCGGGAGCAGGCGTTTCGAGGTCGTACGCGTCTGGCAGGGACGTATGTTTTCATGGCGTATCACTCCCGACACGGGGAGCCCTCCGACATCAACAATCTGCAGGGGTTAAGTACATGTTCACCGAACCTTTGTAGTTCCCGACCATCCGTTATTACCCGTCGGTGAAGGTATAAAAAGTAAAGACCTCGGAGATCTCGCGCGGCATCGTTTGAGAAGCCGACCTTGCTTCCTAGCCGGGTCGCCCGAATGCCACGACGAAAAAAATAGACCTCCGAGGTCTCCTCGTGGCATTTTTCTACATGGGACCGATCTCGAAATCCCACATTGAGTCGGAGGAATCCGTCGCAGCAGAGCGGCGTGTACCGTTTGCCAAATCACCGACACAATGGTTCGACGCCCCGTGGCTTCGTTCGCGTCTCGTCTCCAATCGGCGACCCGGAGCGAGCGCTGGTCGCTCGCCAATGCCGTCGCCATCTTCCCCGCCGCGGTAGGCACCCTGTGGCTTCGCTCCCTCACCCCGCTCCTCTTGGTAGGGATTGCCATGCTTGGTCTTCTCGTGGTGGCCGAGCGTGCGCGCTGGACCTCAGAGGGCACCTTCGGGATTGCCAATGGCGTGACGGCGTTTCGAATCGGCCTCCTGGCCCTTCTCCTCCCAGCGGCCACTGCCGGCCCCACGCTGCTTATCGCGCTCAGTCTCCTCATTCTTGCTCTCGACGGGCTCGATGGCTGGCTCGCCCGGCGGCGCGCGCTCTCCTCCGAGTTCGGGGCGTTCTTCGACAAAGAGACCGATGCGCTCTTTCTCCTGCTCCTCTGCGGACTCGCGGCCTTTCGCGGAGCTCTGCCACTGTGGATTTTGGGCGCGGGTCTGCTGCGATACGGCTTCGTCGTGGTGCTCTTCCTCCTCCCCACTCCTCAGAAAACGGAGTCTCGGTCGTCGATGGCCCGGTACGTGTACGGGATGATGGTCGGCGCGCTGCTCGCGTCGTTTCTTCCATACCCGAGCCTGTATCGCCCGCTCGTGGTCGTGGCGACAGCAGCGCTCCTCGTCTCGTTCGGGCGCTCGCTGTGGAGAATCGTTGCCCCGCAGTGGGCGCTGGGGGAGCCGTGAGAGTCTGGTGATCGCTAGACGCATGCGCGCGGCTCCTTCGTCAATGACGGTGGACAGTAGCAGCTACGTTTCCTCAGCAACCCGGGGAGGCAGTGCGGCCAGGCTCTCCCGAAACCGGGTTGCGGCCTCTGTCCACGTCGGAAATGCCCGGCTCCGCCGCCACGCCGCGACGCCCTTCTGCGCCCGTGCCATGGGGGCGGTAAGGAGCGACCGCAG
>CAZBIB010000037.1:0-6498 GCA_964491575.1 uncultured Salinivenus sp. | reverse complement strand
CCCTTTTCGGGGAGCAAGTTGGCCACCGTGAGCATGTGCGGTGGACCTCCTCCCAATCGACTGGGCAACGCGTCCCGATACCGCTCATCGAGTCCCGGACGCACGACCGTCACCCGCTCGGTGGGGAGCCCTTCCTCCACCAGCGCCCGCTGCACGAAGCGGCTCGTTGCAACCGCCCCGTCCACCACACCGAGCGTCGCGCGCTCGTCCGCTGCGACCGGAGTGTTCGTCACGTGCGGATCAACGCAGTGCAGGTAGTGGACAAGGGGGACCAAGGTTGCCGCCGGGTGCTCCTCCCGCACAGCGCGGAGGGCGTCGGAGTGCTGCGCCAGGAGGCTATCCGCAACGATCACGCCTGCGTCCGGCAGATCGAGGTCGGAGGCCGGGGTCTCGTCCGGCGTCCAGGGCACCACCTTCACAGGGATCTCGGGACGTAGCCTCTCTACCATCCGCCGGTTGTAGACATTGCCCCCGGTTTGCAGATCGTGGATGGCGGGGACGAGGAAGGTGATCCCCCTGCTTCTCGTGGGATCGGTCGAAGTGGACATGGGCACTTGGTTCCGGCGGCACGGACAACCAATGTCGATTGTCTTCGTTGGATAGACACTACGGACAGACCCTCTCGTTCTCCGCACCAACGATTCTGCGTCCCATGGCCGGACACACGCGCAAGTGGGCAAAAGTCAAGCGCAAGAAGCAGAAGGACGACCGGCGCAAGTCGAAGATCTGGGCCAAGCTGTCGCAGGAGATTGAGAAGGCGGCCCGGCAGGGCGGCGGCGACCCCGACGCCAACGTGCCCTTGGCCCAGGCCCTGGAGCGGGCCCGGGACGAGGACATGCCGAAGGACACCATCGAGCGGGCCATCAAGCGGGGCACCGGCGAACTCGAAGAGGAGGGCCGGGAGAAGGTCACGTACGAGGGCTACGCGCCCCACGGCGTCGCCGTCTTCGTAGAAGCCGAGACGGACAACATCAATCGCACCGTCAAGGACATTCGCCACCTCCTCGACACGCACGGCGGCAACCTGGGCAAGGACGGCTCGGTGGCCTACCTGTTCGAGCAAAAGGGCCGCTTCGAGATTCCGGCCGACGCAGTGGACGAGATGACACTCTTCGAGATTGTGGTGGAGGCCGGAGCAGAAGAGGTGGATGAGATTGACGGAACCTACGTCGTGACCACCTCCCGCGATGCCTTCGCCGACGTAGGAGATGCTCTCGACGAAGCGGACCTCGAGTTCGACGCAGCCGACCTCGTGCGCTCGCCCACCACGACGCTTTCCCTCAACCCCGACGAGCGCGACGAGGTAAAAACCCTGATCGAGGAGATCAACGACCTCAACGACGTGGAGGCCGTCTACACGACCCTTCAGATTGACGGGAGTCCGCTGGTGCTCGGCACGGACGTAGAGCCGTCGACTGGACATTGATCAGAATATCGCAGACCTTTCGGGGCACGCCCTTTTTCTTCCACCCCTCCATGCACGAATGATTATCCTCGGCGTCGACCCCGGCTCCCGCGCCACTGGCTACGGTCTCGTCGATCACAACGGCGGCGACGAGCAACCCGTGGCCTTCGACACGATTCGCCTCGGCGACACGGAGGACCACCCCGCACGGCTCAAACAGATCTACGACGCACTCGTCGAGGTCATCGACGCGCACAGTCCCGACGAGTTTGCGATTGAGATGCCGGTCTACGGCCAGAATCCCCAGTCCATGCTGAAGCTGGGGCGAGCGCAGGCTGCCGCGATGATGGCGGCCCTCAACCACAACCTTCCTGTCGCCCAGTACACGCCGAAAGAGGTGAAAAAGTCCGTGACGGGCAACGGAAACGCCTCAAAGAAGCAGGTCCGGTTTATGGTCCAGTCGATCCTCTCAACGGGGGACGCGGACCTCACCCACGACGCCGCCGATGCGCTCGCCATCGCCCTCTGCCACGGCAACCGCGATGCGCACGGGGACACCGCGTCCTACACCGGCTGGGCCAGCTTCGTCGACGCCAACCCGGACAGGGTGTCGGAATGAGGAATGCGGAGTGGGGAGTTCGGAGTGGGATCAGTCGAGCTCCCCTCATACTCCCGAACCTCTCCCCCATTCCGAACTCCCAATTCCACACTCGTCAGCGGTATCCCTTCTCCTTGTCCCGCACTCGGACAACCTCTTCCACCTCTTCCATGTCGAGCTGATCGTCGCTCAGCTTACAGGCGAGCTCGGCAATCCGCTCCACCTTGTTCGGCGCCTGTCGCCACTCCGGGTGAGCCTGATCGATGAGGCTGACGAGAATGCGGAGATAAGGATAGCGCTCCTCGCGGGAGTCGATCTCGGCAATCGACTGCGCGAAAAGTTCGGCGTTGCGGCCCACCTGCCGGTCGACCATCGTCGTGTCGTAGCGCATAGCGAGGAAAGGTCAAACCAATAACTGTCGAGTGTGTCACTCCGGGCTCTTCGGGGCGACGAGTCGTAAAGCATCGTGTCCAACGCGGCGGTCCGCCGAGAGTTGCCCGTCCTCCAGGCGGACTCGGCTCGACGTTTTCATTTCCTTTACGGTCAATTGCCGTACGTCCCGGGGGGCGCTGCGAACCTGGCTCCGCAGGCACCGTACAGGAAAGCTGTGTCAACCAGTTTCTCCAACGCCATGAGCAGTCGTTCCAACGAGTCCTCGACACCGTATCAGCTGGACCTGCTCCCAGAGGTCCCGGCCTTTCACCGCACTGCCCTGCGCGACGGGCGCCTCTCGGAGGGCCAGCTCGTTTACTACGGCCCCCAGCCCTCATACTACGGCATTGGGGAGGTAAAGCGCATCAATGGCTCCGACATTGCCGTCGACTTCCGCGGCACCGGCCTCTTCGACGTGCATGAGGAAATCATTGAGCAGCGATACCTCATCTGCATCCCGCCGGAGAAGATGGAGGAACTCTAGCGAAGAACGTCCCACCCAGCGACCGGCTGCTCCGTCGCCGTCTTCTGTCTCGATCGGCTTTTCGGCTTTTCATGGCGCACCTCGACGTCTCGAACGTGACGAAGCGCTACGGCCAGACCGTGGCGGTGGATAACGTCTCGTTCGCGGCCGAGCCCGGCCGCATCCTCGGTCTCCTGGGCCCCAACGGGGCGGGCAAGACCACGACGATCCGGATGATCACGTACATCGCGGTGCCCGATGCTGGGTCGGTGCGGTACGACGGGCGCGAGGTGGGCCCCTGGAGTCAGCAGCGGATGGGGTACCTGCCTGAGGAATCGGGCCTCTACAAGCGCCTCTACGTGAAAGAGCAGCTCGTCTACCTCGGCACCCTCAAGGGCCTCTCGCGGGCCAACGCTGCAGAGCGGGCCGACTACTGGCTCGACCGCTTCGACGCCACCGACTGGGCCGACATGAAGACCGAAGAGCTGTCGAAGGGCATGCAGCAGAAAATCCAGTTCATCGCCACGCTGCTGCATGACCCATCGCTCCTCATTTTCGACGAGCCCTTCAGCGGCCTCGACCCCATCAACGCCGACCTCCTGCGCGACATTATCCTGGAGCTGCGCCGAGACGACCGCACGATTCTCTTTGCCTCCCACCGCATGGAGCAGGTGGAGCAGCTCTGCGACGACATCTGCCTCATGGCGAACGGGGAGGTGGTGCTTGGCGGCTCCCTGCGCACCGTCAAGCAGCAGTTTGGCCGCAACACGCTGGTCCTGGAGTTCGACGGCCCCGACACGTTCATCGACGAACTGGAGGGAGCGGGCCTGGTGCGCGTGGACACTCGAAGCGCCCATCGCGCCGAACTCACCCTTACGGATGACACCAGCGCCCGGACCGTCCTGGACGTGGCCCTCGACCGCACCAACGAGCTGTACCGCTACGAGCGGGTGGAGCCGCCGCTGAGTGAGATCTTTGTCGAGGTCGTCGGGGAGGCCGAAGCGGAGCGCATGCAGCAGCAGTCCATCGAGGCCGCAGCGTAATTCCGCGCAGACCGTTTCTCCGAAGCGCCTGAGTTCACGGATGAAAATGTCCTTCCACAAAATCTGGCTCATCGTGCGGAGCGAGTACTGGCGCCGCGTGCGATCGACGGCGTTCATCCTGGCGACGCTCCTCGTGCCTCTCGGCTTTATCCTGGTCGCAGCGGCTCCGGCCGCCCTCGGGTACCTCGCCGAGCAGAGCAGCCACCAGACGATCGCCGTCGTGGACCGAACGGGCCAACTCGCCGACTCCCTGGCCGCTGCCAGCGATGAGCAACTCACCTTCCGCCCCGTCACCCAGCCCATCGACTCGGTGCGGGCGGCCGTGCGTGCCGGCACGTACCAGGGCTATCTCCTGCTACCGGATTCGCTGCTCGCAGGCAAAGGACAGGTCACCTACTATTCCGAACAGGGCGGGGGCCTCACCGATCAGATTCAGATTGGCGACCGCGTCGGGCGCGTCGTGCAACAGCAGCGCCTCCGCGCCGCCAACGCCACGAAGGGCGTCCTTTCAATTCTTGAATCAGAGGTCTCGGTGCAGAATCGCACGCTCCGCGAAGAGGGCACGGGGGCGGACCATACCTTTGCCTACACCGCCATCGGGTACGCAATGGCGTTCATCATCTACTTTGCGGTCTTCGTCTACGGGCAGTACGTGATGCAGGGCGTGATCGAGGAGAAGAGCAACCGCGTCGTCGAAATCATCGTCTCGTCGGTGCGCCCGTTTGAGCTGCTGATGGGCAAGGTGCTCGGCATCGGGGCGATGGGGCTCACGCAGATGCTGGTGTGGTCGGCCCTCGTCGTGGGCGGACTGGCGGGCGCCGCGCCCCTCATCGCCCTCTTCCTGGATCCCTCGTCGCTCGGGGTCTCTGCGGAAGCCTCCTCGCAGGCGGTGGCGGAAGCCGCTGGGATCTCCATCCCCACGATTCCCTTCGACCTCATCGTCTGGTTCATCCTCTTCTTCCTGGGCGGCTTTCTTCTGTACGCGTCCCTCTTCGCCGCCGTCGGGTCGGCAGTAGAGCAGCAGCAGGATGCCCAGAACCTGCTCCTGCCAGTCATGACGCCCCTCATCCTCCCCATCCTCTTCCTGGCCTTCGTCCTGGAAAGCCCGGACTCGACGATCAGCGTCGTGCTGTCGCTCATTCCCTTCTTCTCCCCCATCCTCATGATGCTCCGGGCAGCCATCACCACGGTGCCGGCCTGGCAAATACTCACGTCGTTCGGCCTCCTGGTTGGTTCCTTCGTGGCCATGATTTGGCTCGCCGGGCGCATCTACCGCGTCGGCATTCTCTCCTACGGCAAGACGCCGAGTTTCCGCGAAATTGCCCGCTGGGTGACGTATCGCTAAGCGGCATTCGCTTTTCATCCGGGATTTGCGGGGTTTCCGGCGCCAGAGGCCAATTCCGGAGCGCTCGGGCCGATCTTTTTTTCAGGCCGTGCATTGTAATGTTTTGCCGGAAGAGACCGGTCCTGCTGTGCAAGCAGAGACCTCTGGCCTTCCGGTCGCTCTCGTCGGCTCAGCGCAACGTCTTTTCATCTATGGACACCACACTCTCGAAATCCTCTCCAGTCGAGTACGAACTGGACATCCACGCCACGGCCGAGGACCTGGAGCCGAAGCTCAAGGAGGCCCTGAAGGCCCAGCGAAAAAACATGGACGTGCAGGGCTTCCGCAAGGGCAAGGCTCCGCTGGGGCTCGTGAAAAAGATGCACGGCGAGGCGATCGGCTACAAAGTGGCCGAGCAGTTCGTGCAGGAGGCATTCGAACAGGAGGTCGAGGACAACGACGAGATCGAGCCCCTCGGTCAGCCGACGCTGGTGGACCTCGACTACGAGCTCGACGACGACCTCCGGGCCGTCATCCGCTTTGGCGTGCGGCCCCAGGTGGAGCTGGAGGACCTCTCGTCGGTGCAAATTTCGATGCTCGATCCCGAGGTGACCGACGAGGACGTAGAGCAGGAACTTGAGCGCCTCCGGACGGAAGAGGCCGACCTGCTGCCGCTCGAAGACGAGCCCGCCGGCGACACCGACTACGTGAACATCGACCTTCAGCGCATCGACCCCTCTACCGACACGCCCATCATCGGGGACAAGGACGAGGACCTCACGTTCTTCCTCGACGACGAGCGCCTCAAGGGGGAGCTCCGCGAGGCCCTCGTGGGCAAGAAGGCGGGCGACACCTTCCGCGTGGAGATGTCGCAGGAGCAACCGGCGCACCAGCACGAAGGCCACGGCCACCAGCACGAGCACGGTGGTGAGGACGAAGACCGCCTCTACGAGGTCACCGTCAACGACGTGAAGCGTCGCGACCTGCCGCCGCTCGACGAGGAATTCGTCCGCCGCGCCTCCGAGGGCGAGTTTCACGACCCGGAGGCCTTCCGTGAGAACATCCGCGAGCGCCTGCAGGCGGCCTGGGACGAGCGGGCCCGCGAGATGGTGCAGGGCGAGGTCATCGACAAGATGCTGGAGCTGCACCCCGTGCCGGTCCCCGAGTCGGTCATCGAAGGCTACCTCGACTCGTTCGTCAAGCAGGTGGAGGAGGAAAACGACGGCGAGCTGC
>CAZBIB010000036.1:4362-18467 GCA_964491575.1 uncultured Salinivenus sp. | reverse complement strand
AGGTCGTGCGTCGGTACCGGCCCCACATCGTCCTCATTAACCCGCCGGAGTCGCGTCATCCCGACCACAGCGATGCCTCTGAGCTCTCCACCGATGCCCTCTACTACAGCGGGCTGCAGGAGGTCGAGACGACCGGTCCGAACGGCACGCCGCAGGAGCCCTGGCGGCCCCACCACGTACTCTACTACATGCAGGCCGTCTCCTTCGAGCCCACGATGGTGGTCGACGTAACGCCCGTCTGGGAGCAGCGCATTCAGGCCCTACAGGCGTTCGAGTCGCAGTTTCACAATCCCGACTACGAGCCGGACGAGGACGAGCCGGAGACATTCGTGTCCAACCCCGAATTCTTTGAGTGGGTGAAGGCCCGGGCCCGCACCTACGGCTACACGGTGGGGGCCACCTACGGCGAGCCGCTGAAGTACCGGCACGGTCCCTTCGGCGTCACCGATCTGCCCGACGTGCTTAGCAAAGAGAAAGAGTTTCGGTGAGCTAGATCCCGCGTGAATTGCGACGTTCAGCGGCCAGGTCCGCAACAAATACTGCAGTTGGACCTTTATTTACAACTACCGCGATCTACGGACGCTCGGGAAACATTGACACCCCCGTCCGCGGCGTGGTATATTACGCGCTGTCATTTCGAACGAAGCGAATCGCACCCGGCGTATGGCGGATACAAGTGAGTTTCGAAACGGCATGACGTTCATCTGGAGGGACGACCTCTGGGAGATCGTCGATTTCCTCCACGTTAAGCCCGGCAAGGGCGGGGCCTTCGTGCGCACGACCCTGAAGAATGTAAAGGACGGCCACGAGGTCGAGGAGACGTTCCGGGCGGGGGCGAAGGTCGACGAGGTCCGGGTGGAGCGCCGCGAGCACCAGTTCCTCTACAAGGACGATTACGGCCTCCACTTCATGGACACCGAGTCGTACGAGCAGTTCTCGATGCCCCCGGAGCAGGTGGAGGGGCGCGAGTTCTTGAAGGAGGGGGGCGAGGTCGACATCCTGTTCCGGACCGATACCGAGGAGCCGCTTCGCACCGAGGTTCCCCAGAAGGTGGAGCTTGAGGTCGTCGACACGACGCCCGGCGTGAAGGGCGACACCGCGCAGGGTGGGGACAAACCGGCCACCCTGGAAAGCGGAGCCACGATTGACGTGCCGCTCTTCATCAACGAGGGGGACGTCGTCCGCGTCAACACCGAGACGAACGAGTACGAAACCCGCGTCTCCGCCGCCTCCACGGTATAGCCGAGGACGCCGCGCCCGCAGTTCTTTCGCACACAGTCACCGGACGCATGGAGCTTTCAAAGATTCAAGAACTGCTTCGACTCGTCGCCGAGAGCGGGGTGTCGGAGGTTGAGATTGAGGAAGATGACTTCAAGCTCACCATCCGGCAGAACAGCCCGCAGGTCATCATGCAGCCCACGGGGCAGCCAGCCCAGATGCAGTATGGCGCACCCCAGCCCCAGCAGCCGATGGCCCAGCAGGCCTACGCCCCTCTGCAGGGACAGCCGGCCTCGCAGCCGCAGCAGTCCCCGCAGCCCTCGGCGTCGCCTCAGCAGCAGGCCGCGTCGCCGGGGGGCAATCCCCAGGCCAACAAGGCGACGCAAGACGGAACCTCCGAGGCGTCGGCCCCTGCCCAGAACACCGCCGAGAACGAGACGGCAGAGGCGGACGGGGCCGAGGCTGCGGCTGAAGAGCACGTGGTGAAGGCCCCGATCGTGGGCACCTTCTACCGCGCCCCGTCGCCCGACGCCGATCCGTTCGTAGAAGTGGGAGATTCGGTGGAGGAGGGCGACGTGCTCTGCATCATCGAGGCGATGAAGCTGATGAACGAGATCGAGTGCGAGACCTCGGGGACTGTCAAGGAGATCCTGGTCGAGGATGCCGAGCCGGTCGAGTTCGATCAACCGCTCTTCGTGCTCGACGACGAGTAACGGTTCGTCCCTGCATACTGGCTCCGGAGCGATCCGGGGCCGTTTGCATGGAGGCAGTTCTGACGTCCATTTTCCGTTCGGCGTGTCCACGGTGGACAGATCATGGTCCGAATCGGGGTTTCATTGGTGCGTGAACACGTGAGACGTGATGCCGTGATGTTGATTTCCTCGATCCTTCACGTTTCACGTATCACGTCTCACACCTTCGGGACCCGGCAATAGGCAGGAACAGAGAGTTCGTACATGGAAAGTGCTATTTGACCCGAATGAATGACATCCAAAAGATTCTCATCGCCAACCGCGGCGAAATTGCGCTGCGCGTCATCCGCACCTGTCACGAGATGGAGATCAATACGGTGGCGGTGTACTCCACGATGGACCGCGACGCCCTCCACGTCCGCTTTGCCGACGAGGCGGTGTGCATCGGCCCGCCGGCGTCCGCGGAGAGCTACCTGCGGCCCGATCGCATCATCGCCGCCGCAGAGGTGACCGGGGCCGACGCCATCCATCCGGGCTACGGCTTCCTCGCCGAGAACGCCGAGTTCAGCCAGATCTGCGCCGACAACGACATCGAGTTCATCGGCCCCTCCGCCGAGACCATTCGGCTGATGGGAGAGAAGTCGAAGGCCAAGGAGCGGATGCACGCAGCCGGCGTGCCCATCGTGGAGGGATCGGACGGCACCATCAACGACCTCGGCGAAGCGTACGAGATTGCCGCCGACATCGGGTTTCCTGTCATGGTAAAGGCGGCCGCGGGTGGCGGCGGCACCGGCATGCGGCTGGTGCGGGAGGCAGAGGGCTTCGAGCGGGCCTTCAACGGGGCACGGTCCGAGGCCGACGCGGCCTTCGGCAACCCCGAGGTCTACATCGAGAAATTCGTGGAGAAGCCGCGGCACGTTGAGATTCAGGTGCTGGGCGACGGCAAGGGCAACGTCATGCACTTCGGCGAGCGGGAATGCTCCATCCAGCGCCGCCATCAGAAGCTTGTGGAAGAATGTCCATCGCCGATTGTCGACGAGGAGCTTCGCGAAGAGATGGGCGAGGCGGCCATCCGGGGGGCCGAATCCGTAAACTACGAGGGTGCCGGGACAGTCGAATTTCTCGTGGGGGCCGACCGCAACTTCTACTTTATGGAGATGAACACTCGCATCCAGGTGGAGCATCCGGTGACCGAGGAGGTGACGGACTGCGACCTAGTGGAGCACCAGATCCGTGTGTCGATGGGAGCGACCGTGGATGGAAGTGAGCGTCCGCCGATGGAGGGACACGCCATCGAGTGCCGCATCAACGCCGAGAATCCCTTCCAAAACTTCAGTCCCGCCCCGGGCGACATCACGGCGTTTCACCAGCCGGGCGGCCATGGCATTCGGGTCGATACCGCCGCGTACTCCGGCTATCGGATTCCCCCTACCTACGACTCGATGATCGCCAAGCTCATCGCCTACGGCAAGACGCGCGACCATGCCCTCCGCAAGATGCGCCGGGCGCTCGATGAATTCGTGGTGGAGGGCATTCAGACCACAATTCCGTTTCACCAACAGCTCATGGGCGACGAGCGCTTTCAGCGCGGGGACTTCGACACCCGCTTCCTCGACGACTTCGAAATGCAGCCGGCTCCGGCGGAGGTGGCGTAAAGGGAGGGGGAGAATGGGGGACGGGAGCGTGGGGGCGTGGGAGAAAGGGAGAACATGCCTCGAGCGCCATCGGCGAAGACAATTTATAAACTTCCTCACGCATCGGTAGCCTATGTCTTCCTCGACGACCACCACCCGGTTTAACGAACGCGTGGACGCGATGCAGCCGTCCGCCACCCTTGCCATGAAGTCTCGGGCCGAGGAGCGGCGACGGCAGGGGCATCCCGTGGTGGCCCTCAGTGCGGGGGAGCCCGACTTCGACACGCCGGAGCCGATTTCCAATGCGGGCGTGAAGGCCATTCGGAACGGCTTCACGCACTACACCGAAAATCCAGGCACCCTGGAGCTACGAGAGGCCATTTGCCGCAAGCTCGACCACGACAACGACTTGTCGTACACGCCCGATCAGGTTGTGTGCTCGAACGGGGCGAAGCAGTCGCTTGCGCTGGCCATTCACGCGCTCTGCGACGAGGGGGATGAGGTGCTCGTGCCGGCGCCGTACTGGGTGAGCTATCCCGAAATGGCGCGCTTCAGCGGAGCGGAGCCGGTGGAGGTGTCGACGGGGGTCGAGAACGAGTACCGCCTGACCCCCGAGAGGCTCGACGACGCCCTCACCGAGCGCACGCGGATTCTCATTCTCTGCACGCCCTCCAATCCCACCGGCACGGTGTACCCCCCCGAGGAACTGGCGGCGCTCGCCGATGTGCTGCGCGACTACGAGCACGTCTACGTCGTCTCCGACGAGATCTACGAGCACGTGCTCTACGACGCCGAGCACCGCGCCTTCGCGTCGTTTTTGGGCATGAAGGACCGGACGATCACGGTGAACGGGTTTTCCAAGGCATACGCGATGACGGGCTGGCGCCTCGGGTACATGGCCGCGCCCCAACCGATCGCCCAGGCCGCGGCCAAGATTCAGGGGCAGTTTACGTCTGCTCCGTGCAGTATCTCGCAGAAGGCCGGGGTGGCGGCCCTGGAGATGGACAAAGGACCGGTGCACGAGATGGTGGATGCCTTTCGGCGGCGGCGCGACGCAGTGCTGAAGCGCCTGCGTGCCATCGACGGGGTGCGCTGCCCCACGCCCGAAGGGGCCTTCTACGTGTATCCGGACGTGTCGAGCTTTTTCGGGGCCGAAGCGCCCGACGGCTCGACCATTGAAGACAGCAGTGACCTCTGCTTTTACCTCCTGGAGGAACACAACGTAGCTCTCGTGCCGGGTTCGGCCTTTGGTGCGCCCGATGGGCTTCGCCTCTCGTACGCCTCGTCGATGGAGGACCTCGAAATGGCCCTGGACCGTATCGAAGAGGGGCTCGCTGCACTTCGCTGAGTGGGGGAGACATCGTGGCTGCCACCGACGGCAGTTGTGTGCATGATCTCGCTCGCTATCGACGTACGTCTTCGCTTGTGGAATCGAACCAGTCATTCAGCGACCCATCCGTCGAGGTGGAACAAGAGCCGCCGACGGCACAAACCGCCGCTCCGCGCCAGTCCGCGACCGATCGCTACTGGCTGCACCTGCTCCTGTTTGTGCTCACCCTGGTGTCCACGGTCTACGTGGGGGCTGCATGGTGGGCCAATCGTCCGCTCTATTACGCGGCGCACGACGAGACGGTCTCGCTCCTGTTCGTGACCGTCAATCAGGCCTGGCTCCTCGACGGCCTGCGCTACGCGATTCCGCTCCTCGCCTTCCTCACGGTCCACGAGTTTGGGCACTACTTTGCGGCGCGGTACCACAACGTGCGCACGTCGCTGCCGTACTACATCCCGTTTCCCTTCAACGGCATCGGCAACTTCGGGGCGGTCATCAGCATCCGGCAGCGCATCCCGAACACCCGCTCGCTCTTCGACATTGGCGTGGCTGGGCCACTGGCGGGATTCGTGGTGGCACTAGGCGCTCTCATCTACGGCTTTGCAACCCTGCCGCCCCCGGAGTATCTACTCGACCTGCCGGGCCATGAGGCGCTGAAGGAGCATATTCGGCAGTACGGCACGTTTCCCGACGAGCATCCGACCTCCGGGGAAGGAAATGTCATCCTGGTGGTGGGAAGCACGCCCCTCTACTGGTTCCTGTCGCAGTTTTTTGCGAACGTGCCCCCGATGTACGAGATGTATCACTATCCGGTGCTGTTTGCCGGATGGCTGGGGCTCTTCTTTACGGCGCTCAACCTGCTTCCGGTGGGGCAGCTCGACGGCGGACATGTGCTCTACGCGCTGCTGGGCGACAAGTGGCACCAGCGCTTCGCGCAGGCTTTCGTGTTCGTGCTGCTGTGGTCGGGGGGGATCGGGTTTATGGACGAGACGCGCCGGGCGCTGTATGAGATGGGACCCTGGCTGGGCCGGTCGTCGTGGATCATCCTGGCGGCCATCTACTATGGGTACCTGTACAAAATCTTCGGCGGGACCTCGCGGCGCACCCTGTTCGGGCTGGTCGGACTCCTGGGCGGCGTGGCCGGGGCGATCACGCTCGGGTTTACCGGGCTCGGCTGGACCGGCTGGCTGGTGTGGAGTCTCCTGATTATCTTTCTCGTGCAGGTCAAACACCCACCGGTGATGCGGCCGCAGCGACTCACCCCCACGCGCCGAGTGCTGGGCTACGCGGCCATTGCCATCTTTATTCTCTGCTTTAGTCTGCAGCCCTTGAGCACGCTGTGACGTTGGGCGTTTTGGATTGGGCATTAGGGGAGCGTGCCGATTCTTTTTTGATTGAAATGCGCCTTCGCATGCGGGTCTCCTTTTCGTCCATTGTGGCTCGCCTCCTGGGGGCGGTGCTGCTCGGGGGGAGTCTCGTTCTGTGGAGCGGGTGTGACACGGTGCCGGCTCCTGATCGCGATCAACAGCCGCCCTCGGTGTCGGCCCTCCAGGTCGTGCCCGACAGCATTCACCAGTCGGACCTACCATCCGATCAGGTGCAGGACTCTACGGCCCGGGTGCCGCTGGAAGTGTCGGCGCGGGCGACCGATCCGGACGGCACGGTGGTGCGCGTCATGTTTGTGATCGAGCCATCGTCGAATCCGCGAGGGACCGTTTCGGGACGGCTGCCTTCTCGGTCACAGTCCAGTTCGCTGTACGGGGGGCAACTCGCCTTTTCGGTGCCTCTCGTCAATGAGATTTACACGGTGCGGGTATTTGCCGTGGACGACGACAGCCTCGCGAGCAACCAGGTGATGGGGCAATTGCGATTTGTGCCGACAGACTCGTCGAACGCAGCGGTCGCCCCTACACTGTCAGAATGAACCCGTCCCCAATGCCGATGCGGCGACTTTTTGTGTGTCTTTTCGTGCTGGGGCTCGTGGCGGCCCCGGTGAGGGGACAGGCGCCGTCCCACCAGCGCCTGCAGGATCTCCGTCCGGCCACCGGGCTTGCGAGCAATACCGTTCAAGAGCTTGCGGCGGCCGGGGATTCGCTCTGGATGGGCCCCTTGCTCACAGTGTACGTGGAAGAGGAGGATCAGCTCTTCCGGCCCGATGGGGCGGTGGTCCAGCGTCGGCTCATCGACGGGAGCAACGTCGTCCTCTCCCTGGCCACCGAGAGCGAATCGGCGGTGCAATCGACCGTCTGGGCGGGCCTCGCGTTCGACGCGGGAGGTGGCGCCATCGGAGGGGGCGGATTTCTGGTGTCTACGGACGGAGGGCAGACGTTCGAGGAGCGGCCCGTCCCGCTCGATGATCCCGCCGACACGACCGTGACCTACGGAAGCTCCATGCTTCCGGCAGTGCCCATCACGCAGCAGGCCGGCAGTCCGCCCCGCGATCTTGCGCTTGGTCGCGGAGACACCGTGTGGGTCGCGGGAAGGCGCAGCGGACTTCGGCGCTCGGTCGATCAGGGGCAGACGTGGAGCCGGATCGTGCTTCCCCCCGACACGAGCACCCGCATCGAGCCGTCTCAGTCGTACGACTTCCTCGTGGCCCCGCCCCTCGACGACGGCCGCGGCTTCCAGAACTACCGGGCACTCAGCGTGCTGGTGGACGAGACGGGCACGGTGTGGGCCGGAACGGTGGCCGGACTCAACCGGTCGACGCCTGATGACGTGGGGCCGAATGGGGATCGCGCCTGGCAGCTCTTTTGTCCGGACGGGACTCCGAACAGTCTGACCGGGCAGATCGTGTTTGAGCTGGCCGAGCAGCCCCGCCCTAGCGGACGCAACCCAATATGGATGGCCACCCTGCGAGCTGATACAGGGGGGGCGCTCCAGCGCACTGGGATCACGATGACGCCCGACGGGGGAAAAACCTTTCGGCAACCCCTCATTGGGGAGCAGATCAACGGTCTGGCCGCCCGACGGACCCGCGTCTACGCCGCCGCCGAGTCTGGACTCTTTGTATCCGGCGACCAGGGAGAAACGTGGCGCAGCATCGAGGAGGTGGCGCTTGCGGACGAGGATCAGGTGTTGCCGGGAGGGATTACGGCGCGGTCTGTGGAGGTAACGCCCTCTGCGCTCTGGGTAGGCACGACGGAGGGACTGCTGCGCCTGGATCGGGCGCAGGAGCCTCGCCTGCTGCCCGGCAACGCCGATGCGCCCGCTCCTCAGTGGCAGCTGTTCCGGACCGAGGTGCCCGTCAACCCCGAGGAGCCCACAGAGCAGGTGCCGGACGTTGAGACGTACGCCTATCCGAACCCGTTCATTCCCTCACGGGACGAGGTGGTGCGGATCGCATACGAGGTGCCCGAGCCGCAGACGGTGAAGGTGACCATCTACGACTTTGGCATGAACCGCGTGCGCACCCTCCGTGAGCAGGAGTCCGCCGGTCGGCAAGAGGTGGTGTGGGACGGAACCGATGCGTCGGGTCTTCGCCTGCCGACGGGCACGTACCTGTACACGGTTGAGCTTGGGGGCACGACGGTGCGGGGAAAAATCCTCCTTTCAAACTAACCGCCTCGCCTCCGGATGGAGGCACGAGCCTTCTCCCATTACCGCCCGCTGTTTCATGCATGCTTCGCTGATTGCGCCGCTGCTCAAGCGTTTGGGTCGCTCGGCGCTGCTGATCCTTCTTCTGGGGATGGGCCTGGTGGGAGGAGCACCGTCGCCGGCGCTCGCGCAGGACACCGGGACAGGGGCGTTCTCGCGGCTCGGGTTTGGAGCGCGGGGCATGGCATTGGGCAACGCGCTCGTGGCCGACCCCTCCGCGGACGTGAGTCCCCACTACAACCCGGCGCTTCTGCCCTTGGCCTCGGGACAGCGGATCTCGGCCTCCGCCGTGCTGCTGTCGTTCGACCGCGAGCTGCAGTTTCTCGAGTTCACGACGCCCGTAGGGCCCACGGCCGGGATTGGGCTCAGTCTTATCCACGCCGGGGTCAGCAACATTGACGGCCGCAACGCCGACGGCGCCCACACCGAAACCCTGTCGACCGACGAGTTTGCCCTGTCTCTCGCGTTCGGCAACCGCTTCGCGGACTGGGTTTCGGTAGGGACGGCCCTCACGCTCTACCAATCCGACCTCGTGCCCGACGTGGACCCCGTGCGAGGCTTCGGCGTCGACATTGGGGTGCGCGTGCAAGCCACCGACCGGCTGTCCCTGGCCGCCGCTGTCAACGACCTGCTGGCCAAGTATGAGTGGAACACTTCGACAGTTGGCGGCGGCACTCACACGGATCGGTTTCCCGTGCGCCTTCGCTTCGGGGCGGGCTATTCCCTGCTTGGGGAGCGGCTGCGCCTCCTGGCCGAGGTCGAGTCCCGCTACACGTCTCGGGAGCGGCGCGTCCCGGATTTTCGCGTCACGTCCGGTGGCCCGCAGGAGCAGACCCGCACGGAGTCCTTTCTCCTCCACGACCTGCGAGGGCGCGCGGGGGCGTCGTTCCAGGCCGTCGACATTCTCGAGATTCGGGCTGGGCTCGACCGCATCGGGGTGAGCGACGGGAATGGGCTCCGGCCCAGCGCCGGCTTTGGGGTACGGCAGTCAGTGGGGGACCTGGACCTCCGGCTCAGCTACACGGCCACGCTTGAACCCTATGTGCGGACGGTGATGAATACGGGGACCGTGGAGCTCTTTCTGTAGGGACTTGGGGTGAGCGTTTGGTGTTTCGCGTTGATTGACGTTTCGTTCCGGAACGCTCAACCCGATACGGGCAGCAATGGAATCAGAGGTGCGTTGGACAGTCCGGTGCGATCTGTGATCGGTCGAGCTCCTCCTCGGCGAAGAAGTGGATCTGTTCTTCCTGGTCGACGACCCAAACTTCATCGGCACCCGACTCGAAGTAAAGTACTCGCTTTTCCTGAATTTCCTCCTCTGTATTCGAGGAACTGACGACCTCAACGCAGATCTCCGGAGCCAGGGTAGAGGGATCCCCAGTCTCGTCCATCTCCGCCTCGCGTTCAGGACTGGTCCAGATCACGTCCGGCACCTTTACGCCCTCAGAGGTAGCGAGTGCATATTCGGGATACACTTCGCCCGCCGGCGCGTATTCGTCGAGGTATTTTTGAAGAGTTCTCTGGTGCTTGGAGTGGCGATTCTTATTTGGACTCAAGACGACTTGACCGCGGTTGTTGGTTTCGACTTTGTAGGGGAGGTCCCGAAGCGCTGGATCCCGCACAATCTCGTTCCACCGCTCCTGGTGCTCCTTTGCTTTTGTGGCTGTAGTGGGCATCGGGACGGAACGATTTTGAAAGAGTGGTGGAGAATAAATGAGGGATGGAGACGGGAGATCCGATTCGTCTTTTTCATCCCCCAAGTTGACCGAGCAAATCGAAGAAGGCCTCGATCCCGACGCCCGACACACCGGTGCGGATGCGCAGGGTGCACCACAGGTCGAGCAGCATCATCTGCGCCGCGTGGATGGGGACGGCGATCCAGAAGGATCGGCAGCGCCAGACGAGCGCCCCCAGCGCAATGCCGCCCACCACGGAGAGGAGCGCTTCCGGCCACGGCTTCGTGACGTGCAGGGCAGCGAAGGGGAGCGCCTGCACGAAGATGGCGTGGACCCCGAAGGCCGGTGCCGTCCCAAAAAGCACGAAGCCGCGCCACAGGTATTCCCACCCGATCCAGTAAAACAGAAACAGCGCTTCATACATCAGGAAAACCTCCCAATTTCGGACTGCAGGCTGGTAGTGCGGGTACTGTCGCTGAAAGGCAGTTCCATCAGAAAGAATCCACGTGCCCACCGCCACCACGGGCAGGTAGAGAACTGCGACGACCGTTGCGAATCGCCACGCCCCGAGTCCCAGTCCCATCTCGGTGGCGTTGTCCGCAAAGAAGGCCCGCAGGGCGACCGCCGGCACGACGAACCCGAGCAGGCCCTGCATGCCGAACCACCACCCCCAGCTGCCGAGCCCGCGCCAGGTCGGTGGAAGGACCGAGGCGAGATGGTGGCGGAAGAGCTCCCGATCGCCGAGGATAAACTGCAGGACGACGAGCAGTGCCGCGAACGCAAGGACGAATGTCGTCTGCTGGTCGAGTGTCGTGGCAGCGCGGCGGAGGCGAGCCCATTCGGCCTGAAGGCGGGCGACGAGCGTATTCAACATTCCAGACGGAGCGTTTCTGCCGACGAAACAAAACCCACCGGGAAGCACGGCAGGGCCCAGTGGGGGTTCCACATCTCCGTGCCCATACCTCCCTTACAGGGCAATCACATCTTACCGACGGCGGCCCATTCTCATCGTTCTACAGGGACGGAATTTCGGTGCTATTGCGCTCCCACGCCCCAAGCACAATGGCCCCGATTCACATTTTCAAGGACAATCAAGCCTCGAAGGGTAGACTTGAATCTTAGCCTGCAACCGCCTGTACCTCCTTCGTCACCGTTTGGGATTCCCATCTGCGTTTCCGCCCACGAGTCGGGGAACGCACCATCAGAGGCTCCGGTGTGCAAGGATCGAACGCCATCGTGGAGGGTTCGTAGCGGTCCGTGCAGTCCCCTCTGCTTGGGGAGTGCGAAACATCTGGTGCTCCGAACGACAATACGGCGTGACGTTCGCTCAAATTCTCGCGGCTTTGCTTGCGGTTTCCGGAGGACTGATCTCTAAGGAACTATCTCAAAACGGGCAAGTCATCCTGAACTTGATTCAGGGTCTCCCCGGAAACGGCGTTGCTCGCATCTGGGGGATTCCGGATCGGAGTCCGGAATGACGTGCTGGGAATTTTGAGATAGTTCCTAAGCCTGACCGTCCGGTTTCTTTCACTCCACTGAGTCGTGCCCAGAATTGTCTATGCAGGTTGTCGGCTCCCACGTCGCTCGTCGTTCCCGAAAGCGCGTTGCGCTGTTCGCCGGTGCGTATAATCACATCGCCGACGGTGTCGCCCTGACGCTCAACCGTCTGGTCGATTACCTCGAACGCCGGGACATTCCCGCTCGCGTGTTCGCCCCGACGGGCGACGACCCGGCCCTCGACCACGCCGGAACGCTGGTTTCGGTGCCGTCCATTCCGTTTCCGGGCCGCTCCGAGTACCGATGTTCCCTCGGCCTCACGTCGTCGGTGAAGGAGGAACTGAAAGCGTTTGAGCCGACCCTCCTCCAGATCTCCACGCCCGATCTGCTCGGGTTTCAGGCCCTGCGTTTCGGCCGGGCCGCCGGCATCCCGGTCGCGGGAACCTACCACACGCACTTTGCCTCCTACCTGAAGTACTATCACCTGGGTCTGCTGGAACCGGTCGTCTGGCGCTACCTGCGCCACTTCTATCAGCAGTGCGACCACGTCTACGTCCCGACGACGACGATGAAGGACATTCTCCGGAGCCACGGCATTGAGGAGGGCCTTCGGCTCTGGCAGCGCGGCATCGATGCCGACCGGTTCAATCCCGGTCATCGCTCCGCGTCGTGGCGGCGCGCGCACGGCATGGACGAGGACGAGGTCGTCGTGGCCTTCGTCAGTCGTCTCGTCTGGGAGAAGGGACTCGACATGTACGCCGAGGTCATCGAGCGCCTGGAGCGTCATGACGTGCCCCACCGGAGCCTCATTGTGGGGGACGGGCCGGCCCGGGAGGAGCTGGAGGCCCGGCTTCCGAATACGACGTTTACCGGCTTTCTGCGGGGCGAGGCGCTCTCCCAGGCCTACGCCTCAGCCGACGTGTTTCTCTTTCCGAGCGATACAGAAACGTTTGGTAAGGTGACCCTTGAAGCCATGGCGTCGGGCCTTCCCACCGTCTGCGCCGACGCGGCGGGCAGTCGGGACCTCGTGGAAGAGCGAACGACGGGCTTCCTCTGCCCCCCGGACGACCCCGCCGCGTTCACCGACCGCGTGCGCCGCCTCGTGCTCAATGCGTCGCGTCGACGCGAGATGGGCACGGCGGCGTACGAGCGGGCGCAGGACTTTGCCCGAGACCGCATTCACGCCCGGCTCGTGCAGCACTACGACGAGCTCCTGCAGGAGACAGACGTTCCGAAAACGGAGGCAGGGTCTGTTCGTCCAAACAAAACGGAAAGCTAAACCCGGGAAGGCTTCCACGCTCCTCCTCGTCCAGCATTCCCGTCTGATCGGGCCTTTCTTAGTTCCACCGTCATGACCAGAGTGTCCGACGCACTTCCTGACTTTTTTGTGCTGGGGGTGGCGAAGGGGGGCACGACCTCGCTGCATCACTACCTCCGCCAGCATCCGGATCTCTTCCTTCCGTACGAGAAGGAGCTCCACTTTTTTGACGCCGAGGAGGAGCGGTTTTCGTCCGACCTCGACTCGTATCTCCAATACTTCTCGGGCGCGGGGGACCGTCTCACTGGAGACGCCACGCCGTCTTATTTCCGAAACGTGGAGAGGGCCGCCGACCGCATGCAGCGGCTCTACGGCGATGTCCCTCCTCGCTTCCTGCTTCTGCTTCGCGATCCGGTGGAGCGCGCCTACTCGCATTACCTCCACAACGTGTCCGAAGGACGAGAGACGCTCTCGTTCGAAGAAGCCCTTGAGGCCGAGCAGGCCAATCCAGCGTCGAGGCAGGAGGCCTGGAAGGGCTACTTTGCCGACGGCGTCTACGCCGAAACCCTGGAGCAGTGGTTCGCGCGCTTTCCCCGAGAACGGTTCCTCATTCTCCGGTCCGAGGAGCTCGCGCACGCCCCCGACGCCTCGTTGCAGGAGATCTTTCGCTTCCTCGGGGTGGACCCTACGGTGGAGGTGGACACCGATGCGTATCTCAATCAGACCGGAGAAGAGCAAAGTCGCGCGCTCGGCAGGCTTCTCTCCGTTTTCCCGTCGCGGCTCCGATCGCTGGCCCGCCGATGGATCCCAGAGTCGATCCGGCTCCCCGTGGAGCAGTTCATTCGCCGGCGGAGCACCGGAAATGCTTCTGACCGGCCCACCCTCGATCCGGCACTCGAACGCGCCCTTCGGACCCGCTATGCGCCTCACGTTCGGCGCCTTGCGGACCTGTTGGACCGCGACTTCTCGGTCTGGCTTCCGTCGTCTGAGGCTTCCGGCTCCCTCGACGGCGACGCGTCCGAGCCCCAAGAGATTCCGGCAAGCGACTAAGACGGATGAACCGTACATCCTCCTCGGACGCTGACCCGTCAGACCAGGCTGCCTCTCAGGACCCCACGTCGGTCTCCGTCGGACAGATCGCTGGGTCGCTCCTCCTCAGCCTGCTCGTCCTGGCGATCATCGGCTACGTTACGTTCGACCCGG
>CAZBIB010000036.1:0-4262 GCA_964491575.1 uncultured Salinivenus sp. | reverse complement strand
AGGAGGATGGGGGACCTGGACCCTGGGGCTTACATTCGTCTTCCTTTTCCTTTGGGGCGTCGCCTTCGCCTATTTCACCTTGATTCGGCCACGCGCTCTCGTAGAACTGGGGGACTGGGGCCTTCAGTGGCCTCTGATGCGCCGCTTCCGGGAGCACGGGATGCGCGAACTGCGCTCCTACTTCCGCAGCGCCAAGCGGCTCGGCAGCCAGCCCTTCTCGTTTTATGGGTGGGGCTTTCTCCTGACGGCGGGCATCTGGCTCTCGCGGTACGCGATCGTCTTTTTCATCGTCCGGAGCCTGCACGCGGCGGACGCAGTGTTGCTCTTTCTGCGGTCGGCCGCCACGATGCTCGTCGGCCTCGTCATGCCGACTCCCGGTGGCTCCGGGGGGCTGGAAGGGCTGTACGCCCTCTTCATCGGTCCCCTCATGCCCGAGACCCTGATGGCGCCCACGCTGCTCGTCTGGCGCGTGCTGGACTTTTACCTGTTCATCGCGCTCGGCGCGTACCTTTTTCTCCACCAGATTCAAACATCGCACCCCCTCGACGGCTGACTGACCTGGGCACCTCATGGACGGGCGGCGTCGGTTGAAAGAGGCTGGTCGGACGCTTCGGAAAGGTCGAGGAAGCGGGCGAGGAACTCGTAGGTCCGCACGAGGCGGTCGAGGCGCTGGGTGGGCGTCGCGGAGGCCGATAGGTCGTGCCCCACGCCGGGGTAGTGCACGTACTCGACGGGCCGTTCCAGAATCTTGAGGCGCTTGTAGAGGCGCTCGCTTTGAGAGAGGCCCACGCGCCGATCGGTGCCGCCCTGGAGGAGGAGCAGGGGCGTGTTGATCTGGTCCGCGTACGTGGTCGGTGAGTTGCGGTGGAGGGCGGCACGCGGGGAGTCCTGCAATCGTGCAGAACGCAGGGTGTCTTGCGATCGTGCCGACGGGAGGGGAACGGCAGAGAACATCGAAGAATCGGTACGCAGGGCGGGGACTCCCTCCCACGGATATCCACCGAACTCCTGCGGCACGAGTCGCCACGCCTGCCCTGCGTCCAGAAGCGCGGGCAGGTCGTAGATCCCGTTGAGCGCCACGGCTGCCTCAAAGCGATCCGTGTGTCCGAGGAGCCAGGTCGCAACTGTGGCCCCGTAGGAGGTGCCGCTGAGGGCGACCTGCGTTGAGTCGGTCCAGGGCAGGGTTGCAGCAGAGTCGGTAAGGGCAAGCACGTCTCGGGCGGGGCCCGGTCCCCAGTTCCGATCGTTGGCGCGTCGGAAGGCCGTCCCGAACCCGGCGGAGCCGCGGGGGAACACCTCAAGGAGACCGAGGCCTCGCCCTGCAAGATACTGGCGCTCGAACCACGTTTCGGGTCCGTATGGATCATTCAATTCAGGCGGGCCGCCTCGCACCTGCACGAGCAGGGGATGCCGTTTGGTATTGGGGGAGCTCGGACGCGTCATCCAGCCCGTGATGGCGAGGCTGTCGCGAGACACCGTCGTGCGCTCCGGCGTTGCGACGCGCCGCTGAGCCAACCAGTCCGCGTTGGGGGTTGCGAGCGGTTGCTCGTTGTTGAAGCTGACGGTATTGGTGTAGAGGGCCGAGGGCGTGGTAGGATCGGTCGCGGTGTAAATGACCGAGGCGCTGGTTGCGTCGAAGGCGTGGACGGCCCGCATTTCGGTCGTCATTTGCTCATATTCGGCGGGGCGAACCATCGTCGAATCAAAGACAAAGTCGTCCCGCGAGGTTGGCTGATCTGGGGTCATTTGAGGAGGGCTCTCCTGCGCACTCGTGTCCCGAGCGAAGGGATTGAAGCGGTAGAGCGGGCGCTCTCCACGCGACGGGGCTGTGGCGTAGAGGTACCATCCCTCAGGCGACCATTGGAAGGGGCCCACGTCCCGATCGAGCGTGCTCGTGATGAACCGCGGCTGGGAGCGGCCGTCGAGTGCGAAGAGTCCAATTTCGGTCTGCTCGTCGCTCGTGTCCGAGAGCGCCTGCGCCCGGAACGCAATCGTGGTGCCGTCGGCTGTGACGTCCGGGGCCGTGAGGGCGTAGTTCTTGATCCGAAGCAGGCGCTGAATCCGATCCCGGGTCAGATCCACTACGTACAGGTTTCGCTGCTGCACGCGGTCGGGATGACGGGAGGGGGAAGGCATTCCGCTCACGACGATTTGTCCGCTGCCCGGCAGCCACTCAGCCTGGCCGTAGGAGCGATAGTCCTTCGTGACGGACCGGGCCTTGGGGCGCGGCGGTGTTCCCGTTCGGATGCCGGAAGGCACCTCGACGACGAAGTGGTGACGATAGGTTGGGGAGGGCTGGAGCTGGCGTTCGCCCTGGAGATCGAGCCGGGAGGACACGAGGGCAGTCTCCTGCCGACGGTTCTGGCGCATCCACCGCCGCACCTGCACGAGATTGCCGCCCGGCGTAGCGGTCGTGTCCGGGGCGACCGGAATGGTCGTCGTATCAGGGCGAAGGTGCAGGTGGTCGAAAACGGTGTGCAGGCTGTCCGGGGCGAGCAGGGCGAGGCTGTCCACCGGCACTGTGGCAAGGGACTTCGAGACCTCCAGATCACTCGGAGTCCGCAGACGGGCCGTGTCTGCCGCCGGGCGAACGCGACCCTCCGGTCCCAGGTCAAGGGTGTCCACCGGATCGAGCGTGCGGGCGTGGCGGAGTACGAGAATTGTGTCCGGTGGGGCGGTGTGAACGAGGTCCTCGGGCGACCGGCCGGGGCGCTCGCTGGGGGTGGGGCGATTGGTTCGGCGTTCGATGGCCCGTTCGGGCACGGCACTCGCGAAGAGCAGCCGCTCGCCGTTGGGGCTCCACCGCGGGCGCTGAGCCCCGTGCGGGGTTTCTGTGAGCTGATAGGGCGCGCCGCCGCTCAGGGGGATGACGAACACCTGAGGGGTCCCCTGCACGGGCCGTACGTAGGCGAGGTGTGTTCCGTCGGGGTGCCAGGCAGGCTGACGAATGGTCTGGTCCCCTCGGGTGAGCAGGCGAGGGCCTCGGTTCCCCGTCGTCGGCGTGACGTACAACTGCGTCTGGTACGTAGGAACCGAGTCTCCCGCGTGAGCGATGCGGCGCACCGTGTAGGCCACGGACCGCCCGTGCGGCGATAGGGCAATGTCGCGCACTTCCTGCATCCGGTAGAGGTCCTGGGCCTGAATGGGACGTGCCGTCTCGGACTGGGCGTGCGACGGCGACGGTCTGCCCATGCCTCCCAGTAGGAGGAGCGTGAGCACAAGGAGCCCGAGGGGCGTTCCCGTGACGCGGGGCGGGTGGGGGCTATTGAGAAACGGCAACGCCGAAGTGGAGAAGGTTTGCATCAATACCGGGATTGATTTGTCCACGGAAGCCATTTGACAGATGATAGTAGCGGTAGCCGACGCTGAGGATCAGGTCAGACGTGAGGACGACCTGCACGCCGGCCCCCACGTCAAACATAAAGTTCAGGTGCTTTCCCCAGTTGTTGGGTACGGACTGAATAAAGTACGCGATGCCCGTGCTCCCCGCAATGAAGGGCTGAACGCGCTTCGCGACCCGATAGGTGAGCCGGAGTCCCGCAGGGCTCACTCCGAATCCATATGTGTCCAGGCCTCGTTTGTAAAGGGGCGCTTCGGATTCCCCTCCCAAGATCCCGCCTTCCGGCGGAGCGGACACCGTGTTCGGGGGGATGGATAGGAAGAGAGCCGGAAATACATCGACCGTATACGTCAGTGTGGGTCCCTCCGTCCTCGTTTCTGAGGAGGGAGGGACGAGGAGACGATGATATCGAAGCCCAATCAGCCCAACTCGTGCGTGCTGAATGTTTCCGATGAGGCCTCCGTTTGAGAAGGAGCCCCCCGCCCACACGCTCATGGTGTTTGGAGAGAGGGCCTGGAGGGCAATCGGTCTCGGCGTCGTCGAGGACGAGCGGGTCGTGGTACTGGTGTCGGAAGAGGAATCCGCCGACGGAGCGGCACGGTTCGAAGACTGGGCCGCGCAGGGGCCGAGAACGAACAGGCTGACGAGTACTGTGAGGATCGGCAGGCGAGAGTGCAAGAACTTCGATTGCGTTCGTCCAGAAGAATGCGTTTCGTTTGTATCGTCCCGGTCCTGCCGGAGGAGAAGAGGCTCTTCGGAGACACCGAGGGGCAATGCCTTTCACCGTGACCGTGCGATTGGTGTTCGTTTGTTCTCAGAAGCTGTTTGGTGGATGGATGAGAAGCCGAGACACAGTGGTCGACGCTACAAAACGGTGCCCAAACGAGCCCTGTAGTGGAGCTACCGGGCGAGTGCAGAAACC
>CAZBIB010000035.1:0-18690 GCA_964491575.1 uncultured Salinivenus sp. | reverse complement strand
GTGCCCTGCAGGATGCCCTGCGTGCCGATGTAGATCCAGGAGCCCGCCGTCATCTGGCCGTACATGGTGAGGCCCATTTTCTCCAGCCGACGAAACTCGTCCCAGTTGGCCCAGCGGGGCACGAGGTGCGAGTTGGCAATCAGCACGCGGGGGGCCTCCGGAACCGTGCGGAAAACTCCGACTGGCTTGCCGCTCTGGACGAGCAGCGTCTCATCGTTCTCCAACCGCTTCAGCGTCTCCACGATCTTCTCGTAGCAGTCCCAGTTCCGGGCGGCCTTGCCCGTGCCGCCGTACACGATCAGCTCGTCCGGATTTTTGGCGACCTCCGGGTCGAGATTGTTCATGAGCATGCGCAGAGCGCCCTCCTGCTCCCAACCCTGGCACTGAAGGTCGGAACCGGTGGGGGCGTGAATCGGAGTTGGCGGAGCGGTCGACATGAGCCGAAAGGAAGTGGAGGGGAACGAGCAGAAGAAGACGTGGGCTTCCGATCAGAGAATGACGCCGACCCGGATGGGAAAGATGAGGGTCGTCGACTCCTCGCCGACGAGAAACCCGAGATTGAACTCAGCGAACACCGAACTCTCATCGAGCAGCCACACCCGCCCCGCGCCCAGATTAAAGGTAGGGCCGCTTTCTGTATTTGTATTTCCGAAGGGAACGTATGCCCCCACGCCGCCGAGCACATAGGAGTTCTGGGCGGGATTCGTTGAGGTTGAGAACGACACGATGCCCGACACCTGGGGATCGAGGGCGAACGCGGAGTCGTCGCGTCCTCGAAAAATGAAGCCGGTCAGGCCGGAGCCCACGGCGAGCGAGACGTCAGAGTTTAGGGGCGTAGAGGCCCGGAAGTGAAGACCGGGACCGACATCGCCGCTGGCTGTGCTACCGAGCACCTGGAGGCTGAGTCCGAACCGAGACGGCTGTTCCTGGGCCTGCGCGACGCCGGCAAGACTGAACGTTAGACCGAGCACGAGCAGAAGACATGAGAAGCGTTGCATAGACATGGAAGGATTGGAGAATCAAGGAGAAGCGGACCTTCGTAGCATCACCGATCAGACGGCGGTGGAACCTCCATCTACACCCTTCTGACCGAGCGATTGCCCTTCGGAACGTATGCCTCCGAGGGGCAATCGTCAACGTATACGAGTGTAGACCCCGGGCGTTTTGCCCCGACTGACGCCATCTCAAGCTGTATGCCTCTCACGACTGACTCCAACCCCCTCCATGACACAGCCCATTTCCCCCGACACGGAGGCTGCCTCGTCGTTGCCCGAGACGTGGAGCCCGACGGCCTTCGAGGGGCCCGATTTTTACGATATCGACGCGCTTCTGTCGGAGGAGGCCAAGGCTGTTCGGGACGCTGTGCGAGCCTTCGTCACGGAGGAGGTAGCGCCCATTATCGAAGAGTATGCCCAGCGCGCCGAATTTCCCCGACACCTCATTCCTGCCTTCGCGGAGCACGGTTTGCTCGGGCCGACGCTCCCGCCCGAGCACGGCGGTCGGGGACAGAGCAACATCGCGTACGGCCTGATGATGCAGGAGCTTGAGCGGGGCGATTCGGGCCTCCGTTCGTTCTGTTCGGTGACGGGCTCGCTGGTGATGTATCCCATCTGGCGGTACGGGAGTGAGGCGCAGAAGGAGCGCTGGTTGCCGAAGCTCTCGGAGGGCGAGGCCATTGGGTGTTTCGGCCTCACCGAGCCGGAGGTGGGATCCAATCCGTCTGCCCTTCAGACCTGCGCTCGGCAAGAGGGGGAGGCCTGGATTCTGAATGGTCACAAGCGATGGGCGACGAACGCCACCATCGCCGACGTGGCTGTGATTTGGGCGAAAGACGAGGACGACGTGATTCGAGGCTTTCTGGTGGAGACGGATCGGGACGGTGTATCTACGCCGCCCATCGATGATACCTGGTCGCTGCGAGCCGCCGTCACGAGCGAAGTTGTTCTCGACGACGTGCGGGTGCCGGACGCCCATCGCCTGCCGGCAGCCGAAGGGCTCAAGGCGCCACTCTCGTGCCTCACACAGGCGCGCTACGGCATCTGCTGGGGCACCATCGGGGCGGCCATGGCGTGCTACGATGCGGCCCGCCAGCACGCCCAAAATCGGGAACAGTTTGGAAAGCCTATTGGCAGTTTCCAGCTTATGCAGGAGCGCCTCGTGGACATGGTGCAGGAGATCACGAAGGCCCAGCTCCTGAACTGGCGCCTCGGCACTCTCAAGGACGCTGGCACCATGCGCCCCCAGCAGGTCTCCCTCGCCAAGCGCAACAACTGCGAGACGGCGCTGGACGTGGCGCAGTCTGCCCGCAAGATGCTGGGGGGCGACGGTGTGACGAGCCGCTTTCCTGTGATGCGGCACCTCGCCAACCTCGAAGCGGTGAGCACCTATGAGGGCACCCACGAGGTGCACACGCTCATCGTGGGGGAGGACGTGACGGGGCTGAATGCGTTTGCGTAGATGGAAGCACGATTCCAAACTCAGGCGGATTGGAAATGGCGGTCCTCCGCCCAGGTGGTTGGGTTCTGGAGAATGTATCGGCGTGCTGTCTCCACTTCGTCTCGATTCCGGAGGACGCGGTCGTAATACCGGGACTGCCACCCGAAATCGGGACGGCAGGCGGCCCGGATGCGTTTGGTGCAGACCGATTTGTACTGCCCGATGATGGCCCCTACCGAATGGGCCTGTAACCGAGATTCGTCCTTGGATTTCTGTGCGTTTCCCTGTGTAGAGACGTCCCGGCGGGACGTCTCTACGTTCGGGTCTTCCATGGATTTAGAGGAATATGATTGTGCGACGTTATGTCCCGGCGATTCGGCCGTGATGCCTAGAATGCCGTGCACGTGATTGGGCATCACGATCCACGCGTCCAATCGGACGTACGTACGGACCTCCGGCGTGCGGTGCCATTCCTGTGCCGCGATGCACCCAGCCCGTGACAACCCCATGATGCCGTTCTGAATCCTTCCGAAGTATGGTCGTCGATCCGCCGTACAGATCGTAAGGAAATACCACGCTGACCGGCGATAGTCCCAACTGTCGAGACGTATCGAATCGGGGTGGTACTCCTCGTACCAACTGAGATCGGGAGGCATGAAGAATGGCCATCGTAATAGGGGGGTCTACCGGGTAGACACGTGTTCGCCCCTGAGTCTAACGTCGCATGATATGCCTGAGCAGAAGGCGTCCGAGAGGATCGGCAAGGAAAAAGCCCCGCCAGCATCCGCAAGTATGGATGCTGACAGGGCTTGGAGACATGAGAGGTTACGCGTAGATTCGTCCCGGCGGGACGAATTCTAGCCCGCCCGAACACGCCACAATTAATACGCCGCCGTCTCGGACGAAATGCCGGACCCCTCCGTCAGCGCCGCCTGGGCGGCCGCCAGCCGCGCGATGGGCACGCGGAATGGGGAGCAGGAGACGTAGTCCAGCCCGGTGTCGTAGCAGAACGCGACGGAGGACGGCTCGCCGCCGTGCTCGCCGCAGATGCCGACCTTGAGCGTGTCGTTCCCCCGCTTCCCCCGTTCGGTTGCGGTCTGCACGAGCTCGCCGACGCCGTCCTGGTCCAGGGCCTGGAACGGGTCGCGTTCGAGAAGGCCTTCCTCGATGTAGTGGGGCAGGAAGGTGCCCGCATCGTCCCGGCTGAAGCCGAAGGTCATCTGCGTGAGGTCGTTCGTGCCGAAGGAGAAGAAGTCGGCCTGCTCGGCAATCGCTTCGGCCTGGAGGGCAGCACGAGGCACCTCGATCATCGTCCCCACCCGGTAGTCGACCGACGCGCCGCGCTCCTCAAATACGGCTTCGGCTGCCTCGTCGATTACGGCCTTCTGGTCGGCAAATTCCGCCTCCGTGGCCACGAGCGGCACCATCACCTCCGGCCGCACGTCCCCCCCGTCGGCCTGCACGTCGAGGGCCGCCTCGAAGAGGGCCTGCGCCTGCATCTCCGTAATCTCCGGTCGGGTTACGCCAAGGCGACAGCCCCGGTGTCCGAGCATCGGGTTAAACTCTTCGAGCATCTCCACCTTCTTCGCGATCGTCTCCGCGGATAGATCGAGCCGCCCAGCCAGCTCCGCCTGCGCATCCGGCTCAGTAGGAAGGAACTCATGGAGGGGGGGATCCAGGAGGCGAACCGTCACCGGATGCCCGTCCATGGTCCGGAAGATCTCCCGGAAGTCCTCCCGCTGGTGCGGGCGTAGGGCGTTGAGGGCCTCCGCCTGCACGTCGTCATGTTCGGTCAGGATCATCCGTCGCATCTGGGCGATGCGCTCGTCCCCAAAGAACATGTGCTCGGTGCGACAGAGCCCGATGCCTGCCGCGCCAAACTCGAGCGCCTTCTCCGCGTCGGGGCCGGTGTCGGCATTGGCGCGCACGTCCATCTCGCGGAACTCATCGACCCACGTCATAAAGCGCTCAAACTCGCCGCCCAACTCGGGGTCCACCAGCGGCTGCTTGCCGACGACGACCTCGCCGGTGGAGCCGTTAATCGAGATCCAGTCGCCCTCCTCGACGGTGATCGTGCCATTTGTAAACGACTTCTGATCGTAGTTGACCACGATGTCGTCGCAGCCAGCCACGCAAGGCTTGCCCCAGCCCCGTGCCACGACGGCGGCGTGGGAGGTCATGCCCCCGCGGGAGGTGAGAATGCCTTCCGCTGCGTCCATTCCGCCCACGTCCTCGGGACTCGTCTCGATGCGGACGAGGATGACATCTTCCCCGTTCTCGTTCCACTCCTCAGCGTCCTCGGCCGTAAAGACCACGCGCCCCACGGCGGCCCCGGGAGACGCAGGCAGTCCTTCGCCCATAATGTCCTCTTCGTAGTCGGTGTCGGGGGCGAACTGAGGGTGGAGGAGTTGCTCCAGATGGCTCGGCTCCACGAGGTTCTTCACGGCGTGGTCTTTCTCTACGAGCCCGTCCTCCACCATGTCTACGGCAATCTTGAGGGCCGCCGGGCCGGTGCGCTTGCCGTCCCGCGTCTGCAGGATGTAGAGCGTGCCTTCCTCCACGGTGAACTCCAGGTCCTGCATGTCGCCGTAGTGCTCTTCGAACTGCTTCCGAACGCCCTGGAGCTCGTCGTAGATCGACGGCATGAGCCGCTTCAGTTCGTCGATGTCGTGGGGCGTGCGGATGCCGGCCACCACGTCTTCGCCCTGCGCGTTGAGCAGAAACTCGCCGTACAGCGTATCCTCGCCGGTTCCCGGATCGCGGGTGAACGCGACACCAGTCCCGCTCTTCTCGCCCCGGTTGCCGTACACCATGGCCTGCACGTTCACGGCCGTGCCGCGGAGGCCCGTGATGTCGTTGATCTTGCGGTAGCGGATGGCCCGCTCGTTCATCCACGAGCCAAAGACGGCGTTGATGGCGAGTTCGAGCTGCTCGTACGGATCGTCGGGAAACGTACGGTCCGTAGCCTCGCGGTAGATGGCCTGGTAGCGATCCACCAGCTCCCGCAGGTCGGAGGCCGTCAGGTCCACATCGTTCTCCACATCTCGCTCCTCTTTTAGGCTCGAAATGGCGTTTTCGAAGCGGGACCGGTCGATGCCCATTACCACGTCGCCAAACATGTCGATGAACCGCCGATAGGCATCGTAGGCAAGCCGTTCGTTGTCCGTCGCGCGGGTGAAGCCCTCAGCGATCTCATCATTGAGCCCGAGGTTGAGGACGGAATCCATCATGCCAGGCATCGACTTGGCGGCCCCGCTCCGGACGGAGACGAGGAGGGGGTTCTCCGGATCCCCGAAACGCCGTCCCATCGCCTCCTCGATGTGCCGGAGGCCGTCCCGCACCTCGTCCGCCATGCCGTCGGGCCACTCGCCGTCGTGATCCACGTAGTGGTGGCACGCCTCGGTGGTAATGGTGTAGCCGGGGGGAACTGGAAGCCCGATGCTGCTCATCTCATTGAGGTTCGCCCCCTTGCCCCCGAGCAGGTCCGTTTGGGTCCGGTTTCCTTCCGCCTCTCCGTTTCCGAATTTGTAGACGTACTTTTGATCGATCTGAGTAGCCATGGGCTTTTGAGCACTCGTTTGTGGACAGAACGTGACAGGCTGTGGTGGGTGGGGCTCTTTGAAGGCGTCGCCAATTATGGCCGACTGGCCTGAATTCCCCGGTACAGCGCAAGTCCGGCGATCGCCCCAGTGCCGGCCGCCACGGCCACGCCGGTGAGCATGCTCCCCCCCACGGACTTTCCGAGCCGCGACAGCGCCTTGGACATGCCCGGGGCGCCTCGGGAGTCGCCACGGGCGAGGGCTGTGATGCCCGCCGCGGTGGAGGCAGCCGTTCCGGCGGCGGCAAGGATTGCAACGCTTTCGACTGCAGCCTCTTTGCTGGACATAGGTTTGAGAAGTGAATGTGGAGATTACGTGACAATCCTCTAATGCAGTGCCCGGCGGATGGTTGTCGACGCTCTACCTTTTCCCTGGACTGACCCGTCTGGTGCTGCCAAGGGAAGCGGATCACTGAAGGAATACGCGGAGCCGAACACAGAGGGACAGAGGAGAGTCGAGGACGGAAGATGATGAATCTCCCCCGCCCTCGCGCCCGTTACAACACAGAAGCAGAAGGCACAGAAGCCCGGCGTGGCACTGGATTTGTACTGTACAGTACTGCTGCCGAACAGCCAGTTTCTGCCGCAGACCGGCCCATTTGCCGTCAGTTTGTCATCGGATCTTGATGACGGGCTGACAGCTCTATGACACGACTCCTCATTCCGAGCCCTTCGAATCAACCACATCCCGACCAGTATGCCTACGACCAGCACGAAGAACACCGAAACCGCTTATGGAGAGCCCTGGCGTCCCCAGCAGATGATTGAGGACAACCCGATCGGGCTCGACCAGGAGGTCGCCGAGCAGCTCATCCCGAAGCTCGACGAGATCCAGTGTACGCTCTGGACGCTGTTTCATCAGTACCAGAAGCACCACTGGCTTGTGGAAGGACCACAGTTCCATGAGCTCCACCTCTTCCTCGAAGAAAATTACGAGGAGGTCCACAGGTACGTAGACAGCGTGGCCGAGCGTATCACGGCCCTTGGCGGCATTCCCACGAGTGCACCGAGCGCGCAGGCCGAGCTCTCCCACGTGGAGCACGAGCCGGAGGGGACCTACCGCGTCCGGCAGATGCTCAAGCACGATCTCGACGCCGAGCGAGCCCTTGCTCATCAACTCCGGGAGACCATTGCGAAAGCCCAGGAGCTGGGCGACCCGGGCACCGGACGCACACTGAAAAAGGTGCTGACCAAGGCCGAGGAACGGGCACACCATCTCGATCACTTCCTGGGCGAAGACAGCCTGGAGGTGGGCCGACCCAACGGCGACGCGGCGTAACCGCGCATCGGTTCCGTCCCGAGCAAGTCTCGGTCGGCACGCGTTGTTTTCAGACTCTCAAGCCCGGCACCGGTCCTCCGGTGTCGGGCTTCTTTTATGGGCGGGAATTTTATGGGCGGGAACAGGTCTATTAAATCAGACGATCGAATTGGGAGGTTGGGAGTAAAACAAATTTGTCACAGATGAACTCGGAACGACCCTCCCGGGACGGGCGTGCCTAACGAGCCAAATTTGACCGATGGGTTGTTGCGCACACCTCTCGCAACCCGCCTCTGTTTCTTTATCACATCGAACCTTTTTGTCACTAATGAAGCGTTTGGTTGTCGTTGAGTCGCCAACAAAGGCCCGAACAATCCGGGCCTTTTTGCCGGAAAATGGGTTTCGCGTCGAAGCCAGTATGGGACACATCCGCGACCTCCCGGCATCGGCAGACCAGATTCCGTCGGAGTACAAAGACGAGGACTGGGCCCGGCTCGGGGTGAAAGTGACCAACGGCTTTGAGCCGCTGTACATCGTTCCTCCGAGCAAGCGAGAGGTCGTCCGCGACCTGCGAAAGGCCATTGACGATGCCGACGTGCTCTACATCGCGACGGACGAAGACCGGGAGGGCGAGTCCATCGGGTGGCATCTCGTGAATGTGCTGGACCCGAACGTGCCGGTCGAGCGCATGGTCTTCCACGAGATTACGGAGGACGCCATTCGCCGGGCCCTGGAGGAGACGCGCGACATCGACGAGCACCTGGTGGAAGCGCAGCAGACCCGCCGCATCCTCGACCGCCTCGTCGGCTACTCCATCTCGCCCTTGCTCTGGCGCAAGATCAAGCCAAAGCTCTCAGCGGGGCGCGTCCAGAGTGTCGCCGTGCGACTCCTGGTGCACCGCGAGACCGAACGCATTACGTTCGTGCCCGCCACGTACTGGGATCTGGAGGCGCAGCTGGCCAAGAAGGGGATTGGCGTGGAGGCCGAGATGACCCACCTGAACGAGGTGCGGCTCGCTTCGGGGAAGGACTTCGACGAAGACACGGGGCGGCTCAAGGAGTCGCTGTCCGAGGGCGAGGACGTGGTGCTGCTTGACGAGGAGCAGGCCACCACCCTGGCCGAGCACCTGCCGGAGACGACGTGGCGCATCGCCGACATCAAAGAGCGGACGCGCACGAAGACCCCCTTCGCCCCCTTCATCACCTCCACCCTCCAGCAGGAGGCCAACCGCAAGCTCAACCTCTCGTCGAGCCGGACGATGAGCATCGCCCAGTCGCTCTACGAGAACGGCTACATCACCTATATGCGCACCGACTCGACGAACCTCTCCTCCGAGGCGGTGAAGGGCGCCCGACGCACCGTGGCGCAGCGCTACGGCGACGAGTACCTGAGCGACGGGGTGCGCCGGTACAGTTCGTCGGAGAGCGCGCAGGAGGCCCATGAGGCGATCCGGCCCGCCGGATCCGAGATGAAGACCAAGGATGAGCTCGGCCTCAGCGGCATCGAGGCGGCGCTCTACGACCTAATCTGGAAGCGCACGCTCGCCACTCAGATGGCCGACGCGAAGGTGCGCTACACAAATGTGTATTTCGACGCCGAGGTGGACGACGACGTGGCCCGCTTCCGGGCCTCCGGCAAGCGGCTCGACTTCCCGGGCTTCTTTCGGGTGCTGGTGGAGGGCGCCGACGATCCCGAGGCGGCCCTGCGGAACCAGGAGCGTCCGCTGCCACCACTGGAGGTGGGCGAGACATCGGCACGGTCTGCCGGTGAGAGTGAGGACGGCTTTCAGGTCCAGTCCGTCGAGCCGCTCGGGCACGAGACGAAGCCGCCCTCGCGCTACACGGAGGCGTCGCTCGTGGAGACCCTTGAGGAGGAGGGCATCGGGCGCCCCTCCACGTACGCCTCCATCATTGGCACCATCCAGCAGCGCGGCTACGTGCGCAAGAAGGGCAACACGCTCGTGCCCACCTTCACGGCCTTCGCCACGAATAACCTCATGGAGGCCCAGTTCGAGCCCCTGGTCGACGTTCACTTTACCGCGGAGATGGAAGAGGTGCTCGACGACATTGCCCGGGGTCGGAAAGAGCCCACTCCGTACCTGCGGGACTTCTACAAGGGGAACGAGGGCGTCGAAGGCCGGGTGGAAGAAGGACTAGAGGTGATTGACGCCCGCGAGATCAGTTCTATTTCCTTCCCCGACCAGTGGGGCGACTACGTGGTGCGAGTTGGGAAGTACGGGCCGTATGTGGAAGGGGAAATGAATGGCTCCACTGTGACCGCCTCGCTCCCCGACGACCTGGCGCCCGGCGATACGACAGAAGAGCGTCTCCGAGAGATTCTGGAGGAGGCAAACGCGGGGGATCGGGTGCTCGGCACGCACCCCGAGACCGACCTGCCGGTGCTTCTCAAGTCCGGCCCCTACGGTCCCTATGTGCAGCTCGGCGACGATGAGGAAGACGATCCGAAGCGCGTCTCTCTGCCGCCGGGCGTAGAGCCGGAGGACGTAGACTTCGACCTTGGGCTCAAAATTATTGACCTTCCGCGGACGCTGGGCGAGCACCCGGAGACCGGCAACGAGATTGAGGCCAACATCGGTCGCTACGGCCCCTACGTGCGGCACAAGGACACGTTTGCGTCCCTCAAGAAGAGCGACGACGTGCTGGAGATCGGACTGGAGCGGGCCCTGGAACTGATCCGGGGACAAGAGAACCGCAACGAGCCGGATCGTGTCCTCGGGCCGCACCCGGGCACCGAAGAGCCGGTGGAGGTCTGGAATGGTCGATACGGGCCGTACGTGAAGCACGACGGCACCAACGCCTCCCTCAAGGACGACCAGTCCATCGACGCCCTGACGATGGAGGAGGCCCTCGATCTGCTGGCAGAGAAGGGCGACGAGGCGACGCAGAAGGTGCGGGGGTAGGGGGAGCGTGGGAGAAGGAGAGCGTGGGGGAGGGAGCATGAAACGTGCGGCTGCCCGTCCCGACTGCTGTCGGAGTGAAGCGTGGGAGGCAGAGTGTCACAAGTCACGTTTCACGTATCACGAGTCACGAATCACGCATCAATATTTCGGCGTCTGCTCCTCGCGCAGAGACTTCAGGATGGCCAGGTAGCTTTCGTGGCGCTCGGAGTGGATGTCGCCGCGATTCACGGCCGCCTTCACCGCACAGTTCGGCTCGTGGTCGTGGGTGCAATCCGGAAACTCGCAGGCGTTTACGTAGGGTGCGAGATCCGGAAAAAAGTGCGCGAGATCCTTCGGGTGCACGTCGCGCAGCCCGAACTCCCGAATCCCGGGCGTGTCGACAACGTAGCCTCCGTTTGAAAGCGGGTGCAGCTCAGCGTGGGTCGTGGTGTGGGTGCCCTTTCGGGTCTTCTCGCTCACAGCGCTCGTTTCCAGGTTGAGGTCCGGTTCGAGGGCGTTGATGAGGGTAGTCTTGCCGGTGCCGGACGGGCCGGTAATGGCGTTGATCTGTTCCGCGAAGGCATCGCTGAGCTGCTCAAGGCCGACTCCCTCCGTAGCGCTCGTCACGAGCACGGGGTAGCCGAGGTCGGCATAGCGGAGGTGCAGGTCCATCACCGCCGGCTTGTCAGTCTCCGTCATCAAGTCAATCTTGTTGATGATGAGGCCCGCGGGGATGTCGTGGATCGCCGCCGCGACGAGCAGGCGATCGAGGAAGCGCGGATTGAGCGCGGGCAGCTTGACGGACTGCACGCTCCAGATGCGATCGACATTGGCGACGAGGATGTGCTCCTGCCCTTCTCGCGGCCCCGCCGCCCGCCGGCTGAGTTTGTTGGTCCGGTCGTGGATCTCGGTGATGAAGCCAGTCTGATCCTCCTCGGTCAGTCGGATCGTGACTCGATCCCCCACAGCGATCGGATTGGTCACGTTCTGTTTCGTCAGGCGGAATTTTCCGCGCATCCGCGACGGGATGGTTCGGTTCTCCACCTGCACGTCGTACCAGCTGCCGGTCGAGCTCGTCACGACCCCGTCGAGGTACGTGGCGTCGGAATCGGTCGCCGGGGAGGAGGGGACCATGAACGGGGGAGAGTGTGTGATCGGGAAACCTTCCGCTCTGACTGCGCGTCCACGTGATGGCCCTCAACGTGATCTTCGTTGAGGCACCATTCAGCAAACGGAGTGTCTCCTCAAACAGTTCGTTGCCTATGCCGACCGACGAGTCCTACGACCGGATGCGCCGCGACTTCGAAGAGCTCGACGTGGAGAAGCAGGCCCAGTTTCTGATCGAGGCGTCGGCCTCGACGCTGGCGAGGGGGATTGAGCAGGTGGGGGAGGTGCTCGCCGATGGGCTTGGAGACGTCATGCGCCGGACCGATCCATCGGCGGACGCGTCCGACCGGTCCGGTCCAGGTGCTGCCGAGCCGGAAACGGCCCAGCGGCAAGCCCCGAAAAACGGCTCCTCATCCAGGGAATAGCTCCGTCTGCTGGAAATCAGTTCTCCACGAATCCTCCGCACGCCCCTTCCACCAACCTGGTCCCGTTATGGCTCAGGAGCGCCCCCCCGAACGTCGCGAGCCCCACGATCTGAACTGGCTCGGGAAAACGGTGTATTTTGGCGGGACCATGCTCCGATTCACCGCTAATCTGGTCGACACGACGGCCAGCCGAATTTCCAAAATCGCGACCGAGTCGAAGGAAGCGTTTGACCGCGAGCTCGACCCGAATATTGAGGAGGCTCGGGTGATCGAGGAAACCTCGCGTCGGGATTCTGAGACGGAGGAATGAGTCTGCGCTGTGCCGGAAGCGAAGGGAGGCTTCCCACCATCCTTGTCTGTCTATGTGGGCGTGAGCCGTCCTGGAGTGAACGTGCGTCCGCACGATGCCTCCCGCCGGTCCTCGGGGGCTTCCTCCGCAATTATTCTTCAGAGACTTCTGCACGATTCGGCCGATGGCCAACGTCGCTCCTGCGCGTCGCATGCTGGTCCGAGGGGACGGGGGGACGGCCTGGATCGTTCTTCTGATGAGCGGACTGCTCCTCGGAGGCTGCAACGTTTTTGACGGAATCTCTCCTGAGCCAAGTAGCGTCGATGCCCTTTTGGCCGACGCCCGGACGGCACTCACCGCCGGAGAGCCTTCCCGGGCGGTTCAGTTGCTCGAGCGCGCCTACGACAAGGACTCGACCGATGTCCGCGTCCGCGTAGAGCTCGGAAATGCGCTCTATGCCGAGCGCGGGCTCGATGTCTTCACCCTCCGAGCGGCAGCCGAGCACCTCGTCAGGGCGTCCGAGTCGTCGGATTCCTCGACCGCAACGCAAGCGCTCCGCAAAGGAAGCGTGTGCACAAATGGGATGCAACCCGAAATTCGCTCCGATCGCTACGATAGGATCCCTGTAGACGCGAACTCGCTGCGCCGGCTCGCCGACCACGCGGCGGTGATACAGCGCGTTCGGCGCCTCGTTGTGACGGGCGTCCTGGAGCGTCGCGCCGAGGTCTTTTCGGCAACCGAGACCCGCGTTCGTCGGAAGGGACTTCTCGTCGGGGCCGTCGCGACGGTGGCCAACGAAGTGATCGACGCTCGCGCGGTGGTGGAGACGACCGGCAGCTTCCTGTATTTTGACTCTGCGGCCAACCCGAACCGAGCGCTCGTTGCCTGTGCGGGGACGGAAGATGAATTGGCTCAGAATCACGACGCGTTGTGTGCGCTGGGGACCGCTACGCACCAAGGGGTGCAGTGGCTTCAGATCCGCAATCGTCTGTCGCAGACGGACCAGGAGTCGGTTCTTATCGGGCGCCTGCAGAGGCTTGCGGACGCCGCGAGTGCCCGGATCGATTGTCCGTAGTCAGAACGCCTGCTTCACCCCTGTGCATGTTCGAGGCGGGACGGTCCTTTCCGTCATCGAGTGTTGAATTCTCGTCCGGTATGCGCTCTCGCTACTGCACGCTTCTTCTGCTTCTCATGGTGGCAGCTGTGGGATTCACCCCTGCATCTGCCCAGAACAACCGGTTCACCGAACGTTCCTTTGTTCCGGCTCCGAGCGTGCGGGCCATGGGAGATGCCGGCGTGGCCCTGCCGGGGCCGGACCGTCCCTTCTTCTACAATCCGGCCCAATTGCCTCGCGTCTCTTCCTACTTCACCGTAGTGGGGATGCAAGCTGCTGCCAGCCGGAGTCTGAGGGACCAGATCACCTTTTTTAATCGTCGCCTCCAGCCGGCCATCGAGGACAATTTTGAGTGGGACACGGAGACGCTCGACGATCTCTATCGCGACGCGCATCGGCTGGGCCGTCGTCCCGTTCGCGGAACGGGGGCCGTCGTCCTTCCGTCGTTCGTGTACGCGACCGATGGGGTGGGCCTCGGGGGCGGGCTCTTCGCCAAGACGGCTCTCAACTACCGGATGAACGACGCGGGGGTGGGGGTGCCGGAGGTGTATTTGCTGAGCCGAACAGACGTCACTGCGGTCCTGTCGGTCGGGCTCGACCTAGGGATGATTGGCCTCCCGGAGCTCTCGGTAGGAGGGACGGCCACCCAGAGCCAACACTTTTTGACGTTCGAGAACAAACCGCTCGATGCGTTCGGGCCCGACGAAGCTGCCCTTCTGCTACGAGGAAGCGCGTTTCAGGTCGATGTGGGCGGGCTCTACACCCCGTCGTGGTGGTCTCTCCCGGGGCGGCTTTCCTTCGGCGGAGCGGTCTACGACCTCTTGAGCAATCGGTACGACTATGCCTTCGAGGGAGCCCCGGGCCTTCCGTTTCTCGACGGCTTCGCCGCAGAGGCGGCAGAGGTCGATGCAGGCACGGCAGCTTGGGAAGAGGGGCGGGCGCGTCGTCGCTTTCCACTCACGTCCTCGTATCGGGTGGGGGCGGCCTACCGCCTCGCCTCGCTGTTCGCCCTCGAGGATGTGGGCCTCGCAATCGATTATCAGGGATATGGCCACGATCAGCAGCATTTTCTCGCGCGTCTCCACGCGGGGGTGCGCGCCACAGTCACCGAGGGGCTGACCGTCCGAGGGGGGCTCAGTGCGGGGTATCCCACGGGCGGACTGGGACTCCGTCTCGGGGCGTTTCAGATCGACTATGCCGTTCACGCGTTCGAGGAGGAACGAGTGCCCGGCCAGCTCCGCACGTACGTCCACACCGCTCGGCTCATGGTTCGCATTCAGTAGCGCGAGGTGCGCTTTCCGGGGAGTCAGGAGAAGACGTGCTTCCGGATGGCCGTTTCGAGCTCGCCGCGCTTGAAGGGCTTCGAGAGGATGCCGTCGACCTCATCGATGGCCGTTTCGGTCTCGGTGTAGCCCGTGAGCAGGATGACAGGCAGATCCGGGTCCTCCTCTTTGAGCTCCCGAGCCAGCTCCGCCCCTGTCATCTCGGGCATGCCAAAGTCGGTGAACACGATGTCGTAGTCGTTGGTGGGGAACATCGAGAGGGCCTCGCTCCCCGTCGACGCCCGGTCCACCGTGTGCCCGCTGAGCGTCAGGAGTCGAGTCACGGTTGATCGAACCATCTCGTCGTCGTCAACGACGAGGACCGAGGCGCCCTCCGACTCGACAGGTTCGGTGGGGGCCGGGTCTTCGACGGGAGCCGGCTCCGCGTCGGCAGGGGGGAACGTAAGCGTAAACCGCGTTCCCTCCCCGGGCTCCGACTGCACGTCGATGGCGCCCTGGTGCTCCTGGACGATGCCGTAGCTGGCCGCCAAGCCCATCCCGGTTCCCTCGTCTCCCTTCGTGGTAAAGAGCGGCTCAAAGATGTTTCGCTTCACCTCGTTGCTCATCCCGATGCCCGTGTCGCTCACGTTGACGCAGACCTGACCTTTGTCGTTCGTAAACGTCTCGAACCGAAGCGTACCGCCCTCCGGCATGGCCTGAACGGCGTTAAGGATGAGGTTGACGAACACCTCCCGAAGTTCAGAGGCGGCCCCTAGGATGTTCGGGACGTCCTCGAAGGAGGTCTTGACCGTAATCTCGATGCCTTGGCGACGAGGCTCGTTGTACCAGTACGGCTCTGTGAGCGTGATGCAATCTTCGATGATCTCCGTCAGGTCGAGAGGTTCGAAGTGCTGTTTTGTGTCGTGGCGGATGTATCGCTGGAGCTTCTCGATGAGGGCCGCGCCGTCCTCTGCGGTCGTTTCGATCGTTTCGATCGATGGGCGAATGGAGTCGGCCAAGGACGCACGCTCGACCTGATTTTTTAGGAGTTCAATGTGGCCGATGAGGCCACTCAGCAGGTTGTTCAGGTCGTGGGCCACGCCCATCGTCATCCGCCCGAGAGTTTCCATCCGGTGCCGCTGGGTCTGGCTGAGCATCCAAGACGGCGGCTCGGCCAGTACCTCTCCACTCACTATAACTGCCCGACACTTCTCCTCATCTTCAAACGAGTCGTCGCGGACGGGAATGAAGTTGAGCAGGACCGGGAAGGGTTCCTCTCGGTGGTGCGTTTGTGCCGAAGCGAGTCGGTTCGTGACGAGGGAGCCCTTCAGAGCTTCGAGGACTGCCGATTCTGCCATGTCCTGGTCCTCCTCGGGAAGGTGTGCCCACGGGTGATCCGGTGGACCGAGAAGAGATGTCCACGGGTCGTTGCAGTCTACTGCCTCCTCCGAACGGGAAAAGGTTGCCGTAAGAAGCTGGGGTTCGACGGTGGGAACGGAAGGGGAGCCGGAATTGCCGAGGGAATTGTGCCCGTTCTCCGAAGTGAGACTAGGGTCCGGTTCAAGACTGTTTTCCGGCGCCGTTGCATCCGGGGAGGAAGTCTCTTCCGGGCTGGACCGATCCTCGTTTTGAGCGCGGGGCTGGTCCACGGATTCGAGGTGTTCTGCCAGCGCCTCCTGAAGGCGCCCGGCGTTTTGAGGGGAGACGATGATGCGGCTTTTCAACCGGGCATCCGTCACGTCCGGAACGACGCGGATGAAGTCCAGGATGAACTCCTCGGGCGACCTCTGGACCCTGACGGAATTCGCGTAGGCCTCGTCGGCTTCGTCGTCGATGTCCACACGGATCTCCTCTGTAGCGCCCGAGAGGCCTTCGAAGTCAGGCATGCGAATTCGGCTTTCGCGGACGGAATGATTGGACGACTCTCCGCGTTGCTCTTTCTCAGACGCGTTCATTGTACTTGAGGTCTGAGAACCGGCGTCAATGTCAGGCATTGAGGTAGAAACTTGGCGGTAAACGGTGGGAAGGTGGGGAGGTGGGAAGGAGAGGATGGCCTCTCCGGGGGCGTCTATGACGTATTGTTGTTGCCCTGTCCTACGTTGGCAAGGGCACTGATTAAGTCGCTCTTGGTGAGGACCGAGTATCCATCGTCCGGGCCGTGGTCAACGAGCACGGCACCCGCATCCTGCTCCAGGTAGGCGGACAGGTGTTCGAGGTGCAAGGAGGCGGGCACGACGGGGAAGGGCGTTCCCATGATGTTGCGAACGGGAGCCTCCCGCGACTTGGGGTTTTCGATGAGGTGGTTCAGGATTCGCGTTTCGGTGACGCTGCCCACCACCTCGTGCTCCTCGTCGATGACGGGCATTTGCGATATGTCTTCGCTGGTCATTCGCTCAATCACGTCGCCGAGCTCGTCGTTCGGGTCCGCGGCGATCACGTCGGTCTGCTTCTGCCGGAGGTTCAGCACCTCGTCGGCCGTGACGTCCGGTTTCTTTTCCAGAAACCCGTGGTTTCGCATCCAGTCGTCGTTGTAAGTCTTCGAGAGGTAGCGGAAGCCCGAGTCCGGAAACAGAACGACGACCACGTCATCCGGCGAGAGGTCGTTGCGGTGGTCCTCCATCCACTGCAAGGCTCCGGCAAGGGCCATGCCACAAGATTGCCCGATGAAGAGCCCCTCCTCGCGGGCAATCCGGCGCGTCATCTGCATGGACGCCTTGTCTTCCACCTGCACGAAGTCGTCAACAAGGTCGAAGTTCATGTTCTCGGGAATGATGTCTTCCCCCACACCCTCCGTAAAGTAAGGGTAGATTTCATCCTCGTCGAAGACGCCTTCGTGGAAGTATTTGTGAAAGACCGAGCCGCAGGGATCGACCCCAATGATCTCGATGTCCTCGCTTTGCTCCTTCAGGTAGCGCGCCGTACCGCTGATGGTGCCTCCCGTGCCCGCCCCGGCGACGAAATGGGTGAGTTGCCCTTCCGTCTGCTCCCACAGCTCCGGCCCCGTCGTTTCGTAGTGGATCTGGGTGTTGGAGGGGTTGTCGTACTGGTTCAGGTAGATTGAATTGGGAATTTCTTCGGACAGGCGGCGGGCCACGGAGTAGTAGCTCCGGGGATCGTCGGGCTCCACGTTGGTGGGACACACGAGCACTTCGGCCCCCAGGCCCCGGAGCACGTCCACCTTTTCCTGGCTCTGCTTGTCCGTGGTGGTAAAGATGCACCGGTACCCCTTGGCGATGGCGGCGATGGCAAGGCCAGCGCCCGTGTTGCCACTGGTGCCTTCGATGATGGTGCCCCCGGGCTCAATGAGGTCCTTCTCCTCAGCGTCCTCAATCATGCTGATCCCGATTCGATCCTTCACCGATCCTCCGGGATTGAAAAACTCCACCTTGCTGAGAATGGTACAGGGAAGATCACTGCCGATGTTGTTGAGCTGGACCAGGGGAGTGTCCCCGACGGTCCCGAGAACGCTGTCGTGCCACATGGGATGGGGGCAGTCAGAAAAAAGTGTTCGTGGGTGGGGCGGCAAGGCCGTTCTGAACAGCGAACTGTTGGAACGGCTGCAGGAGATAGAGCCCGCTCACTGACCTCCGTTCTGCCTTTCACTGCAATTAACGCTGGGAGGGACGAAGGGTTTTCTCATTCCCAAATCAGCTTCACGATAAATGGTATGACACAAGAGGGCTTCTGTGCAACCGCTGGCGACCGGACAGTTTTCTGTACTTCCTCGAAAAATCCCCAGAAAACAAGGTGTCATCCCGCGTCCGATGCAGGATCTCCTCAGAACTGGCAGCCAGTCTGATGGAGATTCCGGCTCGGAGGCCGGAATGACGCGTTGTGTGGGATTTTTTGAGAGCGAAGTGCTTGCGGAAAAAGTGTCCGGTGGCCAGTAACCGCCGGAGTTCTCGAATCTCTATTTCCGGGCCCACCAGAGCACGACCAGAGAAACGACGGCAAAGGTGAGGTGCGGCAGCCAGGCGGTCAGCACTGGGCTGAGGGTGCCGGCGTAGCCGAGTGGCTCCGCCAGTTTTTGGATGGACAGATAGATGAACGCAATGCCGAGCCCGATGGCAAACCGCACTGCCTGCCCTCCCCGGCGCCGGACGGAGGCGATGGGGACTCCGATGAGAACTAGAATGAGATTGGCGAAGGGGTAGGCAAACTTGTTGTAGTAGGCCACCAGGGGGCGTTTTAGCTCGCCGACGCCGGACCGACGAAGGGCCGCGAGATAGTCGGCCGCGACCGGAATGGTCATGGCCGCCACGTCATTCTTCGAGCGGGCGAGGTCGCGGGGATAGATCTGGA
>CAZBIB010000034.1:0-19054 GCA_964491575.1 uncultured Salinivenus sp. | reverse complement strand
GCCCTCTCTCCCACGCTCCCATTCGCAGTCACCGAAGATTGCTCGGCCGCGTGCCGATCTCCAGGAAGTTGACGAGCGCCACCGGATCGGCGTTGAAGACGAACCCGCGCGTGTCGAGCGTCACGCTGTATCCCTCCTGCTCGGCAGCCGATCGCATCGAGAATGGAAGGCGGCTCGACATCTGGAAGAGCACCTCGGCATACTCGTCGTCCCTGGGCACCTCGTCGAGGCTCGAAGGCAGCTCCACGGGCGGCTCTTCCGACTCCGAGAGGTGCACATTGAAGAGCAGCACCTCCCCGTCATCGGTCGCAAAGGAGCGCAGCTCCTGCGCGTAGCGGAGCGGGTCGCCGTCCGTCGCTTCCCCGTCAGTGACGTTGATCACGATGGGCGGGAAGCTGTGGGGGTGCTGGTCGATCCAGTCGCGGACGGACTGCGCCGCAAGGTCGAGCGCCTGGCACATCGGCGTGCCGTTCTTGGCGTGCGGGTCAAACCAGATGGGCACCTTCACCCGCGTCTCCGTCGCGCCCCCCTCCCCGTCGTCCACCTCTTTCACCCGCTGCTCCATGCGCTGCGGCCGGTCGGCCAGGTGACTGATGGGGACAAGCCCGGTCCCGGGATCGTACTCCTCGGTGGGCTGAATGAGCCGCTGCACGCGCTCCCCGTAGCCGATGACGCCCACGTGAAAATAGTCGCGCACGCCCTCTTCCTTCGCGCAGCGCAGCACGAGGTTCTGGAGCAGATCGTTCACCGTGTCGGCCAGCACGCGAGCGCGACTGGGCGCGGCATCGCCCGTCTGCTCGGCCCCACCGAACGGCTCCTGCATCGAGGCCGACTGGTCGAGCAAAAAGAGCACCGCGGTGGGCTGCTGGCGACTAATCTCGGCGGAGTACGGCATGCCAGAATCGGTCCAACCAACGATAGAGGACGGTTCGGAAGTGGCATCGACCGCCCCTGTCGACGTTCCGGAGGTGCTGTAAAAAAGTCGGGAGACCTGTCCCCATCCTGACTAGTCGAGATCCTCGAGAAGCTTGCGCGCCTCCTCCTTGTACCTCGGAGCAAACGGACCGACGCTGGGCATCTCGATGGCCGTCTGCAACTCTCGCCGCACGGCGTCGGGCCGGTCCATCTGGAGGTAGGTCTTTGCGAGCTCCAGGTGATGGAACACCTTGTCGTTGAGCTTGATGGCCCGCTTAAAATCCCGGACGGCCTGTTCGAGGGAGGACTCCGGAAGGCCTCCGTACACGGTTCTCACAATGGCACGCTGGAAGAAGCCGAGGTCCTCCACCTCCCGATGCCATCGTCCCCGCGTGTGATACGCCCCGTCGAGGGTCGAGTCGATGGCAATGGCGCGGTCGGCGTGGCGCTTGACGGCGCGGGACCGCTGAATACGCTCCCGGGTCCCGGCATCGAGCGCGGCACGGCCCTGCGCCACCGCCATGGCAAGATGGGCACGGGCACTCGTCGAGTCAGTCGCGAGGCCCGTCTTTGCTACGTTGAGCGCATTTTTGTAGTACGCCGTCCGCTTGTCCTTGTCGTCCGTAGCCTGCCCGAGGTCGGCCCACGTGTAGACGAGGCGCCACAGCACGGCGACCCGTTCAGGATGCTCGTCGCGCAGCGTCTGAAGTCGATCCAGCGCAACTTGGAAATCGCCGGCCTGCCGGAGACTGTCCACCGTCGTTAAAGACGCCTGGAGGGCAGCATCCGTCGTGTCGGTCGACTGGGCCGTGGCCGAGGACACCATTCCCCCGACCACGAGGAGAACGCCAAGAACACCTGGAAGCGAGCAGCAGCGGGGATTCATGGATGACGAGCGGGATGATCGGGAGGAGCGGCAGGTGGATACGAACGAACCACTCCCCCGAAAGATTTCCCCGCTGGACGTTACCCGAGGCGGTCGGCGGCCCGTCGCATCCGGCGAATGCAGGCCTCCTTGCCGACGGCGGCCATCAGGCCGAACACGCCGGGACCGTACGAGCGGCCGCTCACGGCGAGACGGGAGGGATGAATGATGGCCCCGGCTCCCACGTCTTTCTCGTCCGCGAGGTCGCGGAGGACCGTTTCGACCGTCTCCGTGTCGAACGTATCCACGACCTCCAGCCGATCGGCGTAGGTGCGGAGAAGATCGGCGGACTCGTCTTTCCACCGCTTTTCGACACCGGCCTCCTCGTACTCTTCCGGATCCTCAAAGAAGTAGCGATTGTCCGTCACGACCTCCGGCACCACCTGAATGCGGTCACGGACGAGCGAGCAGATCGTCTCGAGGTGCTCGTCGCTCACGTCGTAGCCCTCTTTTTCAACATACGGCCGGGCACGGTCTGCGAGCTCCTCCACCGACAGTTTCCGGACGTAGTGTTCGTTGACCCAGCGGAGCTTGTCGAGGTCGAATTGCACGCCACTCGCGCCTACGCGGTCGAGGCTAAAGGCGTCGACCATCTCGTCAAGCGTGAAGAGCTCCTCCTCGGTGCCGGGGCTCCATCCCAGCAGGGCGAGGAAGTTGAGAAGCGCCCCCGGCTCGTATCCAGCCTCCCGGTAGTCGGTGACGTAGACGGGAATGCCGAGCTCGTTCGCATCCCGCTTCGAGAGCTTGCCCCCCCGACTGCTGTCGGGACTCAGGATGAGGGGCAGGTGCGCAAAGGTGGGCGGGGTCCATCCCAGCGCCTCGTACATCAGCACATGCTTCGGGGTCGACGACAGCCACTCCTCGCCCCGAATGACGTGCGAGATGTCCATTAGATGATCGTCGACAATGTTTGCCAGGTGGTAGGTGGGCATGCCGTCGGACTTGAGGAGCACCTGGTCGTCGATTTCCGAGGTGTCGAAGGACACACCCCCGCGAATGACGTCGTCGAACTGGACGGTCTCCTGCCGCGGGACCTTGAGCCGAACGACGTAGTCTTCCTCCTCAAGGAGTCGCTCCACCTCGTCGTCGTCCAGCGTCAGGGAGTTGCGCATCTGCTGACGCGTCGTCACGTCGTACGCCCCGTGCTCGTCGCGCATCGCTTCGAGCTCCGCCTCCGTGTCGAATGCGTAGTAGGCCCGCTCTGCCTCGATGAGCTCCTGGGCGTATTTTCGATACTGCCCGGTCCGCTCGGACTGGCGATACGGCGCATAGTCGCCGCCCTGCTCGGGTCCCTCGTCGTAGTCGAGCCCTACCCACGAGAGCGCCTCGCGGATGTCGTCCTCGGCCCCCGGAACATAGCGCGCCTGATCCGTGTCTTCGATCCGGAGCACGAAGTCGCCATCATGCTTGCGGGCAAAGAGATAGTTGTAGAGCGCCGTCCGCAGCCCGCCGACGTGAAGACGGCCGGTCGGACTCGGGGCAAAACGAACGCGGACAGGAGCATCGGAGGCCATTGTGCAGAGCGAAGGTCAGTTCCGGAAGTGGAGAAAGGTGGATGGGGCGGCTCAGAAAGAGGCGCCGGCATTTTGCAAAACCACGATTTGTAAAATGCACCCTTCCCCCGGTTCCCCTGCGGCCCGGAATTGTCCGGGGCTTTGCAAGCCCGAAGCAGTCCCTCCCGCCTCCCTGCGCATCAATCCCGAGTGCAGTTCCTATCAACGGTTGCAAACTGCAAGGTCGGTTCAGTAGTATGGGTACGTTCCGGCGCGATCTTTGCCCACCACACCGAGACGAGAGTCGCCGGTCGGTTCCTCCCGACAATCCCACCTGCGTTCATGGTCCGCTCGAGAATCGCAATCTGTCTTCTCCTCTTCATCGGCCTCTGCGCCGCCTGCAGTGGCCCCAAGCAGACTGGCTCGTCGGAGATGGAGGCCCCGTCGTCGTCCGAAAATACGATCGTCGCCCAGTACGCCGGTGCGGAAATTACTCAGACCGAACTGGACTCTGCCTTTGCCGCGTCGGTGGGCGGACGCAACAACGCCGCCGACACCTCCCTCAGTGCGTACCGCAACTTTCTCGATCAGTACCTGAACTATCGCCTGAAGGTACGCGCTGCTCGCGATGCCGGGCTGGATACCCTCTCCAGCATTCAAAAGGACGTGTACAACTACCGTCAGAATCTGGCGCGGCCCCAGGTGATGCGGGAGGAGGTGTACGAACCGGTGGTGCGAACCCTGTACGAGCGCCGTCGGCAGGCCGTCGACGTGAGCCACATCTTGATTCGCACGCCGTCGAACCAAGACACCCTTTCCGCCTACCGCACGATTCAAAAGATTGCGGACTCGCTCGACCGGGGCGTGTCGTTCGCCAAGCTCGCCTATCGACACTCGGAGGATCCATCCGCCCGCAAGAAGAGAAGTCGCGGGTACCGGGGCCGCCTAGGCTACATCCGGGCGGGGCAGATCGTGGAGCCGTTTGAGGAACGGATGTACGCGCTCGACCCCGGAGAAGTCAGCGACGTGTTTCGCACGAAGTACGGCTATCACATCCTCAAGGTGCACGACACGCGTCCGGCACAGCCCCCCGTTCGCCTCTCCCACATCCTGCGCCGGCCGAGGGGGGACACGGCCGCGGCCCGACAGTTCCTCGACTCGCTCCGCGCGGAGATCCGGAGCGGCGACATCACGTTTTCGGCGGCGGCCCGGAAACACTCCCAGGATCCCCAGTCGGCCTCCAAGGGAGGCGCGCTGGGCACAGTCAATCCGCAGTCCCTCCCCCCAGGCCTCCGCTCGGCCGTCGCGTCCATGGACACCGTGGGCGCCGTCTCGGAGGTCGTTCGGAGCCGCTTCGGCTACCACCTCCTCAAGCTCACCGGTCGGCAGGAGCAAAACTCTTTCGAGGAAGCCTACGACGCCCTCAAGAAGAAGATCACCGGTCAGCCGCGGGTGGAACGGCGCAAGACCGCTTTCGCTCGTGAGGTGCGAGCCCGAATCGGGGCCGCGGTGGACACGTCCCGCCTTCTTGACGCCGCAGGCACCGCCTCGGTCGACTCTCTCGCCCGCCCGCTCCTCTCCCTCCCCGACTCCTCGGCACTGCGGAATTCCGAGGGGGCGACGCTGGGCGACTCCACCTACACCGTGGGGCAGATGGCGCAGCACCTGATGCAGAGCGACGGCGGGGCCCAGATGACGGTCGCGGACCTCATCGAATCGTTCCTGAACGAAAAGGCGATCCAGTACGCCGTCACCCGCCACACCCAGCGCGACCCGGCCCTAGCCCGGGAGATCCAAAAATACCGCGCAGGGACGCTGCTCTTCCGCTACATGCAGGACTCGGTCTGGACCGCCGCCACGCAGGACACGGCGGGCCTGCGAAAAACCTACCGGCAAAATCAGGACCAGTATCATTTTCCGGAACGCATCCGTACGATCGTACTCCGCGCGCCCGCCGACTCTCTGCTGGCTCCCTACAAGCAGGCCTACGAGACGGACCGATCGCTCCGAGCAACGGTGCAGGCGGCCGCCGAGGACTCGCTCGTCTCGGCCGATACCGTGTTCGTTACCGACCGCCCCCCCGAGGTGTACCAGCCGGTGCGCTCCGCCGACGACGGGGAACTGGTAGGCCCGACGGCCCAGGACAACGAGTGGCTCCTCATGGTCCGCGATACGCGCCTCTCCCCTCGCCCGAAGCGTTTCGCGGAGGCGCGGAGCAGCGTCATTCAGGATTATCAGCAGACCTACGAGCAGCGGGTGATCCAGCGGCTGCGGGAGCGGTACGAGGCCAAAACCTATCCGGACCGCCTTCGCCCGCCATTCGAGGGCCCGTCGCCTGCCCAATAGCCGTCACGATCTTTCAGGCGGAGGAAGAATACGAATCGAAGTGTGTATTGCGTATTTCGTATTGCGTATTGGTTCTGGGCGTGCAGCCTGGGATAATGAGAATCTCTGCCACCCTCGTTCCTCGACCCTCAACTCTCCACTCTCGATCTTCGACCCTCCGCCCTTGCGTTTCCCGATCCTCTCCACCGATGCCCGCCACCTGGCTCTCCTCGTCGGAGGACTCCTCGTTCTCGCCACAGGAACCGGGTGCCAGTCCGAAGACCCACCCTCTTCGTACGTCGCCCGCGTGGGATCGCACTACCTGACCCAGGACGACCTCAACCGCATGCTCGCCGGCATGGGGCCCACGCGCGACTCCACGGCGGCGCGTCAGCAGGTCATCGATCAGTGGGTCACCCGCACGCTCCTGCACCGGGAGGCCGAGCGACTCAATCTCCAATCGGTCGATTCCGTACAGCAGCGACTGGAGCGCCAGCGACGGTCGATCCTCGTCTCGGCCCTGAAAACTCGGTTCTACAAAGAGACGGACCGGTCGCCCTCCCCCTCGGAGGTGCGCACCTACTTTGAGCGGCACAAGGAGCAACTGAGCCTCCGCGAGCCCTACGTGCGCGTCCGGTACCTGACCACTGCTCGCCGCACGGCGGCACAAACCGTCCGGCAGAATCTCCGCACGTTCTCCTCCCAATCTGACTCCACCTGGAGGAGTCTCGTACGAACCCACGCCGCAGACACCACCCGAGCCTACCGACTGTCTCAGCGCTTCCTGCCCGTGAGCCGCCTGACGCAGCAGCTCCCGTTTCTTGAAGAGGCGCTCGGCCAGCTGGAGGAAGGGGACACTGCCCCAGTTTTGGAAGCCAACGGCCAGTATCACGTCTTCCGACTCGACCGCCGCCTTCCGGAGGGAGCGGACCCGAAGCTGAAGTGGATCGAGCCCGAAATCCGCCGCCGCCTCCGCATTCGCGCCCGGAAACAGATGTATGCCCACGAGGTTCAACGCCTCCGTAGCCAAGCGCAGGCCAGCGGTGCGATTGAGACGCCCTGAGCCACCGCCCCACCGCGGCTTGCTCGTCGTTCTTCGAACTCGTGCTTTCCCCGCATGTCCCTCCGCGTTTCCGCATTCCCTCCGTCCCTGTCTTCCATCGGAGGCCCTCTCCTTGGAGCCCTCGTGCTCCTCATCATGGGCCTGGCCGCGCCGCCCGTGCACGCCCAGAATGACCGCGTGGTGGATCAGATCGCGGCCGTTGTCGGCGACAACATCATCCTCAAGTCTGAGGTCGATCAGCTCGTGCGCCGGCAGACCCAGCAGCAAAACGTCTCGTACTCCCACGACCTGTGGATGAACTCGCTTCAGCAGCTGGTCGACCAGACCCTCCTGGCCGAGAAGGCGCGGCGCGACACGACCATCACTGTGTCCGACCAGCAGCTGACCAACCAGCTCAACCAGCGGATTGAACGGTTGCAGCAGCGCGCGGGAGGGCAGGAACGGCTGGAGCAGGCCTACGGCAAGAGCATTCTCGAAATCAAGGAACAGTTCCGGGAGGACCTCCGGGGGCAAATCCTGGCGCAGAAACTGCGTCAGAAGCGCATGCAAAGCATCAACATCACGCCCAGCGAAGTCCGCCAGTGGTTCGAGGAAATTCCTCAGGATTCCCTGCCTCGCCTTCCGAAGACCGTTCGGCTCTCCCACATCGTGCGCTACCCGAAGCCCACGCAGGAGGCCCGCCAGGAGGCCAAATCGCTGATCACCTCCATCCGTGACTCGATCGTCAACGAGGGCGCATCCTTTGAGGCCATGGCTCGCCAGTATTCGGCCCCCAGCGCCGCCGGCACAGCGTCCGGCGCCCTCAACAACGTCAACCTAGACGACCTCGTCCCCGAGTTCGCCGCCGTCGCCGCACGCACGCCGGTCGGCAAGGTCTCGCAGGTCTTTTACAACGAGCAGCAGAACGGCTACCACATTCTCCGCATCGACTCGAAGGACGGAAGCACCGTCGACCTGCACCACATCCTCATCAAGCCCGATTCGCCGAGCGGAAGCCGGGCGAAGGAGTATCTGAGCGCTGTCCGCGACACGCTCCTCAACAATCCGGACGTCCCCTTCGAACTGATGGCACGCCGCCACTCGGAAGAGGAGCGAACCGCCGAGAATGGAGGTCGCGTCACCGATCCGCAATCCGGCACGCGCGACCTCGTGCTGAGTCGCCTCGGTCCCTCCTGGCAACAGACCATTCGAAAGCTGGAGCCGGACGACATCAGCAAGCCGGCCAAGGTGCAGTTGCTGAACGAGGAGCAAGCCTACCACATCGTCCTCCTTGAGCGTCGCGTTCCGGCCCACCGGGTGAATCTCGAAAAGGACTACGAGCGCATTCGACAACTCGCCCTCCGCGACAAGCGAAGCCGAAAGATGCGCGAGTGGATCAATCAGCTTCAGGACGAAATCTACGTGGACGTCCGCATCTCCAAAGCGGAACTGACGGCGATGCGCCGCTAATTCTGCCTCCGTCTGTTCCCTCCCGCCCTTCGCCCCGGCCCACTCCGACGAGCCGGGCCTCTGAGACTGCTCCCCGCCCCGATGCCCTCTTCTCCCTCTTCGCCGCCGCAGGACCCTGAAATCCTCGACGAACTCAGTGAGGCGTACGACCGCCTCCGCAACGAAATTGGCAAGGTCATCGTCGGGCAGGAGGACATCATCGAGATGGTGGTGGTCTGCCTCATGGCCCGGGGCCACACCCTCCTGATCGGGGTGCCCGGCCTCGCCAAGACGCTCCTCGTGCGCACCCTCGCCGGGGCGCTGGACCTGGACTTTAGCCGCATCCAATTCACCCCGGACCTGATGCCCAGCGACATTACGGGCACGGAGATCATTCAGGAAACCCACGACGGGCGCCACTTCGAGTTTGCGGCGGGCCCCATCTTCGCCAACGTCATCCTTGCCGACGAGATCAATCGTACGCCCCCCAAGACGCAGGCCGCCCTGCTGGAGGCCATGCAGGAGCAGCACGTGACGGCAGCGGGCGAGACGCACATGCTCAGCGATCCATTCTTTGTGCTCGCCACGCAAAATCCGATCGAGCAGGAGGGCACCTATCCCCTGCCAGAAGCGCAACTTGACCGCTTCATGCTGAACCTGTGGCTCGACTACCCGTCGTTCGACGAGGAGACCGAGGTGGTTCGGAGCACCACGTCCGGCCCCCTCGCCGACGTGAGCCCGGTGATGTCGGCCGAGGAGCTGCAAACCTACCAGGACTTCGTGCAGCAGATTCCGGTGGCCGACAACGTCATCGAGTACGCGGTGCAGCTGGTCACCCGCACCCGCCCCGAGTCCGACGCTGCCCCCGATTTTATCGAGAACTATCTGAGCTACGGAGCGGGGCCGCGGGCGTCGCAGTACCTCGTCCTGGGCGCAAAGACGCTCTCGGCCCTCGAAGGACGCATGACCCCCGTCGAGGACGACATCCGCCGGATGGCCGTCCCCGTCCTCCGGCACCGCATCGTCCCCAGCTTCAACGCCGAAGCGGACGATGTGTCGTCGGTCGACCTCATTGGGCGGTTGCTTGAGGACAAGTAACGCTTCGCGGCGTTTGCCGGTCTTCGGAGAGGATGCCTGGGAAAACCAGATCTGCAACTGTCGGTAGCATGAATGCTGTGGAGGAACGCCCTACGGCGTCTTTGGACCGAGGATCTCCACGGCGGCCTCTTCAGGACAAGACCTGTGCTTAACTTTTACAAGAAGCTGTTGCGCGTGGGATGGACGCTTCTCGGTACAGCCGGCTTACGCTGCTGGAACGGGTGGACTTTTCGGAGGAGCTGGCCGTCTTTCGCCTTCGCGCCGACGAGCCCATCGACTTTACGCCCGGGCAGTACGCCACCATCGGGCTGATGGACGACAGCAACGACCGCCCCCTCCTCCGCCCCTACTCGGTGGCCTCCGCCCCCGGCAAGACGGAGGTGGAATTCTTCATCGAACGCGTCGAAGAAGGAGACCTGACATCGAGGCTCTGGGACCTGGAGCAGGGCGCGGAGGTCTGGATGCGAGACAAAATTGTGGGCCGGTTCACGCTCGATCCCAGTTGCTCCTACCACCTCATGGCGGCAACAGTGACCGGCGTGGGCCCCTACGTCAGCATTGTCCGCGATCAGTTGCGGGCTCTGCGGACCGGCACCCTGGACGCGCCCGAGCCCATGATGGTGCTGCACGGGGCGAGCCGCTCCTGGGAACTAGGCACCTACCTCGATGAGCTCACGTCCCTCGCCGAGCAGGTCGAGTGGTTCGAGTACGTGCCGACCGTGAGCCGCCCCTGGGAGGACCCGGAGTGGACCGGGGAGTGCGGACGGGTGGAGGATGTTCTACGAAAGTACCTGGACGCGACGCCGTTTGCACCGGACGACACTGCCGCCTATACCTGCGGCCACCCGAAGATGATCGAGAAGGCGCAGGGCATCCTCCAACGGGCTGGGTTCGACGAAGACGCCATCCACGAGGAGAAATACTTCGTCGAGCGCAATGGAACCTGAGCCAGGGCGGACACGGGCCTGACGCCGCAGCCGCGGAGGGTGCACGAGACAAACCACTCCGTCAATCGACCGGCGGATCTTTCTCTCCGGCAACAAATTGCAGGGGCAGCTGGAGAGGCGGAACTGCCGAAGCAAAACCCGCTGTCGTCGTACTTTCGTCGTACCGTCTGGACGCTTCAATCCGTGTCGTCCCTGTCCCGCTTGCGCACCGCTCCCCCCCTTTTGGGTATTGCTGTCCTCTGCCTGCTCGGCGCCGTGATGGGCATCGGGCTCCAACCCGCACAGGCACAACCGTCCATCACCGGCGGCACGATGGCGTGCGACGACGGAACCGCCGACCAGTACCCGTGCGAGAACGTCAATCTGCTCTCATTTCTCGCGATTAATGACCTGGGCGGGACCCCTCAAACTGAAATCAACGACGTGTGGGGCTGGACCGACCCGCAAACCGGCACCGAGTACGCCCTGGTCGGCCGGACCGACGGCACGGCGTTCGTGGACGTAAGCACCCCGACCGAGCCGGTCTACTTGGGAGAACTCCGCAGCCATTCGGGGTCGAGCAACTGGCGCGACGTGAAGGTGTACGAGGACCACGCCTTCATCGTGAGCGAGGCTTCCGGGCACGGCATGCAGGTCTTCGACCTGACTCAGCTTCGAGACGTGGAGCCCGAGGAACGGCCCGTGACCTTCGCCGAGACGGCGCACTACGACGGCGTCGAGGCAGCTCACAACGTCGTCATCAATCCTGAAAGCGAATTTGCCTACATCGTAGGGGGCAACGGCGTGGGCACGACCTGCGGCGGCGGCCTCCACATGGTCAACATTCAGGATCCGACGACACCCACCTTCGCCGGATGTTTTTCCGACCCGTCCACGGGGCGGTCCGGAACGGGCTACACCCACGACGCGCAGTGCGTGAACTACGAAGGCCCGGATTCAGAGTATCAGGACAGTGAGGTGTGCTTCAACGCCAATGAGACAGCCCTGAACATCGCCGACGTGACGGACAAGGACAACCCAACGACGATAGCCAACGCGACATATCCGCAGGTCGGATACACCCACCAGGCGTGGCTCACTGAGGATCACCGCTACTTGTACGTGGACGACGAGCTCGATGAGGTGCAGGGATTCGTGAACCGGACTCGCACGCTCGTCTTCGACGTGACGAACCTGGACAGTCCGGAGCTCGTGACGAGCTTTTCGGGGACCACCGGAGCGACCGATCACAACCAGTACATCGTCGGGAATTATTCGTACCAGGCCAATTACCAAAGTGGGCTCCGTGTCCTGGATGTAGCGAGTCCCGAGAATCCGGAGGAAGTGGCCTACTTCGATACGTACCCAAGCGGCAACGACGCGTCGTTTCAAGGAGCGTGGAGCACCTATCCGTTCTTCGAGCGCAACATGGTCCTCATCAGCAGCATTGGGGAAGGCCTGTTCGTCGTTCAGCCCAGCCTCTCCCCCATCCTGTCGCTGACCGGGATCCAACGTGAGCAAGGAGCTCTCGTCCAGTGGTCCATTTCGGCGTCGGCCCAGACGGAGCAAATCGAACTGGAACACAAGCCCCCGGAGGCCCCCGCCTGGATGTCGGTCGAAACCTTCGAGGGCCGCAGTGGCCCCGGCATTCAGAACTACGAGTTTCCGTTCGAAAACCTTCGTCCCGGTACCCACCAGTTTCGCATTCGACACCACTCGACGGATGGATCGGTGCAGACGAGCTCCGCCCGGTCGGTCCGCGTTCTGCCCACTGAGCCTTTCATAGCGGACGGTCCCTCACCGCATCCCGTTCAGAGCCAGGCCCTCTTCACGCTCACGCTCCGCGAGTCGCAGCAGCTTCGCGTGGTCCTGTACGATGCGATGGGGCGCCGCGTGCGGGTCCTGCACGACGGAACGGTCGTGGCGGGCGTCACTCAGCGGTTTCGGATCCAAGCGCGTCAGCAAGCCAGCGGCACCTACTTTCTGCGCGTACAGGGGGAGTCGGTTCAGCTGCTGCGCAAGGTGGTGGTCGTGCAGTAGCGATGCGCCACCCTCCTCAATCGATCCCCCCAGCTCACCCCCTTCGCATTGCGATTACCGTTTCAGGACTGTGGATCCGTGGACTCGTGATTGCGGCCCTCGTGGCGCTCGGCGGCTGTGACGGGAACGGCCCGTCTCCGTCGCCCAATCCCGCGAACGCGCTCTACGTCTGCAACCAGGCTGGCGCGACGATCTCCGTCATTGATCCCAGCTCGCAGGAGGTTGCAAAAACGGTCGATCTCACTGAACACGGCTTCTCCGCCAACGCCAAGCCCCACCACGTCGTCGTGGAGCCAGACGGATCGGCGTGGTACGTGTCGCTGATCGGGGACGACGCGGTGGTTAAGTTCAACGCGAAGAATGAGCTCATCGGAACCGTCAGCTTTCCGTCGCCCGGCATGCTGTCCCTCCACCCCAGTGAGGATCTGCTTTACGCCGGGCACACCCTGAGCATCCCCGACGTGCCGAGCAACGTGGCGGTCATTCAGCGCTCGGACATGAGGCCCGTCGCGGTGCCCCTCTCCGTTCCCATCGACCGGCCGCACGGGATGAAGGTGAGTCCCACCGGCGAATATGTCTACAGCAGCAGCCTGTCCACAAACCGGATCGTGGCCATCGACACCGAGACGCAGCAGGTCCAGTCGCCCGTTTCCCTTCCCGGCTCGCATCAGTTCTACGTGCAGCTGGACATCACAGCCGACGGCCAGACGGCGTACATCACGGGCGATCGCGGCAACCAAGTGCAAATTCTCGACCTGCAGGATCCGACCACCCCCTCGCTCGTGGACAGCGTCACTGTGGACGGGCGACCCTGGCACCCCCAGCTTTCCGAGGACGAATCGACGCTTTACTTCGGCAGCAAGGCCACAAATACGGTCACTGCACTGAATACGGCGAGCCTTGACGCCATGACCATCGAGGGACCTGGACTTGCCACTCCCCACGGCAGCGTCCTCTCGCCCGACGGGAAGTTCCTGTACGTCTCGAACACCAATGAGAACGGCATCTACGAGTCATCGTCCGGCGAGAATGTAGGAACGGTCGTCGTCATCGACACGCAGACCAACGAGATTGACACCGTCATCGAGGTGGGCCAGGAGCCAGCAGGCATCAACACGCGGTGGCAGCCGTGAGTGGGAGATAGGGGTGGATGTGTCGGCGTATGGAAGTGTGGAAGTGTCGGATCGAGCATGGGTATGGATCAGGCCTATTGCAGATGAATCGTCCAGGCACACTCGCTGGCTTCATAGTTGCTGCCTTGATCGGGCTTACGCTCGGTACAGAGGGCGCGTCCGCCCAGTCGTTCGAGCAACGGGTGGCGCCGTTTCCGGTCCGGGACACGACAGGATCGGCATACGAATTCCCGTTCCTCGGCGGTCTCAACACCCCGCGCCCCCAGCTCGTGGACCTCGACGGAGACGGCGACCTGGACCTCTTTCTTCAGGAGCGCCGCAACCGACTCATCCACTTCGAAAATACAGGCACGCCGACCGTCCCGACCTTCGAGTGGCGTACCGATCACTTCCGGGACCTGAAAATCGGAGCCTGGTTCCGCTTCGGCGATCTGAATGGCGACGGCATCGTCGACCTTTTGACCGAGGAACCGATCAGCACCATCCGGTACTATCGCAACGACGGCACCGCCGAGACACCCGAGTTCGTCCGGGCCGAGGGTCCGCTCCGCCGTGCCGACGGCGACCCGATCCCCGCTGACCGCCAAAACATTCCTCTCCTCGCGTCCCTCGACTGCACCGGCCCACCCGATCTGCTGCTCGGGGACCTCGACGGGCATCTGCGCTATTACGAGTACACCGGCACCCGGGGCGACGGCATTCCCGATTTCCAGAAAGTCGCGGACGAATACCAGGACGTGTGCGTGGGACCGCAGAGCATATGCGGAAGCCAGTCTCAATCCCTTCGCGGATTGGGCTCGGCAGGCCGCCACGGGGCCAACGCACTGTCGGTGGGCGACCTCGGCGGCGACGGCGACCCGGATCTGCTCTGGGGCGACTTCTTCAGCCAGAGTCTTTATTTCATCGAAAACACCGGCTCGTGCGACGCGCCCTCCCTCCAACGCGTGGCCGACACGTATCCGCCGTCCGCCCCCGTGCAGACGAGCGGCTACAACGTGCCGCATCTCGCGGACCTCGATGCTGACGGCAACCTGGACCTGCTCGTAGGCGTCCTCGGTGGCAGTGGCGCCGGGAGCAACGCGGTGGAAAATCTACTCTACCTCGAAAACGAGGGGACGGATGCCCAGCCCTCGTTCACTCTCCGCACGCGGCAATTCCTGTCGTCGCTGGATGTGGGCGGGGTGAGCGCGCCGGCCCTCGTCGACCTCGACGACGACGGGGACCGCGACCTCGTGGTAGGCAATAATCAGGAGCCCGGCCAACGCTCAGCGCGGCTCCATTTCTTCGAAAATGTGGGAACCGCCACCAATCCCGCCTTCCGGCACCGCGTGAGCCCTCTTCTCCCCGACCCCGATGACGGCTTCAACTTCGTCCCCGCGTTTGCGGACATCGATGCCGATGACGACCCGGACCTCTTTCTCGGCACCTTCTCCGGCACAGTCCGCTTCTACCGCAACACTGGAACGGCAGCGTCCCCTCAGTTCGAACGGGTCCCGGACGGCGACGTGGAGTTGCAACAGGGCAACTACGCCACCCCGGCGCTCGTCGACATCGACGCCGACGGGGATCAGGACCTGTTCGTGGGTTCGTCCAGCGCGGAGGGCACGGTCTCGTTCTACCGCAATGAGGGGACGCCGCAGGCCCCCGATTTTACGTTCGTGACCGATACGTACAGCGACATCCGGGCCGAGAGGAGCCGAACGCACCCGGCCTTTGCAGATCGGGATGGGGACGGCGCACCCGACCTGTATCTCGGGACGAACGCAGGAATTGCCGTGTACGACAACACAGGAACGCCCCAGGCCGCCGCGTTCGAGACCCCGCCCGATTCCCTCAAGCTTCCCTTCCGCCCTCTGGCCGCCCCGGCCCTTGCGGACGTGGATGGAGACGATCGCACCGATCTGATGACGGGCGGCGACGGCGGAGGGGTCAAATATTTTATGGGACAAGCGGAATCGGCGGAGCCTCCCATGTCGCCCGAAGATGGCGTGCGCGCCGCGCCCAATCCATTCGCAGACCGGACCACCCTCACGTTTGCCCTCGACGAGGCCGCCCGCATCTCCCTGAGCGTGTACGACCTGCTGGGCCGCCGCGTCGCCGTCCTGGTAGACCGGCAGCTCGGCCCCGGCAGCCACACGGCCCCCTTCCGGGGCGCCGGGCGGGCCAGCGGCGTCTACCTCTACGTCCTGACCATCAATGGACGGGTCCGCGACCGGGGACGAATTATCCACCTCCGGTAGCCTGGAGAAGCTCTCGCCGATGTCCCTCCGCTCTCACTCTCCCGTTCAGCGAGTCGTACGTCCGGCGACCAACGAACCTCCCCGTCCATCGAATCCCGTTTACAGGGGGGTGACCGATCCCTATCATAGGGAGGAAATCGTCGAATGTAAGACCATCGGTGCATCCAGCCTTGTCCCTTGCCCCGACAGCAGAAATCCCGCCTGGTTCTCCTCAATTTGGTCGATCTCTCCTCCCAATCGACCGGGCAACACATCCGCGAATCTCTCCTGAAAGCTCGCTGGACGATGCGAAGGCGCAGGGGCACCTCAGCGCCTGAAAATTCCCGTTGCATCACACGTCGCGGATCTCTTTCTTGATTAATTCCCAACACACCCCTCCTGTTGCTCCTGCGCAGGAGTCCCAACGGCCCTGCCCCTCATTCCCAGCCCCCAACGCCATGTCCACGTCGCTCGATACGTCCATCCTCACCGTCATCCTCGGCGGTGGAAAAGGAACGCGCCTTTATCCGCTGACCAAGCTCCGGGCGAAGCCCGCCGTGCCCCTCGCCGGGCGCTACCGCCTGATCGACGTGCCGATCTCGGCGAGCATCAACTCGGGCATCACGCGCATCTTCGTCCTCACCCAGTTCAACTCGGCCAGCCTCAACCGCCACCTGGCCCGGGCCTACCAGTTCGACCGCTTCAGCAAGGGCTTCGTGTCGATCCAGGCGGCCGAACAGACCCCCTCCTCCAAAAACTGGTTTCAGGGCACGGCCGACGCGGTGCGCCGCAGCCTCCCCCACATCGAAGGCCACCGGCACCGCCATGTGCTCATCCTGTCGGGCGACCAGCTCTACTCGATGGACTACCGCAACATGCTGGCCCACCACCAGGACACTGGGGCGGACGTGACACTCGGCACAATCCCGGTGACAGCCGACGACGCAACGGCCTTCGGAATCCTGAAAACCGACGACAACGACATCATTACAGAATTCCACGAGAAGCCCGATCACGACGAGCTCGACGGTTTAGACAGCCCGGTCGAGCCCGAGTTGGAAGAGGAAGGGCGCATCTATCTTGCGTCGATGGGCATGTACATTTTCGATCGGGAGCGCCTGCGCGAACTGCTGGAGGCCAATCCGGACGATCACGACTTTGGCAATCAGATCATCCCGAAGGCGATCGACCAGATGCGGGTGGCGAGCTATCCATTCGCCGACTACTGGAGCGACATCGGGACCATTCGCTCCTTTTACGATGCCAACCTGATGCTGGCGGAGCCGAATCCTCCCTTCAGCCTGTACGACCCGAATCGTCCCCTCTACACCCGGGCCCGCATGCTGCCGCCTGCTAAGATTCAGACCTCTACCGTACAGGACTCGCTGATTGCTGAGGGAAGCCTCGTTGAGAACAGTCAGATCTCGCAGTCCGTCGTCGGCATTCGTTCGTATGTGGGCCCCAACACGACCCTCAAGGATACGGTGATGTTGGGGGCCGATCACTTCCGGTGGCACGACATGGAGGAGCGCGGCTTCGTGGAAGGCCCCGCCGACCCTGGCATTGGGGAAGGATCGCACGTTGAGGGGGCCATCATCGACAAAAACGTCTCTATCGGGAAGCGGTGCACCATCGAAAACCGGGACAACGTGCAGGAGGCCGAAGAAGACCTGTACCACATCCGCGACGGCATCGTCGTCATCCCAAAAAACACCGACATCCCCGACGACACGGTTATTTGAGCGTGGGAGTACGGGTGCGCGGGGGGTTGAGAACATGGCTGAAAGGGGTCCTCTCTTTTCCTAGCTCCCATGCCCCCACGCTCCCGCGCTCTCCCTCTCCTTTGACGAGGCAATAATCTTCCCCTTTGCCCTCTCCGCAGATCGAAGTCCCACAGCTATGAAAATCGTAATTCTCACCAACGAGTATCCGCCCAACGTTTATGGCGGAGCCGGCGTTCACGTCGAGTACCTCACCCGCGAGTTGGCTGCACTCGACGATAGTGCTCACGAGATTGAGGTGCTCTGCTTTGGCGAGCAGGACGAGACCCACGGCAACCTCCGAGTGCGTGGAATCGAACCAGATTTTGAGCTGCCGTACCAGGACGAGCGTCACGCCAAGTTCATGGACGCGATGGCGCGCGACCTCATTATGGCGGGCTCCATCGAGGACGCCGACATTCTCCACGGCCACACCTGGTACTCGCACCTTGCGGGGTGCCTTGCCAAGCAGCTTACCGGCGGCAAGCTGGTCCTTAGCACGCACTCGCTGGAGCCGCACCGCCCCTGGAAGCGAGAGCAGCTGGGCACCGGGTACGACGGCTCGTCCTGGGTGGAGCGCACCGCGTACGAGAATGCAGATGGCGTGGTGGCCGTCTCCGGCTCAATGAAGACGGACGTGCAGTCGCTCTACGACGTAGAACCGGGCCGGGTGGAAGTCATCCATAATGGGATCGACATCGAGCAGTACCGCCCCCGCCCCGACCGATCGGTGCTGGAGGAGTACGGCGTGGACCCCGACCAGCCGTTTGTGCTCTTCGTGGGGCGCATCACGCGGCAGAAGGGCATCTTGCACCTCGTCGAAGCCATCCACCACTTCGACTCCGACATCCAGGTGGTGCTGTGCGCCGGCGCGCCCGACACGGAGGAGATCGGGGCGGAGATGGAGGCCCGTGTGGAGCGAGCCCGGGGCGAATCGGACAACCGGATCGTCTGGCTCGCCGAGATGCTGCCACGGGAGGACGTGATTACGATGTACTCCCATGCCTCGGTGTTTGTCTGCCCCAGCGTGTATGAGCCGTTCGGCATCATCAATCTGGAGGCGATGGCCTGCGAGACGCCCGTCGTGGCTTCGCGGGTGGGCGGCATCCCCGAGATTGTTGTGCCCGGTGAGACGGGGCTTCTCGTGGACGTGAACCCGACCGGGGGCGATGACGTGGAGCCGTCCGATCCAGCGGCGTTTGCCCGTGGCCTTGCCGACGGCGTCAACACCCTCATGGCCGATCCCGACCGACGCGAACAGCTGGGACAGGCCGCCCGTCGGCGCGTGGAGGAGCACTTCAGCTGGACCGCCATCGCGGAGCAGACGCTCGATTTCTACAAGTCGCTGGTAGACGGGGGTCGCTCTTAACCGGTATGCGTGCGGGGGAATGTGGGAAGCATGATTCGTGGTCCTGGGGATCGAGCAGACGACTCCACAGCTGAGGCCCCTCTTCGAAAGGTGCGCACCGGCCCGTGGCCGATGCTGGTAGAGGACGGACATATGGTCTCTGGGGATCGGCAGCAGAGCCTTGATCACTCATCGCTTCTTCTGTACTATACGGCCGCGCCTGTATAGGATTACTTGTTCTGGTAAGCCCTTGGGGGCGAACGCACTTGAATGCGTCGACGCCGATACTACACGGCGAGCGACGTATAATTATAGGTTATGCCGTTCTAGATCGATCTAATGGCCATGGAGCTTTCGAACCATCATTTTCTAAAGCTTCTG